>JBCBIK010000157.1:0-12082 GCA_038524545.1 Cyanobacteria bacterium J06623_4 | reverse complement strand
TCTCCTGAATTGATAGGATCTTAGTCCGCTTACACAAAATTATGTACAGTCTCTTTCTTGACGTTGCTCCTTTGTGTGATTTGCTTCTTTATTGGCGCAAAGAAACTCGTTTGAAAATCAAAGCTTGCTAAACACCTTTCGATCTGCCTTTCTAAGCTGTGTGATCGCAACAGCCAGATCGCACAGTGTGCAATTGTCTCAAGCCCACGGTTTGTAAGACACTTTCTGAGGGCTGAGGCGTTGAACCGGTTCTGTGTGTTTGAGCTGTCTCATAACTGATTTTATTTTCTATGTATCCTTTGCGAGTAGCATAGGCAGGCTATAAGATAGAAGTAAAAGGTTAGAAGTTCTGGCTGACTTTGCTTAGGCTGCATTGGTGGCTTACCAGTTCTACTCGTGGTGTGACTACTGGATGGCGTTCATGAAGGGGTGCCAGGCTTTCACCGCTTCGAGGATGGTGCGGTAGCCGAGGGTGTTTGGGTGGATACCGTCGGCGCAGAGGCGATCGCAAATCCAACCCTCACCTTGCTGCATCCACTGTGCAAACAAGTCTAGATAGTCGATCTGATAGGTTTCGCACAGCTGCTGGGTGATATCTCGATATCGCCGCTGTTCGCTGTGGCTGTAGTGCAGAATATTGGCAAAGGGCATGGCAGCTTCATTTACAGGGACCATGCCAACGAAGTAAACCGGGCACAGTTCGCTCGCTTGCTGTAGAAGCTGGGCGACAGATTGCCGAAAGGTTTCTGGGTCGGTCACTGCGCGGCCATCGGGGCGGCCTGCGCGGGCAGAGTCATTGGTGCCAAAGGAGAGCACGAGCACGTCTGGAGTGCGGTGGCGGAGTTCGCCGCGATCGCAAAATTCTCTGGCCAGCCGGTTAGAGACCTTCTTAACATCATCACCGCGCACACCCAAATTGTACAAAATCGGGCCCGGTTGGTCTGGGTTCATCCACTGCAGCCGCAGCCTTTCTACCCAGCCGCCACCTTCGCTATCCCCATAGCCGTATATCAGGCTATCGCCAATGGCAATGACTTTTTTGGGGTGGGCAGCAACCTGCGGCCTCTGCTGCTGGAGGGCAGATGGCTGAGTGGTGGGAGAAAGCGTTGCAGTCATGTGCTCTCTGAAACGATTGACGGTGTGTGAACTGATGGCGTGAAATCTGGGTACAGCTGATCGAGCATCGCCAGATCAGCGCCTGAGCCAGCGTTCACAGAAGGCTGTACCAGGCATAGCACGAACCCGAGGGGCTTCGCAAATCTTTACAATGCGCCTCGGGCTCGTATTACTGCCACCAGATTGTTGATAAAGGTTAACAACCTATGCCAAATGCTGCGCCACTTTGGCCGCTAGTTTCTCTGTCCAGTGGTTTACCAGCTGAGCGTTGACCGCCTCTACCATCACGCGAATGACCGGTTCTGTGCCAGAAGCACGGACCAGCACTCTGCCCTGGTCGCCCATGTCTGCTTCAGCCTGTGCGATCGCAGCCTGCAGAGGGTCACAAGCCTGCCAGTTTCGACGGACCGTGGGGTCTTCTACCCGGACATTTTTCAATCGTTGCGGATAGGTTTCAAAGCTCTGTGCGACCAGGTCTGGGAGGGAGCACTCTGCCTGCTTGAGCAGGTCGGCGAGGTGTAGGGCGGTGAGGATGCCATCGCCGGTGAGGCTGTAGTGATGGCAGAGAATGTGTCCAGACTGCTCGCCGCCGAGCATGGCGCCCTGATTGACCATTTCAGCGTGGACATGCTGATCGCCCACTTTGGTGCGAATAAGGGTGCCGCCGCGCTTTTCCCAAGCGCGCTCGAATCCGAGGTTTGCCATCACTGTAGAAATGATGGTGTTGTTTGGCAGCTTGCCCGCCTGCTGAAGGGTCTGCCCCCAAAAATACAGAATATAGTCGCCATCAATCACGCGCCCTTTTGCATCTACTGCCATCACCCGGTCAGCGTCGCCATCGAAGGCGAAGCCAATGTCAGCCTGTAGCTCAGCGACGGCTGACTTGAGCGCGCCAAGGTGGGTAGAGCCGCAGTTTACATTGATGCGATCGCCATCAGGCAGACCGTGCATGATCACCACATCAGCGCCCGTCGCTTCAAAAACCTGCTTTGCCACGCGGGTGGCAGCTCCCCAAGCCAAGTCGAGCACAATGCGCATGCCACTCAGGTCAGGATGGGGCTGAAAAGGTTCATGCAAAAAATCGACGTAGCGCTCAACAAGGTCAGGACGCTGGTAGGTCTTGCCCCACTGGATGCGTTCAGCGGATGCAGCGTCTTGAGCAGTCGCCTCTGAGAGCCGCTGGCCTCGTAGGGCAGCTTCAATTTCCTTTTGAATGCTGCTGGAGAGCTTGGTTCCCTGAGCGTTAAAAAATTTGATGCCGTTGTCGCCGGGTGGGTTGTGACTGGCAGAAATCATAATGCCGCCAGCATTGCCCGCCGCTAAATGAGCGACAGCTGCGGTCGGGCAGAGTCCCACATTCCAAACTTCTAAACCGGCGGAGGTCAGGCCTGCTGCAAGTCCAGCCGACAGCATGTCGCTAGACGTTCTAGAATCTTGCCCGATGATGATAGGAGCGCTTTCGCCGTGACTGCGCAACACCTGACCCGCCCAAAAGCCAACTTGTGTGGCCAGCGGCGCGGTTAGTAAGGTTCCGGCCTCTCCTCTGATGCCATCCGTGCCAAAAAGCGGCGTACTGGGCAAAGGCGCTAGCGTGCATCTTGCTGAGGGAATGGGGTTAAAGGCTGTCGGCTTGTGTGTTTGCTGCTGCAGGACCTTGCGATCCTTTTGAATTGGAGAACTCACCATATTTTCACTCCCTACACTACGAATTAACGTTTGCAACGTCCGTTGGTCGTTGCTGCTGACACCACTCGGCTCCTACGTGTGGAGGATATCACCTTCACCTTAAGATTTTTGTCGAATGTGCCAATTCTCGCTGATAATCTGAGTCGGACCTTCGCATGATGTCACCCAGCAGCTTGATTCGATGCACTATGCAACTAGGCGGAGGGCAGTTAGGCGGAGGCGCGAGGCCCACTGTGAATGGTTAACTTTGTGAGTAGACGACAAACCGGTAAGGGAGCTGCCATTAAAGAACATCCCGGGGGCCCTCACCCTAGCCCTCTCCCTGAGGGAGAGGGGAGCGGATTCTCAAAGTCCCTTTCCCTCAGGGAGAGGGATTTAGGGTGTAGAGCTTGCTCTTCTCGCAGGGTGGGTGGCAGCAATGCTGATAGCAGGGACATTACTAATTTGCGCTCCCGTAAGCAATCGTGGATTCCCTAACGGTCTCTTCTGACTGGTTTGGGTTTGCTAAAGTTGCCACACGTGGGGACATTTGCGGCATGTCGTGCGCTGGGGAATGCCTGGGACAGTGGCATACCCATTGCCTGAATACATTGCCTGAATAACCGTTGAATCGGTGGTTGAATCAATAAAAGTTGAACAGAGCGTACTGTAACTATGCCCATTTCATCGGCAGATCATCAGCCTGAAGCAGACCAATCTGACGTAAACCAGTCTGAAGGGCCTACGCCTTTGCAAAAAGGAATTGATGAATTTAACCGAGGCGAATTTTATGCCTGTCACGACACGCTGGAAGCGATTTGGATGGATGCAGACAGCGCAGAAAAGCCGTTTTACCAAGGAATTTTGCAGGTGGCGGTTGCCTTTTATCACTTAGGCAACCTCAACTGGCGTGGCGGGGCGATTTTGATGGGCGAAGGCATCAATCGCTTGCGCCGATTTGAGCCGAGCTACCAGAGCGTAGATGTAGAAGATTTGGTCGATCAGGCAGTGGAGTGGCTGACGCAAGTGCAGTCCTGTGGTGAGGAAGGCCTCGCTGAGCTGATGGCCAATTCGCAGCAGTCTTTTCCTCAGATAAAAGTATCGCCCGCCGAAAGCGCACTCCAATGAAATTAAAGTCCGCACGGGCTACTTTTAGAGCGATACTTAAGGTCTGGGAACGGATACTGCACAGCATCTAGATATCGTTGCGTCTATGTCTGATATTCCGCTCGAATAGGCCTCTTGAAACATGGGTGAGCGATCGCTCATCCGTTCCCAATTTACAAAGCGGCTATCTGCCCCAAATCAACCTATGTAGGAATCTCTACGATTAGATAAACGGTCTAGTTTTTTGACTTTGTTCCTGAGAGTATTTCGTTCCACTGCCTGCCCTATGACTCCCTCAAATGTAGATGTGCCTCACGCCGTGCTCCGCTCTCCCCGGATGCCGCGAAGGCTACAGCGTGCAACCAGTCGATTTGCTGGCACCCTAGCGGTGACGTTGATGCTGCCGCTGCTAGCGGCAGTTATTTTCCCGGCTTCTGTTTCAGATGTTGCAGCGCAGTCGGAGGGGGGGGCGATTCAATTGAAGGCGTCTCGGGTGGAGGCGAACTCTAATACTGGTGTGGTGACTGCCATCGGCAATGTGCGAATCGACTATCCAAGTCGCCAGATTTATGCGACTTCTGCGCAGGCGCAATACTACAGCCGGGAGCAGCGCATCGTGCTCAGCGGGAATGTGGATGTCATCCAGGAGGGCAATACTCTGCAGGCAGAGACGGTGACGTATCTAATTGAGGAGGGTCGGTTTGTGGCGATGCCGGGAGAGGGCGCACAGGTTGAAGCCGTTTACCTGCTGCCGGAGGAACCGGTGGCTGAGCCCAGCGTTGAGTCTGCACCGCCTGCCCCACTGACAATTCCAACCCCGCCGGACGAACTACCCGCTGAATTAGGTCCAATTGATAGCGATCGCTAAAATATTGCTTATGATCAGGTTCTGATGATTAGGCAACGAACACTGTGACTGTAGTGAGTGTGTGCGCTGCTAGCGTAGAGTAACCGACCCACCGGCCTGAATTCGTCATGACGACTCCCCTGATCAATCCCGAGCCGCTACCTTTCCCCATAAGCCCATCTGAGGGTAATCAGTCCATGAAGCTCGTGCTGGAAAACGTGCAAAAGACCTACGGCAAGCGAACGGTCGTGAAAGGGGTCAATTTGTCTGTCTCTCAGGGTGAAATCGTCGGTTTGCTAGGGCCAAATGGCGCCGGTAAAACGACGACGTTTTATATGGCGACGGGTTTAGTGCAGCCGGATGTGGGCAAAGTGTCACTCGATGCGCAAGATATTACTCAGCTGCCGATGTATAAGCGGGCTCGTCTGGGCATTGGTTACCTGGCTCAGGAGGCGAGCATTTTTCGCAATCTCAGCGTGCGCGACAATTTGCGTCTGGTGATGGAGCAGACTGGCGTGCCCTTTCATGAGCGCGATGAGCGACTGCATCGCCTGCTCAAGGAGTTTCGCCTAGAAAAGGTGGCCGACTCGCTGGGCATTCAGGTCAGTGGGGGTGAGCGCCGCCGGACGGAGCTGGCCAGGGCACTGGCGGCAGGGCAAGAAGGGCCAAAGTTTTTATTTTTAGATGAGCCTTTTGCGGGGGTCGACCCGATTGCCGTGTCAGAAATTCAGACGATTGTGGCTGATTTGCGCGATCGCAAAATGGGTGTGCTCATCACCGACCACAACGTGCGAGAGACGCTGCAAATTATCGACCGGGCCTACATCATGAGCGAGGGGCAAATATTGGCCTCGGGCAATGCCGATGACCTGTCAGACAATCCCCTCGTCCGTCAATACTACCTGGGTGAAGATTTCCAGCTATGACCACCTCTCCGACCTTTCCCCAACGCCTCTCTGGCTGGCTACCCCGGCTGTCTATTATGGACCGCTACATCGCCCGTGAGCTGACGCTGCCATTTTTATTTGGGGTAGGGGCGTTTTCTTCGATTGCAGTTTCTATTGGCGCGCTGTTTGAGCTGATTCGCAAGGTGGCAGAAGCTGGCCTGCCCGCCTCTTTGGCCTTTGAGATTTTTTTGCTGAGCCTGCCGACCTTTACCGTGCTGGCCTTTCCTATGTCTACCCTGCTGGCCACGATGATGACTTTCAGCCGCTTTTCTAGCGATAGCGAGCTGATTGCGATGCGGGGCTGCGGAGTGAGCGTGAAGCGGATTGTGGTGCCCGCCATTATTCTCAGCCTATTAATTACGGGGCTGAGCTTCGTGGTGAATGAGGTGGTCGCCCCGGCGAGTACCGAGCGGGCGGCTGTGCTACTGGCTAGAGCGCTAGATCAAGAGAAGCCCCCCTTCAAAGAAGGCAATATCATTTTTCAGCAGCAGCAGCCTTCGATTGATGGCACAGGCGATGTGCTGCTGCGATTTTTCTATGCGCGCAACTTCGACGGGACCACCATGCGCGACATCACCGTCGTAGATTTTTCTCAAGACAATACCGAAGATGGCCTAAAGCAAATTGTGAGTGCCGACGCGGCCACTTGGGACTTTTCTCGCAACCTGTGGGAATTTACCAACGGCACGATTTACGCGGTATCGCCAAACGGTTCTTTTCGCCAGATTATTCGCTTCGATAAGCAAGATTTGCAGCTGCCGCGCACCCCCCTCGACTTGGCCCAGCGACCCAAAAAAGAAGAGGAAATGAATATTGCTGAGACGCGCGAATACATGAATATTCTGCGCCAGACCGGCGATGAAAGAGCGGTCCGCAAGCTCGCTGTAGCGATTCAGCGAAAGTATGCCATTCCCTTTGCCTGTGTGGTGTTTGGCCTGGTGGGGTCGGCTGTGGGCGTGCGGCCTCAGCGCACCGGCAAGGCGACGAGCTTTGGCATTAGCGTGGTGATTATCTTTGGCTACTACCTGCTGAGCTTCATCACCTCGGCGATGGGCGAAGCTGGCGTGGTGAGCCCGTTCGTTGCCGGTTGGCTACCTCTCCTGTTGGGGCTAGGCGCAGGTATTACCCTGCTGTTGAGGGTGTCTCGTTAGGGTTTTGTACACCTAGCCAAGGTGGCGATCGCACTACTCCAGACGAGGCTGAATTCTCCAAGGACGATATCCGGCCCGAATGCACTGGTCGAGGCCCGTATCTACGCTCACGTCGGTCGCTTCTACGATGTCGACGACGCAGGTGCCGTAGCGCTCGGGGAGTAGGCTGCGGCCACAGTTTTCAAGCACTTTGGTAGAGGGGCTATCGAGAAAGGCTTCGTGAATATTGACGGTGCAATCGGCGACTTCAGTTGGTCGGCGCGATCGCTGGCAAATCAGCAGCGCACTGTTGGCAGTTAGGCCCGTAAATTCGCTAACATCGACTACGCAGGCTCCCAAGTCATCGGGGTATCGAGCAGAGGCACAAGCTGCGATCGCTGCTTCTTCTGAGACGCCGGCATCGACCATGCCTGTCGTGCATTCAAAGTAGTCTGCGTTAGCTGAAGCGGGGGCGGCCATCAGGGCTGTGCTCAGCGAAGCTACCCCAAACATCGCTGCGGTGCCCGTTTTAGCAAGGACGTTTGGGCGAGGCCGATGTGAGGCGATCCCAGATAACTGAGCCCGCTGCGGGGATCGGAGATGAATGCGGGATGAAAGAAGCGTCAATAATGGTTTCATTGGGAGTCTCGATTGCTGATGTCCGCTCTAATCTAATCTACAGTGAAAGAGTGAAGATGAACGCATGGTTACGCCGTTAAGAGAGGATTTGATATGCATCTGAGCGAAATTACGCATCCTAACCAGTTGCATGGTCTGCCCGTAAGTCAATTGGAGAAAATTGCTCAGCAGATTCGAGACAAACATTTGCAGACCATCGCTGCCAGCGGGGGTCACTTGGGGCCGGGGCTAGGCGTGGTAGAACTGACGCTAGGGCTCTATCAAACCCTCGACTTAGACCGCGATAAGGTGGTGTGGGATGTGGGCCATCAAGCCTATCCCCACAAACTTATTACAGGCCGCTACAAGGATTTCCACACACTTCGGCAACAACATGGCATTGCCGGATACCTCAAGCGCTCTGAGAGCCGGTTCGATCACTTCGGTGCCGGGCACGCTTCTACGAGCATTTCTGCCGCGTTGGGTATGGCGATCGCCCGTGATATGAAGGGCGACAACTACAAAGTCGCCGCCATCATTGGCGACGGTGCCCTCACCGGTGGCATGGCCCTAGAAGCCATCAACCACGCGGGCCATCTGCCCAAGACCAATCTGGTCGTGGTGCTCAATGACAATGAAATGTCGATCTCTCCCAACGTGGGCGCCATTCCTCGCTACCTCAACAAAATGCGAGTGAGCCCGCCCATGCAGTTTCTCACCGATACCCTCGAAGAGCAGATTAAGCAGCTGCCCTTCAGCGAAGCGGTGACCCCCGAGCTGAGCCGCGTGAAAGAAGGCATGAAGCGCCTAGCCGTGCCCAAGGTGGGCGCCGTGTTCGAAGAACTAGGCTTTACCTACATGGGCCCGGTCGATGGCCACAACCTCTCGGAGCTGATTAGCGCCTTCAAAGAAGCGCACCATCACGGCGGACCAGTGCTCGTACATGTAGCAACGGTGAAGGGCAAAGGCTACGAAATCGCAGAAAAAGATCAGGTGGGCTACCACGCCCAGTCTCCGTTTGACTTAGAAACCGGGCAAAAAATCCCTGCCAATAAGCCCAAGCCGCCCGGCTATTCCAAGGTCTTTGCAGAAACGCTGATTACCCTGGCTGAAAAAGACCCCACCATTGTCGGCATTACCGCAGCTATGGCGACGGGGACCCGGCTAGATTTGCTACAGGCGAAGCTGCCAAAGCAGTACATTGACGTGGGCATTGCTGAGCAGCATGCGGTGACCCTAGCGGCTGGTTTGGCCTGTGAGGGCATGAAGCCTGTGCCCGTGATTTATTCCACGTTCTTGCAGCGCGGCTTCGACCAAATTGTTCACGACATTTGCATCCAAAAGCTGCCCGTTTTCCTCGCGCTAGACAGAGCCGGAATTGTCGGGGTCGATGGCCCGACCCATCAGGGCATGTACGATATTGCCTACCTGCGCTGCATCCCTAATATTGTGCTGATGGCGCCAAAAGATGAGGCTGAGCTGCAGCAGATGGTGGTGACCGGCGTGCAGCACGACGGCCCGATTGCGGTGCGCTATCCGCGAGGCAGCGGCTATGGCGTGCCCCTGATGGAGTCTGGCTGGGAGACGCTGCCCATTGGTAAGGCAGAGGTGCTGCGCCGTGGCGATGATGTGATGCTGGTGGGCTACGGCTCAATGGTGTATCCCGCGATGCAGACCGCTGAAATTTTGGGTGAGCATGGCGTAGAGGCTACGGTGATTAATGCTCGCTTTGCCAAGCCGCTAGATACTGAGCTGATGCTGCCGCTGGCCGAGCAGATTGGCCGAGTGGTAACGCTGGAAGATGGCTGCCTGATGGGAGGCTTTGGCTCAGCGCTGGCAGAGGCACTGTGCGACGAAGGGCTGACGCCGGGGCTATTGCGTCTGGGTGTGCCCGATAAGCTGGTGGACCACGCTTCGCCCGATCAGTCGAAGGCTGAGTTAGGTCTGATGCCTGCGCAAATGGCTGAACGCATTTTGAAGCGGTTTTCGCTGGGTGAAGCGCAGCGCGAACTGGCTGAGCAGGTTTAGGGACGGTTAACCTGTCTGAGCTTAGGGGTCGAGCGATCGCACTGAAGCGGCTTTGCCCACCCAGATGCCGTTGGGGTATCGGTGGCTGAGTCGCTTCCACTGCTGAGTGGTGCGGGCGATCGCTCTGCCGAGGGTCTTGCCCAGAGAATCGCTGTTGCTATTGCCTTGGGCAAGGTCGACCAAGACGCAGCCTGTGCCCGTGAGCAGTCCACCCGCCCCCAGGGTGAAGAGGACTAGCGCTGTAGAAATCAGCGCATCGAAGGCAAACAGGGCGCGTAGTGCTAGTGCAAACAGGCTTAGGCTGAAGACCCACAGCGCCATGTGGAGCACTAACATGCCGACATGGCTCCAGTGGTATTGACGGCTAAGCTGCTGACGGCGATCGCGAATCTTTTTGAAGTCGGCTTTGCGTAATTCAGTTTGAGGGCGTGCGGCTGTGTTGTCTGCGGTAGGGTTCGCGATGGCGGTGAGAGAAGCGGTCCCATGGGTGACTTTTCGATAGCGCGATCGCACCTGACGCAGCTGATGGAGCAGTGAGTTTTGCCTGAGCCAGGCCCCGCCGAGCAGCCCCGCAGAAAGCAACGCCATCAGCACAGAATTTAAAATAAGCAGAATTAGTTGATTAGTCTGTTCAATACTCATAGGACAAATTCGCTTAACACAAAAGATAGTTCAAATGTACTAAATTGTTCCCCCAAGTTCAAGCGTTCTTGTCGCCATCTTGTCGCCATTTCGCATCTGGCTCAATTTTGCATTTCGCGACCATAGTGATTTGATTAAGGGAGTGATTTGACGTGCTGGCTCCCCATGGCTTTTGATTCCAAGAAATCGCGAATTTTTCTGTTTTTTGCCATTGGCTTGGGGTTAAGCGTACTGATGGCGCTTTTGAAGGCGATCGCAGCTTTGCTGGCGAATACCTACCTCTATTCTGTGCCTTGGATAGGCGGATTCCTTAAGAGTATTGAGCTGACGGAGCTATCTAATCTGGTGGTGTTTGCCATCTTGGGGGCTGGCATTGGGTCTGCAACGCTGTTGCTGCCTCAGCGCTGGGACCACCGTGCCAAGCTGGCGTTTTTAGCGTTAGTCAGTCCTTTTGTTTTTAGTGGTAGCTACCTTATGCGGCAGCATCTGTGGATTCAGGAGGTGGCAGCTCGCGCAAATATTTCCTACCCGGAGGCGCGGGACATTACTAATGCCTACCTTGAGCGCGAAGTGGGCAGCGGCGGTTTTTTTGGGTTTTATCCGTTTAGCACTCAGCTGGCTGAGCTACCTGTTCGGCGGAAGAGCCTGGAGTCGCTGCAGGCTGCTAACCCTAATGATCTGCTGACAGACGAGCTGGCCGGTTACGATGATCCACGAGCCGATTTTGCCGCGTTTGTTTTTCAGCGCGTAGGCTGGCTCATCCGTCTGATGTACATGGCTATAGCCGTGCTGGTCGGGCTGATTTACTACTTCAAGGGGCACGTGTGGGCAGAAACCAGCCGCCGGGTGAATCGTCGTTCTGACGGCAAGCCCCCGCGCAAACCGCCTAGACCACCCTCTGGTCCGCGGTCTGGTTCTTCGGGGCCGTCGGCAGGTCCCTCATCGGGCCCTTCTGCAGACCCTTCTTCCAGTTCGTCTTCTGGGTCTTCTGCGGGGACTCCACCAAGGACTCCGCCAAAGACTGCGCCAAAAGTAAAGCGTAAGCCATCGTAGCGTGTCTGCTGTGCACCCTACACCCCGCCCAACCCTGTCTGCAATGGTCTTGGCAGGCGGGCACAGCACTCGCATGGGACAAGACAAGGCCCTGATGCGGTTGCCGAGTGGGCAGACCTTGCTGTCTCAAACGGTGACGGTGGCGCGATCGCTAACCGCAGACATCAAAATTGTGACGCCTTGGCCAGAAAAATATATTTCTTCGGTAAGCGTGAAGTGGGTCAAAGAACCTTTGCCCGTCTATGAGCCAGAAAACAGATTGACGGCTGGAACCCGCCAGAGATCTTCTGCGGGTCCTCTAAGCGGATTTGCCTGTGGCATGTCGCAAGTCTCTACAGACTGGTGCCTGCTACTGGCTTGCGATATGCCGTACCTAGAGGTGGATGCCCTGCAAGCGTGGTGGCGCTGGATTGTGGCTAGCCAGCAGGAAGGGTGGCTGGGGCGATCGCAACCCGTAGCATCCCTTTCACCGATGGATGACCGGCAAAATCCACAGCGGTGGGAGCCGCTCTGCGGTTACTACCACCGCAGCTGCATGCACAGCCTTCACCAACAGGCTAATCATGGTCAGCGCTCTTTTCAGGCCTGGCTATCTACGGTGCCAATTGCCCCCTACGAAGCGGCACCAAAGCGATTGTTTTTCAACTGCAACCGACCGGACGACTGGCCGTTTGAAAGTTGAGTAAACGGGCTAAGACTGTCTGAAGACATTGTTTCGGAGTGTGTCTTTTCTTGTCTTTTGAGCGAGGGTATGTGTCTGAATTAGTGACTGCTAAAGTCGTTTTTAAACCGTTAAAGCCTTGAACTGTCGTGCTTCTGATAAATATTAAGCTGTGTAATGATTTTCTCAGCTTCCTCCAGACAGTGCCCCTGGCTCCCCTATTATTGAGGAATATTATTTGCAGCTGTTTACAAAAAGTCTGGAGATT
>JBCBIK010000156.1:0-12247 GCA_038524545.1 Cyanobacteria bacterium J06623_4 | reverse complement strand
TGCGTCCTAGCGGGACTGGCGGAATTGGTAGACGCGCTAGATTCAGATTCTAGTGTTCGCAAGGACTTCCGGGTTCAAGTCCCGGGTTCCGCATCGATATGGCTCATCAGAATGAACCTCTCAGTTTTGGATAAAGGCTGGGAGGTTGTTTTTTAGTTTTCTGTGCGGTTTGCCGCCATGCTCTCTGGTGTGCTGCACATATCGGTGGCAAAACCCATCAGTTAGAAACTTTTTGTCAGTCAGTATAAATACTTAATTATTTCTAATGTCTTGACCATAAATTTTTTCTGGTGTGCTGAAAAATGGGCTGCCTAAGCGCGTTTTTGGGTCGTTATTCTTGCTGTTGTTCTAAAGGTCTTCGGGGATCTTTTGATGAATGCTGACTAGCCTGCAAAACCCAACCGTCAAGCAGCTGCGTAAGCTGCAGCAGCCAAAGGAGCGCCGGAAGCAGGCCGCGATACTCTTGGAAGGTACGCATCTGATAGAGGCTGCTAGCGAGACGGGCTACCCGCTCCAGGTACTTTGCTACACAGAAGCTTGGCAGGCCCGCTACCCAGATATTTCCCGGCAGGCGGTCGCACTCGCTACCCGGGTCGAACTGGTCTCACCAGAGGTGCTCACTTCCATTGCCAGCACCGTCAGCCCAGATGGGGTCATTGCCACCGCGCCCCGGCGAAATGTATGGACCTCGCTTAGTAGCGCGCCCCGTGACGATGCGACACTGGGCGTGATGATGGAAACCCTGCAAGACCCTGGAAACTTGGGCACGATTATTCGAACGGCGGCAGCGGCGGGTAGTGAGGCGCTTTGGCTCAGTCCAGACAGCGTCGATTTGGGCCATCCCAAAGTGCTGAGGGCCTCAGCCGGACAGTGGTTTCGCCAGCCGATGGCGACGGTCGATGTGGCTCAGAAAGCACAGGAACTCAAAGGAAACGGTATCCAGGTCGTGGCAACGACAGCTGCCGCTGAGCTGGACTATTGGCAGCTGGATTTGACCCGGCCAACCGTATTTGTGATGGGAAACGAAGGGGCGGGGCTATCTGAGCAGCTAATGACAGCGGCGTCGGTATCGGTAAAGATTCCAGTAATGCCGGGCGTAGAGTCGCTCAATGTGGCCGTTTCGACAGCGCTGTTGCTCTATGAAGCGCGCCGACAGCGGGCGTCGCGCCATCTCTGACGGCAGTGTTTGGACGGATAACCGGACGACAGCTGAGTTGTGCAAAGCTACCGCTCTGGTTGAAAATGGAAAGTAGCATTTCTCAGACGGAGAGTACTTTGGAAGCAGCATTCGATTACGACTTGGTGATTATTGGCGCGGGCGTAGGTGGTCATGGCGCAGCCCTGCACGCGGTACAAAAAGGGCTGAAGACGGCAATCGTCGAGGCTGGAGATATGGGCGGCACCTGCGTAAATCGGGGCTGTATCCCTTCTAAGGCGCTGCTGGCAGCATCGGGCAAGGTGCGCGAAATGCGAGACGAGCAGCACCTCAAAGCCATGGGCATTAGCCTATCTGGGGTGGGCTTCGACCGGGAAAAAATCTCTGACCACGCGAAGAACCTGGTCGGCAAAATTCAAGGCGATCTGACCGGTAGCCTGACCCGCTTGGGCGTAGACATTATTCGCGGCTGGGGCAAGATTGCAGCGAGCCAGAAGGTGTCTGTCGAAGATGAAAGCGGTAAGCGAATCATTACAGCTAAAGACATTATTCTGTCGCCTGGGTCTGTGCCGTTTGTGCCTAGGGGCATCGAAACGGATGGGAAAACGGTTTACACCAGTGATGAGGCCGTGCGGCTAGAGTGGCTGCCTGAGTGGGTCGCGATTATTGGCAGTGGATACATCGGTCTGGAGTTTTCTGATGTGTATACGGCGCTCGGCTCAGAGGTGACGATGATCGAGGCGATGGACCAGCTGATGCCGACCTTTGACCCGGATATTGCCAAGCAGGCTGAGCGTGTGTTGATCAAGCCCCGCGATATTGAAACCAAGGTGGGACTGTGGGCCACAAAAATTACGCCCGGCTCGCCTGTGCTGATTGAGCTGAGCGATCCGATGACCAAAGAAGTGGTTGAAACGCTAGAAGTGGATGCGTGCCTGGTGGCAACGGGACGTATTCCTGCTACGAAAAACCTGGACTTAAATATGGTGGCTGTGGAGACTGATCGACGTGGCTTTATCCCGGTCGATGAGCATTTGGCTGTTTTGCGTGATGGTAAGCCGGTGCCCCATCTGTATGCCATTGGTGATGCCAACGGCAAAATGATG
This sequence comes from Cyanobacteria bacterium J06623_4, assembly GCA_038524545.1. Taxonomy (GTDB): domain Bacteria; phylum Cyanobacteriota; class Cyanobacteriia; order Phormidesmidales; family Phormidesmidaceae; genus Phormidesmis. The sequence continues at coordinate 9,985 of JBCBIK010000156.1, read as the reverse complement.
CTGGCGCATTCCGCTTCTGCCCAGGGCATTGTGGCGGTCGATAATATCTGCGGTGACCAGCGCACCGTGGATTACAACGCGATTCCGGCGGCGGCCTTCACCCATCCTGAAGTGAGCTTTGTGGGGATGACCGAGCCCGCTGCCAAGGCCAAGGCGAAAGACGAAGGCTATGAGGTCGCGTCTGTACGCAGCTATTTCAAGGCAAACTCAAAGGCGCTTGCTGAGGGGGAAACCGACGGCCTGGCTAAAGTGGTGTACCGGAAAGATACCGGTGAAGTGATGGGCGCTCATATTATTGGTCTCCACGCGGCGGATTTGATTCAGGAAGCGGCAAATGCGATCGCACAAAAGCAATCCGTCACCGAACTCTCTAAATTTGTACACACCCATCCCACCCTGTCGGAAGTGCTGGATGAAGCCTACAAGCGAGCAAAGGTAACCGCTTAGAGAGTACTGCGAAAATCCTGCGAAATCCCTGCACCGTCCATCACGCCTCATTATTTTATGAAAATCCGCCGTCGTCCGCCGAGCACGCCGATCTCCGTGTCTACCCTGGAGTACCAAATCCAGGTGCCGGATGGAGAGCCGCGCAACATTCTTGAAAAGATTGTGTGGCACAAGGAGGCGGAGGTGACTCGGCTGCGGGAGAAGGTGCCGCTCAAGTCGCTGCAGCAGCAGGTGCAGGGCCTGCCGCAGACCAAGGGCTTTGTGCAGGCGCTGAGGGCTCATGCAGAGGTGCAGCGTCCGGCGCTGATTGCAGAAGTGAAGAAGGCATCGCCCAGTAAGGGCGTGATTCGGGCGGATTTTGATCCGGTAGCGATCGCTCTTAGCTACGCATCTGGCGGGGCTACCTGTCTATCGGTGCTCACAGACAGCGAATTTTTTCAGGGTAGCTTTAGCTATCTCAGCCAAATTCGTCAGGCGGTGGACCTGCCTTTGCTCTGCAAAGAGTTCATCATCTATCCCTATCAGATCTATCAGGCCCGGCTAGCCGGAGCCGACGCTATTTTGCTCATCGCGGCCATCCTCACCGATGAAGACCTGCGCTACTTCACCAAGATTGCGAGGGTGCTAGGGCTAGATGTGCTGCTAGAAACGCACACCATTGAGGAATTTGAGCGAGCGATCGCACTGGAAGGGGTGACGCTGATTGGGGTGAACAATCGAAACCTGGAAGACTTTACGGTGAGCTTGGAGACTACGGCGCAGGTGGTGGAACGGTTTGGGAGTGCGATCGCCCAGAAAACCTGCTTGCTTGTCAGCGAATCGGGGCTGCATACACCAGAAGATGTGAAAACGGTGGTCGCTGCGGGTGCCAGCGCGATTTTGGTGGGTGAATCCCTCGTTAAGCAGCCGGATCCGGGTGCGGCCATTGGTCGATTGCTTGACCGCTAATTTCTAACCGCCATCCAACTTCCAAGCTTATGAGCCCCATTTGAGCTCAATGGAGGTTTCTACCGGTCTATACTAAGAAATGTATAGATAGTAAAACTACGGTATGAGTCGCAAGAAAGCCATCATCATCGGTTCAGGCATCGGGGGACTGTCCTTGGGCATTCGGTTACAGAGCCTGGGGTTCGAGACCACCATCTTTGAAAAGCTAGATGCGCCAGGTGGCCGGGCCTACGTACGCAAGGCCCAAGGCTTCACTTTCGACATGGGGCCAACTGTCCTCACCGTTCCCCACTTCATCGAAGAACTATTTTTATTGGAAAAAGGAGCAGCGGCCCTCGCAGAGCCCGATTTTCCGAAGGAAATCATGGATCCGGCGGGTCGGATTCGCACTGGCGTAAGCGGTGGCCCGAATACTTCCAAATACGTCGAAATCATTCCTATCTTGCCGTTCTACCGAATTTACTTCGACGACGGCACCTACTTCGACTACGACGGTGACCCTGAGAGCACCCGGCGGCAGATAGAAGCGATTGAACCTGCCGATTTGGAAGGGTATGAGCGCTTTCACTCAGCGGCAAAAGCCATCTTTGATAGGGGCTTTATTGAGCTGGGCTACACCTACTTTGGCAACGTTGTCGACATGCTCAAGGTCGCGCCGGACCTGGTAAAGCTCGACGCGATCCGCCCGCTCTTTTCCTTCGTAAAAGACTATTTTAAGAGCGATAAGCTTCGGCAGGTCTTTAGCTTTGAGCCCTTGCTTGTTGGCGGGAGCCCGCTCAGCGTTCCAGCCATTTACGCCATGATTCACTTCGTAGAAAAGACCTGGGGCATTCACTTCGCCATGGGTGGCACGGGCAAGCTGGTCGATGGCTTTGTACGCAAGTTCGAAGAGTTGGGCGGCACAATGCGTTACAACAGCGAAGTCACCAAAATTGAAGTTGAAGGCTCCCTATTGGGTAAGAAAACGGCGAAGGGAATCCGGCTAGCAGATGATAGCTATCACGAAGCCGACCTAGTTGCTTCGAACGGTGACTATGCCAACACCTACATGAAGCTGATAGATCCCAAGTACCGGTTGATCAACCAGGACCTCAAAATCAAGCTCACCCGGCAGTCTATGTCGGTGCTGGTAATTTATTTTGGCTTCAGGGCCGACGGATTAGACTCGCTCGATCTGCAGCATCACAACATCATTTTGGGACCGCGCTACGAAGAACTGCTCAAGGAAATCTTCGACCAAAAGGTGCTCAGCCCAGATTTCTCCCAGTATTTGCACATTCCTTCCCTCACCGATCCGAGCATGGCACCGCCCGGACATCACGCTGCCTACACCCTAGTGCCCGTGCCAAACAATGCCAGCAACATCGACTGGGATGTGGAAGGCCCCAATCTGACTGACAAGGTGCTGACCTTCTTAGAAGAGCGTGGCTACATACCCAACCTCAAAGAGCGACTGGTGTACCAGAGCCATATCACGCCAGACTATTTTGAAGGCACGCTAAATAGCTACATTGGCAATGCTTTTGGCGTAGAGCCTGTGCTGGTGCAAAGCGCTTTCTTCCGTCCGCATAACCGTAGTGAAGACATCAGCAACCTTTACTTGGTGGGCGCAAACGCGCAGCCCGGCGGCGGGACCCCATCTGTGATGATGTGCGCCAAGATGACGGCCCGCGAAATTGCCAAGAATTTCGATATTCCAGCAGAAATTGTCAACGGTGTGCCCGCTGCTGAGCCTGAAGTCGCCACCGTATAGCGCCTGTAGCACCCGCTTTCACACTAACGTATGCTCCCCAAAGAAGACATTCTCAAACGCGCAGAAAACAAGGAAGCGCTCACGCGCATTCTCGACCGCGCGGAGCAAGCCATTCGCACGTGGGAGCCTGTTGCCACAGACTTCCTCTCTCCGCCAGAGCGCTTTGAAGCGGAGGCTGTCTTTAGTCGGCTGAGCGACGTTCATCTCTTGGCCAGCGGAGGGTTTCCTCAGGCTGAGCGACAGCGCCTGCTGATTGCCCGCTCAGAAATTCCGCTCGAAGCGACGGCGGTTCCCCTGGCAGCGCTTAGCATCGCTGGGAACTTTTTGTTTGATACGGCAACCCATCGAGACTTTTTGGGATCGCTGCTGGGAACTGGATTGGTACGGGCCAAGGTGGGTGACATTATTGTGCTGGGAGAGCGGGGCGCACAGGTGATTGTGGAGCCTTCGCTGGTGGATTTTCTCTCTAGTGCGCTGACGCAGGTGCGCTCGGTGCCGGTCAAGACTAGCCAGATAGCGCTGAGTGAGCTGCGGGTGCGCGAACCCAAGCGCAAAGAAATTACAACTGTAGAGGCCTCTATGCGGCTAGATGCGCTGGCTTCGGCTGGCTTTGGCATGTCTCGCAGCAAGATGGTCGACATGATTAACAAGGGCGATGTGCGGGTGAACTGGAAGCCGGTGACTCAGTCAAGCCGCACGTTGGCTACGGGTGACCTCGTGGCCATTCGCGGTAAGGGCCGACTCGAAGTGGGCGAGATGGCAATTACCAAAAAGCAGCGATATCGAGTGCAGCTGACGCGTTTGGTGTAGCGACCTCAGTAGGGTTGCCTGGAGTCTGCGTATCTTTAATCACCTGTAATTGAAAGGAATGACAGAACTTTTGTGTAGAAACGGTTTAGTTTATATTTTGCCTTTGTAAAATAACCGGGTGACTCCGAGTTTGTACGTAGGGGAAAATACAGCGTACTTTTTGGACGCTGGCTATAGTTTTCTCACTGCGCTGGTCACTGCGGTTGCTTACGAATGCTGGCGAGATAGTCGACGACCGGTCGATAACTGGGCGATTGCGATCGCCCAACGAAAATTTTGACCTGTAAGCAACGCATTCAGTGGCTGGCGGCTAAAATCTACCGGTTCCTGATATGCCACGACTGAGCGATCGCGCGTTTCAAATCGTTAAAGATGAGCTGGACCGCTGCTACGGCGACAAGCCAGACGAGCAGCTAGAGCGGGTGATCATGCTCTCCCGTCTAGAAAATCTCCGGATGTCGGACGGTAAGCCCGTCAGCCGCATAGAACTTTGGGAAGAGTTTAGCGATGTCTCTCCGGCGTTTGACCCTATTGTCTTGACTCAGGCTTTGGCCGCAGATGCCAACGATTCTCTGCTGGGTACGCCAATTGGTGTGGGTGCAGTCGCGGTCCTGGTTGCCGCCGCTGTTGGGGTAGATGCTATTAGCGCCAGCGCACCGGTGGTGCCGCTGACCAGCGACAGTACAAATTTGCCCGCCGCCAATTCGGCCGTGTCGAATTTTTTGCCGGTTAGCGCTACGGAGTCTGCTACGCCTAGTCCGACAGCGTCAGCTCCCAGCTTTACACGGCGATTTACCCGTCGCCTGTTTGACCGGTTCAAAGACACCGTGCCTGCCTACGGTAGCGATTTGGCTGAACGCCGGGTGATTCCGGCTGATGGGGAGGCGCAGCCAGAGGCCGCAGCGCTAGGGAAGGCACAGCCGGATGCGTTGCGATCGCCCACCGTGATTACAGCCCCTGTCAAAGATGCCTTCGAAACGGCCCGGGCCTTTGGCTGGAGGGCTTCTCTCAAGGCCCAAAACCCGCCCTACAGCGCTCAGCACTGGGCAGAGACTGCCGTGCTATGGGAGCAGGCCATTAAGCTGCTCGACCAGGTTCCACGCGGTGATGAAAGCTACGCTGCGGCCCAGGCTAAGAAAGTCGTGTACGAGCGGAACCTGGCGCATATTCAAGATCGCAAGCAGGCGGCAAATGCGATCGCTGCAGACACTCAACCCGCGCCAAAATTCTCCGCTGCTAAGCCATCCGCCCCTCAAGAAAATGACTTAGCGATCGCTAAGCGCTACGGCTGGCAGGCTGCGCTAGCAAGCCAAAATGCGCCCCATCCGGCAGAAAAGTGGGCCGACATTTCTCGCATTTGGCAGCTGGCGCTCAAGCAGCTCCAAACCATCGACGCCGACCATCCCGACTACGAAGCTGCTCAACAGGTCAAAATCACCTATCAACAAAACCTACTGGCGATTCGAAAGCGCTACCAGCAAGAGCAAAATGCCAATCAGCGGCTTCAGTCTCTGAAGGCAACTATCGCTGAAATCGAAAGTTCTATTACGCTCTCCAACAGCAGCAAGCGCGATCAGCTACTGGCCATCGTTGGGCGATTGCGGACGATTCCCGCCAATACCGTGGCTTATCAGCAAGCCCAACTGGTCATCGACGAGACCACAAGCAAGATCAGCGCGCTACCGGGCAAATCTCCTGCACAGGTCGCTATCTCTCCTGAGGAGCCCCGTCAGTAAGTAAGCTGGGTTCGCTAGGGCAGCGACTGATTACTTTGACTCATCAAAATATTTTTATTTGATTAAAATATATCTTTTGTAGTCTTCTCCACCGAAAGCGGCACGAACTGGCGGACAGGGTGTGTCAATATATAGTCGGTTTGCCAAATTTCAAAGGAGCGCGCTGCCGCTGCGAGCGTAGGCTATATTCACAAGCGCCTGCCAGAATTCGCCAGTAGCCGACCTAGTTAGAGTGGCAGAAAATGGAGTAACCAATGGAATCTGTCGAGGCCATTTATCAATACGCATGGCTGATACCGGTGCTGCCCTTGCTGGGTGCGGCGATCGTCGGTACAGGCCTAATTAGCTATAACGAAGCGACCAATAAGCTCAGAACGCCGGTCGCAGTATTCATTGTCAGTCTGATTGGCGCGGCAATGACGCTTTCTATCATGGTGCTGGCGAGTCAGCTTCAGGGCCATGCACCCTACACCTATTTAATCGAGTGGGCCTCTGCTGGAGATTTCCAGATCAACATGGGTTTCACTATTGACCACATTACGTCGGTCATGCTGGTGATTGTGACGACGGTAGCTTTTCTGGTGATGATATACACCGATGGCTACATGGCGCACGACCCAAGCTATGTACGCTTTTACGCTTATTTGAGCCTGTTTAGTTCATCCATGCTAGGGCTCGTCGTGAGTCCGAACCTTCTACAGGTCTATGTATTTTGGGAGCTGGTGGGCATGTGCTCCTACCTGCTCATCGGCTACTGGTATGACCGCGACGGGGCTGCCGATGCTTGCCAAAAGGCGTTTGTGACCAACCGAGTCGGTGACTTTGGCTTGCTGCTCGGCATGCTGGGGCTGTTTTGGGCGACGGGCACTTTTGAGTTTGACCTGATGGGCGATCGCCTTACGGACTTGGTCAGTGCTGGGACGATCTCGGGCGGGCTAGCGGCGCTGTTTGCCATTTTGGTCTTTATGGGGCCAATTGCAAAGTCTGCTCAGTTTCCGCTGCACGTGTGGCTCCCCGACGCCATGGAAGGCCCCACGCCAATTTCAGCGCTGATTCACGCGGCAACAATGGTGGCAGCGGGCGTCTTCCTGATCGCGCGGATGTATCCGGTCTTTGAAGATATTCCGACCGTGATGGCGGTGATCGCTTGGACCGGCACCATTACTGCTTTCTTGGGTGCATCGATTGCCATCACCCAAAACGACATCAAAAAAGGACTGGCTTTTTCAACGATGTCTCAGCTGGGCTACATGGTGATGGCCATGGGCGTTGGCGCATACACCGCAGGCCTGTTTCACCTGATGACCCATGCCTACTTTAAGGCGATGCTCTTCCTCGGGTCTGGCTCTGTGATCCACGGTATGGAAGAGGTGGTCGGGCACGACCCTGCTCTCGCCCAGGATATGCGCCTCATGGGTGGGTTGCGCAAGTACATGCCGGTGACAGCGATTACCTTTTTGATTGGAACACTGGCGATTTCAGGTCTGCCGCCCTTTGCAGGCTTTTGGTCAAAGGATGAAATTTTGGGTTCTGTGTTTGAAGTGAATCCTGTGATGTGGGCAATTGGCTGGGTCACTGCGGGTGTGACGGCGTTTTACATGTTCCGCATGTACTTCTCTACCTTTGAAGGTGAGTTTCGTGGTAACGACGAAGCGCTGAAGGTGCTGGTGAAGCGTCAGTCATTGCAAATGGCAGGCGCATCTTTGGGGCCTGGTGCCATGAGCGCCAAGGAGCTTGAACTGGGTGAAACGGATGACCATCACGACGACCATCACCACGCTGAGGAACCCCACGAGTCTGCGCTTAGCATGATAGTTCCACTGATGGCGCTAGCGATTCCGTCTACTTTGATTGGCTTAGTGGGTACGCCATTTGCCAACTACTTTGAGGCCTTTATTCATCCGCCGGGTGAGGCGCTCACAGTGGCTGAGCTAGCCGAAGAGTTCGACATGAGTGAATTTGTGCGGATGGCAGGTGCCTCTGTAGCGATTTCGGTAGTGGGGATTGTGCTGGCTGTGCTGATGTATCGGACGCGGCAGATTGATCCGAGTGCGATCGCAGACAAAATCAAACCCCTCTACAACCTCTCCCTCAACAAGTGGTACATCGACGACATCTACCGTAAAGTCTTTATCCAAGGCACTCGCAACCTTGCAAAAGGCGTGCTGAACGTAGATGTCAAAATCGTCGACGGCATTGTCAACCTGACAGGCTTCGTCACCCTCATTACCGGTGAAGGCTTAAAGTATTTTGAAAATGGCCGCGCTCAGTTCTACGCCCTGATTGTCTTTGGCGCTGTACTTGGACTCGTTTTCGTTTCTGGACTCACCTAGGATGGGTTCTGTTTGAATATCTTTGAACTAGGGCACTGAAGATATATTCAGTGTCCTAACTGGTATTAAAGACAAATGGCTATCACAGACAGACGGCCTACTCATCTGGCATGAATCACCATGACAACCATCCTTTCAGAATTTACGCTTGCAGGCTTTATTCGGATGGGACTTTGCATGTGTTGGCGATCGCAGCGGCCATGCTATCGGCTACAGAAGGCAGCTTAGTAGTCATTGAAGAAATTGATAATGGCGTACATCTATCCCGCGCCAAACAGTTACTAGAGCCTATTCAAACAATTGCAACCAAAAGAAATCTGCGTGTTTTGCTCTCTACCCACAATCCAGCCTTGATGGATGCACTTCCTGACAGAGCCCTTCGTGATGTCGTCTTTTGCTTCCGCGACCCGACAACGGGGGACAGTCGACTCAGCAGACTCGGCGATCTAGACGAGTTCCCAGGGCTAGCATCACAAGGCCCTCTAGGCTATTTAGTCACAGCAGGCATTGTTGATCGCGCTGTCAAATCTCCAGAGACACCAGAAGACCGACGACAAAAAGCAGTGCGGTGGCTTGAGCAACTTCAGGGACAGCGATAAGTGGGCACAATCCGGTTAATTGACACTAGCATTTTCCTCAATTTGCTGGCTGTACCAAACCGTAGCGATTCTAAAGAGCAGGTTGTTCAAGACTTTAAAGCTTACTTCGATGCAGGAGATACGCTTTTGTTGCCAATGGCAACTGTTCTAGAAACGGGAAACCACATAGCCCAAAACGGTGATGGCAATACTCGCTGAGTAGTGGCTACCCGCTTTGTAGAGAATGTGCAAGCTGCGTTCTCTGGCGAGGCACCTTGGCATCCCATAGAATTTCCTACTACCACTGACATCGGTCAGTGGCTTGCAGAGTTTCCGGACAAAGCAAGCCAAAGCAAAGCACCGGGAAAGCGAGAAGGCACCAGGTTTGGCGACCTCAGCATTATTAAAGATTTTGAGAAAACCTGCCGCATCAATTACATGAGCGAAGTTTTAATTTGGTCTTTGGATCAAGATTTATTAGCTCTTCACTACCAGCCATGACCAACGTCAAATTTTCTATATGGGCCGCCACAGATAATACTCAATAGGCGATCTCTAGAAATAGGCTTCTTATGGATACATACAAAAGGCTTTGAGATGCTACTGTCCCTCAACCTCTCTTGATGGAGCACTGCCTATTTCATACCTTTAAGAAAAGCTAACAGGTTTACACCAAAACCGATTTTTCTTCCTAGAGTGTATAAGGCCTGAATGGTCACCTCTTTGCAGATCACTGTGGTGTTATGGATCAGTTTCCTTGGCTGTCGACCATTATTTTCTTTCCTTTTTTAGCGGCCCTACTCATCCCCTTCATCCCCGATGAGAATGGTCGTACCGTGCGCTGGTATGCCTTGGTAGTGGGCCTGATTGATTTTTGTCTGATCGTTTACACCTTCGTCAATCACTACGACATCAACAGCTCCGGTATGCAGCTATACGAAAGCTATACCTGGCTCCCTGAAATCGACTTGCGCTGGTCGGTTGGGGTCGATGGGCTTTCTATGCCGTTGGTGCTTTTGACTGGGTTCATCACCACGCTGGCAATTCTGGCGTCTTGGCCGGTTACCTTTAAGCCCAAGCTGTTTTACTTTTTGCTCTTGGCAATGTATGCCGGGCAGATAGGTGTCTTTGCCGTGCAGGATATGCTGCTGTTCTTCCTGATGTGGGAGCTGGAGCTGCTGCCGGTTTATTTACTACTCTCAATTTGGGGCGGTAAGAAGCGTCTCTATGCAGCGACCAAGTTTATTTTGTACACCGCAGGGGGGTCGCTGTTCATTTTGCTAGCGGCGCTAGGCATGGCCTTCTACGGCGATACCATCACCTTCGATATGCAGGCGCTCATGGCCAAAGAGTTTCCGCTGCGGCTACAGCTGTTTTTGT
>JBCBIK010000155.1:0-12312 GCA_038524545.1 Cyanobacteria bacterium J06623_4 | reverse complement strand
GGCGCAGCCTGGGAGAGATGAAAGCCGGTTGCCAGATAAGCTAGGGCTGCGACTGTTGGACGCGCAGAGTGCTGTTTTGGCAACGGTGATAGCAGAGCAGGAAGATACGTTTATTCAGCTACCTTATTTTCGCGGCGTTCTCTCCGAATCGTTTGAGATAGCAGTGGTGCTAGGAGAGATTGTTTATAATGAGAAGTTTGTGATTTGAGAGCGTGAGCAGGCGCGCGCTGTTTTGGCGGTGATGAATTATTTTTTCATCGGCTAATGTACGCAATTGGGTTAGAGCTGTTGCTATGGTAAGACGAGCAAGGGCAACCCTATCCTATTCCTAAAGAAAGGATGCAACAGATGGAAGTCGTGATGGAGCGGCATTGTGGTGCTGTAGTGCGTCTTCGTCGCTTCCGTTAGGTGAGGTATGCAGTCAATGAGTGTCGCTGTATTGCCTTTGCGACTTGTGCGATCGCACAAGTCGCGGTTAAGCGCTATCTCCGAGAGTGTTTCTAATTTTGTGTAAGCGCTTTTTTACTTAAACGGAAAAGCGTTCCGGGAACAGGATAGCAAAATGTGACAGGGCTGGTTTCATAAGGTTAATCAAGTATTTCATCGCCTTCCATCGGCGGAACATCTGGAACGCGAGCCATGATGGCATCAAACTTTGCATAGTCTGCCTTTCTCGCATATTTTTCTATTCTCTCGCGGCCCTTCTCGGCCTCTATCTCTGCTTGGATCATAGATTCTATCCATTGGGATAAAGAGATATCCTTTTTGCTCGCTAGTTTTTCAGCTTCTTCTAGCAGCGAGGCCTGTATTTCTAGGGGATACGCGCTCAATATTATCCTCCCGCAAAAGCACGTCTGCATATTCTAATAGTAAAGCCTGTGACGCCGCTCCGGAAATAAGCTCCTGACGAATTGCGTTTAGAATAACGAAGCTGGCACCGCGTCTGGAGCGTAGGGCGGCTACGAAGATGTTGGTGTCAAAAACGTAAACCGGTCTTCTTCTCACGACGCTTGCAAAAACATCAGGCAGCAGCACAGATAATACTTGGCTCAGGTAAAGGATCTCCACTGGCTTTGTACGCAAGTGTCAACGATTCTAGCGCTTCGATACTTTGAGCAACAGCCTCTTCGTAGGTTTCTCCGTGGGTGCGCCATTGTTGTCCAGGAAAGTCTGGAAACCCAACTAAAAAGCAGTTATCTTCCTCAGACCACTGAATCACCATTCGGTATTTAAATTGGTTTGTCATTTCAGTTACCTTTTACTTGCTTGATAGCGTCCAAAAGCTCTATCGCTTGTGCAACCTCACTTACTTGTTATTGTGGTCGACTGCTCCCATAAGTTTTATCACTCGTAATGAGTCCACATACGAATTACCTTTATTGTGCGTTCTGCTTCAAGTACCTCATATACGAGTCTGTGCTGAATGTTGATTCGCCTTGAATATGCACCAGATAGGTCACCTGATAGCTTTTCGTAAGACGGCGGTGTTTGAAAGGGATTTTCAGAGATGATGTCGAGTAGTTTTTGCGCTTTGTTTTTAAGGTTGCTATTGGCTAGCTTTTTCGCATCTTTTTGTGCTTGCTTTGTGTAGGTCAGCTTCCAGGTCACCAGTCCAGTGCCTCGTCGCAGTCTGAGATAGGTGTTGCTAAGCCTTCTTTGATGGATTCTCGCATACCAGGAATGGAGAGAAGGTATAGCGTTTCTTGTATGCTAGACCAGTCTTCTTCGGACAGCAGAACGGCGTTTGTGTCATCGCTTTTGATGATGACTGGCTGGTGGGAGGTGGCCGTTTCTTTGATCAGTTCTCGTAGGTTGTTTTGAGCATCGTCAATGGAATGAGTAGTCATGGGGTTTGCTGAATTAGCGGCTACGAGATTACTGCTGAGAAGGGTTTGTTCTTATTATAGGGCTTGCAATGCGGCTTAGGGACTCGGCGCTTGGCGAGCGGCGTTGAGGATAACGATTCTAGTGCTTCGATTCCTTGAGCAACGGCCTCTTCGTAATTGACTGCTGTTACCCAAACCTCTATGCTGGCAAGCTTTGTTTCAATAAATTTATGACATTAAGCCCCATGATTTGTTTGATATTTGAATCAGTGAATCCATCCTGTCGCAAGCCTTGTGTAACTTGATCTAGATGTGCAACATCGAACGGAACTCGAACAGCACCATCATAATCTGAGCCTAACGCAACATGGTCAATACCCACCTTATCTACGACATACCGAATTGCTTTTATGATTGCGCTAACGTCATCGCCGCAGGTAGCAGTTTTCCAGAAGCCGATACCGACGACTCCTCCGTTTGTAGCTACCTGTTGCAGTTGACTATCACTCAAATTTCTGGCTCCCTTACAAGTGCCTTGTACCCCAGTGTGCGAAACTAGCACGGGACGGTTGGTTATCTTCAGTACATCATTGATGGTTTGGGGTGAAGCATGGGCAAGATCAACAATCATGCCAAGCTCCTCCATGCGTTGTATTGCGTCTTTGCCAAATGATGTGAGGCCTTTTTGACTCACGCCATGGGCAGAGCCAGCAACTTGGTTATCGAAGAAGTGGGATAATCCAATGATGCGAAACCCCTCTTTATAAAGGCGATCAATGTTGTCGAGTTTGCCTTCAATCGCATGAGCGCCTTCGATACCTAATAACCCTGCTGTTAAGGGCTGTTCTTCTGATTGCTTTTGACTAAGATAATCATTGAGATCTTGCTGAGTTTCAATGACCTTGAATGTATCGGGTGCTTTCTTCGCTAGCTTTTGCAGTTGTTTTGCCTGATAAATAGCGCGCTCAGTTAGACTAAACCAAGTGCGGACTGGCCACCGCTGTAGAATCGCGAGCTTGATGACGTTATCACTATCTGATGTATTGCCTTCTAGCAGCAAAGGAGTTGGTACTTTTGTTACAGATGTGAAAACTTGTAGCGCTACATTACCTTGCAGCAATCGTGGAATATCGACATGACCGTAGTCTGACAGCTTTGATAAATCTCTTCCCCATAAGAGTGAATCTGCATGTAAGTCCACCACTGTAAGTGACTGATGTAACGCTTGAGCCTCTTGACTGACAGATTCGAGAGGCTCATTTGTTGTTAGGTTGAAGCGTTTCTCGATAAAAGCAGGACCAATTGAAAAAACAACGATGAGAACTGCTGTTAGTAAGCCTGTCACTAAAATTGCGCCTAATTTTAGAGCTTTTCTGAGCTGCCTTCGTTTCACGAAAATATGTACCTGACTCGTATTAATTACCCTTTCTATTTAACCAATTCCAGGCGAAGACACGCCAGTTTAAGTCATTCAGTCGACTGAACTATAAGGGGAAATTCTTAAACTCTTGCGGGATGGCGGTTTGACCATTCTGCTCAGAACTAGCCAAGGTCACCATCCTGCAAAAGATCCTAGATTATGTTGCTGATTATGGCGCTGTGGTCCGTGCCAGAATTTGGCTGGTGATTTTTTCTGGGACGGGGGCGAGGTGGGCATATTGCCAGCTAAAGAAGCCGACACCTAGGGTGAGCGATCGCAGTTCTAAAATGAGCGTTTGCATTTCAGAAATGGGTAGCTGACTGGTGATAGTGTCCCATCCGGCCCAGTTTTCTTTACCGGCGTAGCCCATGATTTGCCCGCGCCGTCCGCTAATTAGGCGCAGTACGTTTGAGGTGAAGCTGACCGGGACGGAGATTTCGACATCGGCGATGGGCTCTAGCAGCGCTGGTTCACAGTCTGACATGCCAGATTGCATGGCGATGCGGGCGGCCTGCTCGAAGGCTTGCTCGGAGCTGTCGACACTGTGGTAAGAGCCGTTGATCAGGGTGACGGCGACGTCTACGACGGGGAAGCCCAGGGGCCCGTGGTCTAGGGCTTCGCGGATGCCCATTTCTACACCGGGAATGTACTGTTTGGGGACGACGCCACCGACAATTTTTTGTTGGAAGTTGAAGCCTTCTCCTCGGGGGAGTGGCTGAATGTCGATGTAGACGTCGCCAAACTGGCCGTGCCCGCCGCTTTGGTGTTTGTATTTTCCGTGGACGGCGTTGGCTTGGCGGCGGATGGTCTCTTTGTAGGGGACTTGGGGCAGGTGGGTGCCCATGGGCAGGTGGTATTTGCTGCTGAGGCGCTCTAGGGCGATCTGCAAATGTACGTCGCCTTGTCCCCACAGAATGACTTCGTGGGTGTCGCCGTGTTGTTCCCAGTGGAGGCCGGGGTCTTCTTGTAGAAGTTTGTTGAGGGCGCTGCTGAGCTTGACTTCGTCGCTGCGCTTTTCGGGTGCGATCGCTAGGGCGTACATGGGGCTGAGGTCTGCTGCGGTAGCGAGCTGCGCTGCTGGGCGCTGATCGAGTTCGCCGCTGCCGAGCGCTAGCGTGTCACCTGTGCGGGCATGTTCTAGCCGAGAAATGGCAAAGATGTCTCCTGCCTGGGCCGTTTGTATACGGGTTTGCGTTTGGCCGAGGAGACGGTAAAAGCCGCCTGCGCGATCGCCATTAATCGTGGCATTTTCGTGGAGGCTACCGCGCCATAGCCGAACGAGGGAGAGCTTTCCACCTTGCGGGCTGTAGTAGGTTTTCAGCACTTGGGTCAAGGGTTCTCCGAGAGTTTCTATCTGGCGACGCTGGGCAGTGGCTGCTGGCTCAGGGGCCTCTCGCACTAGGGCATCTAGCAGGGGGCGGACGCCGTAATCTGCTTCGGCTACGCCAATGAAGACTGGAACAACTAGGTCTGCGCCAAGCTCCATTTTGAGATCTTGAACAATTTCTTCCTGGGGTGGCTCAATTTCTTCGAGGAGTTCTTCGAGGAGGTGGTCGTCAAAGTCTGCTAGGGTTTCTAGCATTTCGCTGCGGGCGGCCTGCTCTTCGGCGGCGAGGGCGGGCGGTAGGGGCACTGGGTCGGCGGGGGCCGACGGATGATAGTGGTAGGCCTGCTCGCTAACTAGGTCAATGAAGCCGACGAGCTGCGAACCGTAGCCAATGGGATACTGGTGGGGAATGAGCGGCCGCGTGGAGAGACTTTTGAGCGCGTCAAGTACTTCTCGGAAGCTGTTGTTTGCTCTGTCGGCTTTGTTTATCCAAATGAGGTGAGGAATTTCCCAAGTATCTAAAAATTGAAGGATGGGGGCAACCGTCAGCACACGGCTAGGGTCGGGGTCGCAGACGACAATGGCCGCGTCTACGCCAATCAAGGCGTTGTTGGTTTCTTGCAGTAGCTCGACTGAGCCTGGACAGTCTAGAAAGTTAAAATAAATGCCGCCATACTCAGCGTAGGCGGCGTTTATTTCGACGGTCATGTGGTGGTTTTGGGCTTCGGGGGTGCGATCGCCGACCGTGGTGCCTCGGGTGACGCAGCCTTTACGGTCAATGGTATCGGTTACCGAAAGGATGCTTTCTAACAGGGTGGTTTTGCCGCTGGCGTATGGACCTACGATGGCAATGTTTCGAACAGGCTGGCGTAGGCCCGATGAGACCCTGCCAGCGTTGACTTGGCTAGATGTCATGAGTCGCTCCTTCCCATGGATTGGGTGCTATTTATGCTATTTTTTGCTGATGAATAGCAGCGAAGAGCGACTGAGGTAAGGGCTGATTCTGTGAGGTGGACAAAGCCGTTCTAGAACCTGCTATGGGGATAAGCCTATCTTGTTTGTGATGGCCTCACTCGGATGTCGTTGAAAAAGTTCATAAGGCCGAAAATTTGCGTTTGGGGATTTAAGGTGGGGCGGGATATGCTTGTGAAATGGCGACAGCGCTCGTACGTTTTGTAGATCGCTGTCGCCATAGATTGTTAAGTTTGCTGCTATTTGGCTTGTTGCTCAGTCATGGCCAATTAAAGGGGAATTAATTGGCCATGACTGAGGTTATGGATTGGTGTTGGTTTCTGACTGCTATTATTTAGAGATTTAAGACAATCTCAGGGCATTGTGAGCGTGTGAGCGTATCGGCTGTTCTTGGATCCCATAAAGCTAGAGGCGAAGGCCTGAGCAAGCTAAGCGCAACATTCAAGAAATTGAATGACTGACTTGGCAACTACAGGTAGTTACTACGTCAGCGTAATTGCTAACAGAAAAGCAACAATCGCGATGAGCACGAAGACCGGAAATGGCATCCATTCTTCAGTCACGCGTTGTCTCCAACCGCAGTGCAGACAAACATATTGGTTTTCGTCGTAGATGACGACACTATGGTGTCCGCATCTGGGGCAGGATAGGTGGTGAGGATGAGAGCGGTGTGAAGTTTCTAGCTGTTGCATCGGGGGCTTTCTCCATAAAGGTCATTGTATTTTTGGGGTGTCGTTGAGCGGAAGCTCTGAGCTGACACCCGATTCTCATGAGAGTCGGTCCTTAAAGCGAGATGAAAAAGTGGTCTGTCGGACTTTATTGAAATTGCCATGACGATGGACACTCCAGTAAAAAGGTTGACTGTAAAATCTCTTGACGGGCTGTCTAAGATTTTCTTGTCATTATTTTGACTTAATTCTTTGGAGCGAACTACGGACGGCTTGCTACTCATATTCACAAATCTTGAAGTAATGCTGACCTAAAAATCCCAATAAAACTGTATGATTCAATACTAAAAACCATGCATATCTTACTTCTAGTATCTTTCAATACTAAAAACTCTGATTTTTTGTGAGAGGCTTTGACCTGAGAAATTCCGGTTGACAATTTAAGCGACACCAATTTTTCTCAGGAACTTTACGAATGGTTCACACAGGATGCCTGACTTTAAAGCTTTCGACAACTGGCGAATCTACCATCTGTACCAATATCTCTGTGGTCGTCTGGCGATGAGCCGCAATACGGAAGGGCATCCGGTGGCGCTGAGTATTGCAACACGGTTAGGAAGAAAGAATTTTCGAAAAACGGTCAAGCAACTGTTTGCGCAGGAACATCGCTGGCAAGGAACAATTGAGCAGGGAGGCTCGGTGACGACGGGCGCGATTGTTCAAATGCTGAGCGAACTTCGTAAGCAGCTTCGACAAGATTATTTTAACAATCAAATTCCCTATAGCCGGGTGCTGACAACTGAAGACACGCTGATTGCGCTTCACCAGCTGACAGCGTTGACGCCAGAAGAGTGCACCCAGCTAGGACTGCCCAAGGGTGATGGGCTAACGCTGCTACGACAGATGCTTTTGAGGCTGCGCGCGGAGGGTGGATTTGAAAACTATGATGTTGTTTTTCGGGCTTACAAACAGGCGGTAGGCCTGAACTTTTCGGCTAGCCAAAGCGCCATTGAGAATCTGAGCGGGGTTGATGAACTCATCAAGAAGACGGTGAAAGCCGCGCTTGCTCACCTGCCAGACAAGCCAGGGATTCCTCCTAGCCGCCGAGACAATCGAAAGGCTAAGTCTCCTGGCAAGCAAGAGACCATTGAAGACCTGACACGAAAGGCTCAGAAGGAGGTACGCCGTTTGCTGACTCGCAGCGGAAATACAAGAGTGTTTTTGCGTGATAGTGAAACGGAGCATCCTTATATTCGTCACTATCTGCGTCCGGCGTTTGTTCAGAAGTTGGCACAGACTGTGGTCAGCAATGAGCGGTTGACGCAACAGTTCCCGGTGTATTTGAAGCGGGTGACGATGGAAGCGTGTGGGCCCTTGCCTTTTGCAAATGTGGGATGGCGGGCGGATGAAGCTGGCGATGCCTATATGCAGCTTTTGAACCCGATTCTTCAGAGTTTGGATAAGCCTGTAGAACTCGATAGTGCCGGGCGCATTCATGAGTCGGGGCCGAGTGATGAGGAGCTGGCTTCGCAAGAACCTGTGAAAATCACGGTGGAATTTTATATTAGGGTGCCTTCGGCTTATGAAGGCACGGTGCCTGAGATCTTTGAAGAGATGGTGAGCAGTCGGACTCGCCGCAAGAGGGCGCGCCGCCGGGTAGATTTTGCTCTGACGAGTACGGGGATTGGTGGAACGCTCTCTCACATGATAAAGGTGATTAATTTGATGCTGCTGAGAGACATTCCGTGCTTGGGCAGCTTTTTCCCGATTGCTCACGATATTACGTCTACTCAGCAGATTGTGAGAGACAATGTGGCTTCGCCGGTGTGGGCGCACAGCCTGGTGCAGCTTTGCTACAACCAAGCGGTGGGGCAAGCGTTGCAGCGGTTTGGTCATAGCCTTTCGCCCTATGAGGATGGGGCTTTTAGCGACCCGATTGGGCATGGTGACTTTTGCGGATTTGATTTTTTGCTGGCGCAGGCTCAGGCGGCGCTGCAGGCGCGCCTGCAGGCGGTATGCAATACGGGGGTCAATCCTGAAGAATACTTAGTGCAGCTTTGTGAAAGAACAGAAAAGCTGTTGATTTTGGAAAAGGCGTGGTCTTCTCTGAAGCGCTATCCGTTTTCTTCTATGGCGATGATTGGTACGCTGCATAAGTCAATTATTGGGAGTGTTTTTGGGAAGCGACCTTTAAAGAAAAACGACCCGAGTATTTGGTTTGATGCTTATTTATCAATTGCTGAAGCGCTGCTGGATGAGGGGGCTTACCGGGCCAGCTATTTTTATATCAGAGATCTCAGCGTATTAGATGGCTATGTGCAGCAGGGCCTGTCGATAAATCGAGCACAGGTCAACAGCCAGCGGCAGGAACTTGAGATTTTTTCGGGGTCGCTAATTGTTCGATATTTAATCTGTTTGGCAAATTATTACTATCTCTACGACCGAGAGGATGACCGTAGTGGAGATTACCTGCTGCCAGGATGTACACCTGATATTAACCGACAGGTGCTGGTTCAAAAGGCTTGGGCTAAGCTTGAGGAGGCGAAGAAACATGTTGAAGTTCGGCTGATTAAATACATTGTTGTTCGGGAGCCTTCGCAGGGGATTTTTAATCCGCACTATTTACTGCTGGGGCGGATTTATTTTACTCGGGCGAAGCTACTGACGTTCTTCTCGCAATATGTTCCGAATGCAAGCGATATTTTGCACACGGAGGATTTTGGCAGGGAGCGACGGACGGAGGCTTCTACCCATTGGGGGCGGCTGTATTTGATTGAGAAAGCGCGGCTGTATGCGGCGGCGGATGGAGATGGGGAGGTGTATTCCTGTTACTCGGCGATGCAGTGTTATTTGTATTTGGCGGCGGCTTTTGCTAAGCCGAAGAATTTGGGGTTGCCGGGTAGAAAGGAGGTGCTGAGTCCGGCGGGCTGCTTGCAGTGGGCTCGGACGCTGCGAAACCATGCGCTGGTGGCTTACGCAAAGACGGGTCAGGGATGCTATTACGACATTAAAGAGAAGAGCGGACTGCCGGATGAGAACGATGAGTATATCTATGGTGAACGGGGACTTTATCGGATTGGTAAGATTCCTGGAATCTTGGAGGTGCGGGGCGCGGAGCATGAGCGGCCTAGCCAGGAGAATGATGCGTTCATTACGCTGGATATCTCTCTTTTGGTGGTGGAGTCGAAGATGCTGGAGAAGCTAACGCCTCAGCACCCGACAGATAATATCTATTTGTTTGGGACGAATGCCTGCTATTTGTTTTTTGCGCGGGGGGTGTATTTACTCTGTAGTGATGAGACTGAGGAGTTTGAGGCGCTGGCACCAGGTGCAGAAATCGACTGGGAACAGAAGCTGAAGCGGGCGATTCGATTGTTGAATATGGCCTGGGCGATCGCAGAGGATGGCTGTCTGTTTGAAAACGTGAAGGAGACGGTGGCGGGTGAGCGCAAGAATATTCGACAGATTACCCGTTCGTTTACAAACCCTGACAGCTCGACTCAGTACACGTCTCAAGAAATTAGCTCGGTGCGTGACTTGTATCCTCGGCGGGTGAATGAGATTGCAGATTTGGGGAAGATTTTTTCGGCGGCCTGTATGGTGCTGCGGCTGCAGACGGCGCCGGATGAGGAGCGATCGCGCATTCAGTCTGACATAGAAAAGATTCTCGATATGCTGTATGGCAGCTATCGTTTGCCGATGCAAAAGACGCTGCGGGCGCTCTTGCGCAAACAAGGAAGGTACAACGGGCACCTACAGGAGTATTTGTCTCAGGCGAGCACGATCATCAGGTGCTATGCCTTGAATGAAAAAGAAGATGACTATGACCTTAATGCTTACCGGAATGCATTTATGTCTGAGTTGTTTGGTGCTTTGCTAGGGCCTGGTTAGAAAGGGTGGCGGTGATGGGCGTAACGGTTGCTACAGTGTGACTGTCCGTTTTGCGGTGTGATCGAATGTACCTTGGCCTCGTAGGCTTCTTTCTTGGTTTCTCCGACGTCTTCTCTGGCTGCTTCTGATTTGGATGTTGCTCGGCTTTTGTTTGATCTGAAGCTGTGCGGTGAGCTGGTGGGACGCTTTTCGGGATGTTTGGAGCCGAGGGCGATCGCAGCTTGCGTGACGGATGGGCTCGTTGAGCAGTTTGGCTGTGTGTTTGCCAGGATTTGGCTGGTGGAGCCGGACCGTTCTGGATTGCGGCTGGTGGCTTCTTCTGGCCTATACACCCGGCTGAATGGGTCTTTTGCGCGGGTGCCGATGGGTGCTTTTAAGGTGGGGAGGATTGCGGAGCACGGCATTCCTTTTTTGAGCAATTGCCTGGCGGAGGAAGGGTGGGTGAAAGACCGTGCCTGGGCAATTGAGAACAAGATTTTGGGCTTTGCAGGTCTGCCTTTGATGGTGGAGTCTCGCTCTATTGGCGTGCTGGCGGTGTTTAGTCAGGAGCCGATGGCGGGGGAATTTTTAGAAGTGTTGCAAATTTTGAGTGTGTCGGTAGCGAATGCACTGGCGGGGGCGATGAAGCATCAGGTGCTGGCCAGTGACAGGGCGGGACGGTCTGCGAGTTTGTCGGAGCGGCTGGCAGGATTGTTGGGGGCTCAGCGGCTGAGTTTGCTCGGCACGGAGCGGGGGGTGCCGCTGCCGGTGAGTCAGCTATTGGTGAAAATGGGTGAGCGGCTGGCGGCGTTGGATTGTCACTATTGCCGGTTGCTGTATGAGGAGGATGCGGTTGTGCTTGAGGCGATGCTGGCGGTGACGGCGCTGGAATGGGAGAGGCCGCTAGCTGACTTTGAAGACGGGTTTGAAGATATCTTGGCGGATGTGGCTAGGCTGAATGGAGAGTGTGAGTGGTCGGTGGGAGAGAACCGGCGGGTAATGCGGGTGCGCTTGTGCGTGCCTTTAGTCGGTGAGTCTGGGATAGGTGAGTCTGCGATGGGTGAGGCTACGGTGGGTGAGTCTGGGCAGAAGCGATCGCCGCTGTCGGGTAGGGAGTATGAGGTGATTGAGCTGTTGGTGCAGGGGTTGCGGGATAGAGAGATCGCGGAGCGGCTGTATATCAGTGAGCGAACGGTGAAGTTCCACGTGAAAAATATGTTGGGGAAGCTGGGTGTAAAAACGCGGGTGCAGGGGGTTTTTGAGGCGATGAAGCAGGGGTGGCTGGGGTAGTGCCGGGTGGCCAGGGTGGGCTATTCGAACTGGATGAAGGTGACTTTGGCGTCTGGACTGTCGAGGTGGGGGCGAGCGGCGGTTTCGATATGGTTGAGCTGGCCGAGGGCGCGGCTGCAGGGAAAACCGTATTTTGCTTGGACGCGATCGCTGGCTATTTTTAGAGATTCACGCGATCGCGCTAAAAAGTCATCAAGGCTGTAAGTTTTACCGGCTTCGAAGTAATCTTTGACGATGAGAGAAGGTGAGTAGCAGGTTTCTTGTTTTCCGTCTGGCCATTGAATCTTGAAGTTAATCTCTGGCATTTTTACTTATTTATCTCTTTCTGGAATCACAGGTTCGCTTGATGCCTCATTTTAACATTTGTTAAAATGAGTGGGTGGCATTCCGCCTGAGCAGTTTTATCCTGCGTTGGCTGCGGTCAATGAACATTGTGATCGATGGATAAACCTCAAACCGTTAGAATCCTTAGACCTCTATTTTTGGCAACGCATCCAAACTCAGGGTATATGGATAGATGAGTACGCAATACCCCGTCCGGCTTAAGGAATTGGCAGCAGATATTGAGTTTGAGCTAAATCGTTTACGACAGATTGAGAAAGATATTATCTACGTTCGCCAAGAAATAGATAACGATCCGATACATGCAAAGCTCTTTTACGAGAATTTAGCGCTCAAGCTACAAAGTTTTTATACCGGGTGCGAACGGATCTTTACCCTGGTAGCTATTGAGCTAAATGGTGGTGTACCGTCAGGTCGAGACTGGCATAAACGACTGCTAGACCGCATGATGACAGATTGGGAGACTCGCATTGCTGTAATTCGACCGGATACTGCAAAGCGATTGAGAGGGATTAAAACGTAACCGTAGGTTTTGGTTGAACTGTGAGAGTGTTTCTAATTTTGTGTAAGCGCTTTTTTACTTAAACGGAAAAGCGT
>JBCBIK010000154.1:0-12633 GCA_038524545.1 Cyanobacteria bacterium J06623_4 | reverse complement strand
GAAGATCGCACTTGTATTCAGTTCTGACCTAGGTAAACGGACAATAGGTTACAAGGATGGATAGAACAGCTCAAAAGGTTCAGAGTAGACAAAAACAAAAGATATCGACACGGTGATAAACCAGTCTTAACCTCTACCGGCGACGCTCAAGCCAAACCTTACCCAAAGCAAGACACCCTGCGAAAGATACAGCGCAAAAAGTCACGGGCAACTTCACCCGAAGCACTCGAAAATCATTCAACAGCAAAAGAAATGGTCGGAAAACCACTGCCCCATCGAACGAAGATCGTTGTCACCATTGGCCCTGCCAGTAGCGAGTCTGAAGTGATCAGGCATCTCATGCAGGCAGGCATGAGCGTGGCCAGGCTAAACTTCTCCCACGGCAACTACGAAGATCACACCAAGCGCATTCATCAGCTGCGGGCGATCGCCAGCGAGATGGGCCTGCCGCTCACCCTGCTGCAAGACCTGCAGGGGCCAAAGATCCGCGTCGGAGAGCTGCCCCCCTCTGGCCTTGAGCTAGTGGTAGGCAATTCGCTGACGCTGATCCCGCTCGACGAAGTGCAGCCGTCCGCAGCCCCAATAGATACGGTCGGCATCGACTATCCAAACTTGGCCCAAGAAGTGCAGCCGGGCACACCTGTTCTCCTCGACGACGGGCTGCTGGAGCTCAAAGTCGAAAAGGTTGAGGGCAATGCCGTCCGCTGTCAGGTGGTGACCGGTGGACCGCTCAAAAGTCATAAGGGCGTCAACTTCCCAACGTTGAATCTGAGCCTTCCTTCGATGACGCAAAAAGACATTGAAGATCTTGATTTTGGCATTGCTCAGGGGGTAGACATCGTGTCGCTGAGCTTTGTACGCAGTCCGGATGATGTGCGATCGCTCAAAGCCCGCATCGCCGAAAAAGGCGAATCCATCCCCGTACTCGCCAAGCTAGAAAAGCCACAAGCCATCGAAAATCTAGACGCGATCGTCAGCGAATGCGACGCCATCATGGTGGCTAGAGGAGACCTCGGCGTAGAAATGAGCCCCGAAAAAGTCCCCCTCATCCAAAAAAGAATCATCCGCACCTGCAACCGCAAAGGCATCCCCGTCATCACCGCAACCCAGATGCTCGACAGCATGATTCACAATCCGCGCCCGACTCGGGCAGAAGTCAGCGACGTTGCCAATGCCATCATCGATGGCACAGATGCCGTCATGCTCTCGGGCGAATCCGCCGTCGGCGACTATCCCATCGAAGCCGTCAAAATGCTCGCCCGCATCGCCACCGATATCGAACCCGAAACCACCTTTATCAACTACCCGCCCATCGAAACCGACGATGCCAACGCCATCAGCGAAGCGATGAACGCCATCGACGGCGTGCTCGACCTGCAGTGCATCGTCACCCTCACCGAAACAGGTCTCTCCGCCAAACTCGCAGCCGCAGAGCGCCCCAGCGTCCCCATCGTGGCCCTCACCGCAAACCCCAAAGTCTACCACCGGCTAAACCTGGTCTGGGGCGTGCGGCCCATCTTACTAGAGAATTTGACCGGCCCCCTCGAAGCCACCTTCCAGCAAATGGAGACCTGCCTCAAAGAACACAACCTTGCCACCACCGGTGACAAAGTGCTACTGCTAGGCGGTTTGCCAATGCAGGTCGCCCACTCTACAAACTTTCTAAAAATACACACCATCAGCTAGCCACAGGGGGAAAGCATCGCGCCATGAAAGTTGCCTGCTTCAGTACCAAACCATACGACCAAAAATCTCTCCTCGAAACCAACCAGAGCTTTGGCCACGAATTAATGTTTTTTGAGGCGCGGCTAACGCCTGACACCGCTGAGCTAGCCAATGGCTATCCAGCAATCTGCGCATTCATAAACGATGACCTCGGCGAAGAGACGCTGCGCAAGCTAGCGGCGGGTGGCACCACTGTAGTCGCCCTTCGCAGCGCCGGATTTAACCATGTGAATTTGGAGGTAGCAAAGGCACTGAGTATGGCTGTCGTGCGGGTGCCTGCCTACTCGCCCTATGCCGTCGCAGAGCATGCCGTAGGCCTCATTCTCATGCTCAACCGTAAGCTATACCGGGCTTACAACCGCGTCCGCGAAGACAACTTTTCACTCAACGGGTTGCTAGGCTTCGACCTCCACGGCAAGACGGTTGGCATTGTCGGCACCGGTAAAATCGGGCTTTGCTTTGCAAGAATTATGCACGGGTTCGGCTGTAGGCTGCTGGCCTACGATGTTCAAAAAAACGACGAGTGCCTAGCCATTGGCGTGCAGTACCTGCCCCTCGAAGATCTTCTAGGCCAAGCAAACATCATTTCGCTTCACTGCCCATTGCTACCTGCCACCCACCACCTGATAAACGCCCAAACCCTCTCACTCTTTCAGCCCGGCACCATGCTCATTAACACGAGTCGAGGCGGCCTGATCGACACCCCCGCCATCGTAGAGGCCATCAAGTCTGGGCAAATTGGCTACTTCGGCGCCGACGTTTACGAAGAAGAAGCCAATCTGTTTTTTGAAGATCTCTCCGACACCGTGATTCAGGATGACACCTTTCAGCGGCTACAGTCTTTTCCCAATGTTGTTATCACCGCCCATCAGTCTTTCTTCACCCAAGAGGCACTCACCAACATTGCCGAAACAACGCTGGCAAACATCAGCCAGCTAGAATCAGGACAACCCTGTGAAAATCAGGTATCTTAATCGCTTTGAAACAATCAAAGCGAGAGACTGTGAGGCAATGGTGACAAGCTAGCAAGCGCTCAACCAGCCACCGGCAAAGAAATCACAAATTCTGTTCCTTTACCCACTTCGGAGTGCACAGACAGGCTGCCGCCGTGTTTTTCTACTACGATGTCGTGAGCGATCGCTAAACCCAGACCCGTTCCCTTTCCAACTGCCTTCGTCGTAAAGAGATGGTCAAAAATTCGAGCCTGCACGGTTTCATCGATGCCAGGGCCATTGTCTGCGATCGCAATCCTAACAACGTCAGAATTTTCTAGGCTAGTGGTAATCGTAATTTTGCTGGGGTTTTGTGCGATCGCAGCAAGCGCTCTCTGTTCGTCATTCTCTTCGAGCGCATCAATAGCATTTGCAATCAGATTCATAAACACCTGATTGAGCTGGCCGGCAAAGCACTCCACCATGGGCAAATCACCATATTGCTTGTCCACTTCGATAGAAGGCTGACTCCCCCCCGACCGCAAACGATGCTTCAAAATCAGCAGCGAGCTATCGATGCCGTCATGCAGATTAAACGCAACTTTGTGTTCTCTATCCTCCCGTGAAAATGTTCTAAGGCTAGTGCTAATGTCGCGAATGCGGCTAATGCCAAAGCTCATAGAATTCAAGAGGTTGGGCAAATCCTCACGGATAAAGTCTAGATTAATCTCTTCTATCTCTTCGAGAATCCTCTCCCTTTCCTCATCGGCTTCCACCATCTCCAACACGCCCAGCAAATCTTCCACATAGTTGAGCGCGGGCTTGAGGTTACCCTGCAAAAAGTTCACAGGATTGTTTATCTCATGGGCAACACCGGCCACTAGGCTGCCCAGCGCAGACATTTTCTCACTTTGCACCAGCTGCATGTGCGAAGTCTGGAGCTGGCTAAGGGCTTGCTGCGCCTGGCGGTACAAGCTGGCATTTTCCAGAGAGATCGCCGCCTGGGTGCAAATCAAATTGAGCACTTCCATCCGGTGGTCTGTAAATGCGCCAATGGTCAGGTTGTTTTCCAGATACAGAATGGAAATAAGCTTGCCCTGGTTGACAATGGGTGTGCAGAGAATACTTTTGGGATGATAGCGAAGAATATACGGATCATTGCTCAACCTCGGATGCACCACTGCATTGAAGATCACCGCTGGCTGGCGAGTGTGTTTGACCTGATTGAACAAGCTTACGGGCAGATCTTCTCCGTGCCTAGGCGGCTGAGCCTGCAGCAATACAGGCGGATGACTAAGATCTGAGAAAGCGTTGATCACCCAGCTGTGCTCAGCCACATTGTCTTGCGCTTCTGTCGTCGAAGCGGGCATTAACAAGAGGCATTTGTCTGCGCCAGCGTTTTTCATGGCAGCTTCTAGCAAGATGGCCAGCAGCTTGTCGAGTTCGATTTCGCTGGAGAGGGCCTGGGAAGTGCGCAGCAAAGTGTTTAGGTCAATCACATTTGAGATGCCCGTACCGCTCGTGCTAGAGGCGTGAGTCGCGCGGTAGGTAAGGCGAACGCTCCTATGGGTGCGGGCGGCGGGCTGCAAAATATCTTCGAGCAGCTTGGGATAGCGCTCTTCTAAGTCGGCAATTTTGGCTTTGGCGCCCCATCGGCTGTAGGCATAGTAGGCATCGGTTAGATAGCTCTGCGCGACCCGCACCTTCCCCCACGCGAGGTAAAATTCGGCAGCTAGCTCATGGGCGATCGCTTCTTCCTGCACAAATTCATGGGCCTGAGCCAGTGCGATCGCCTGATCAAAGTGGTCTACAGCCGCCGCCTTGTTCCGTCCAATCTTCTCTCCATTAGCAGCTTCTCTTCCCTTCGCACATCGCAGGGCCTCTACCAAGTGCCAGCGGTGTAGGTGATTCATCGGCGCATGCTCTGCCCAAGTTGCCAGCTGCTGATGATTGTCGGCGACGCGTTGCCAAAGGCTTTCAGCATGCATTTCAGAATGCATTTCAGAATGCATTTCAGCATGGCTTTCGGAGCCAATAGTTGAAGACTGATCGGGTTGAAGTGCGATCGCAGCCAAAGACTCATAGAAGACAAACGCCGCCAACAAAGGCGAACTCACAATCCCATCAATATAGTTGCGCGCCCTCGCAAACGCGGTCAGCGCCAGATCATATTCACCAAACAGCGTCGCCAAAATGCCCTTATGGCTATAGAAAAGAGAGAGGCCAACAATATCATTCACCGCCAGCTGTAGCGGCAGCGTGGTTGCCTCACAATAGGCCTCACCCGATATCTCAGTCGGAGAAGCGCTCTGCCCAAGCAAATTAAACATGATCTGCTGATAGAGGCTAATGTATTGAAAGGCACTCTCCTGCTGCTGCTGCCGGATACCATCGCGATAGCGGCCTACCTTCGTCGCCAGCTTTTCTACAGTGTGGCCCGCCAGATAGGCATGCAAGCTGTAGTGACAGGCAGAGAGCGCGGCATACTCACTGTCGCCGTTCTCTAGCCCGAGCTGATAGTTCTTTTGCAGCGGGCTAAGAGATTGTTTTATATGAGATTGCCAAGGGTTGATCAAATGCTGAACCAAGACGATTACTCGGCTGTGCACCTCCTTAGACGGAAACTTTTCTAGCAGCTGTAGCGCCAGACTCCCCATCTGATAGCCCTGCGCTACCTTGCCGCTAACACCACAGAGAATGACCCCATACCAGCTGTAGAAAAAAGCAGACAGCGAACTGTTCCCAAATTCAAGGCAGCGGTCAATGCCCGTGCACACCAGTAAAGGCATTAGTTCTGGCTGTGCAACGTAAGCTGCCGCCGCCGCTTTGGTCAGCAATCGCAAAATCACCAAAGCGCTCGGATCGTTCATCTCCAGCTGTTGCAAAAGGCCATCTGTTGAATGCTGACTAAGCCGAGCAGCAGTACTAGAGATAATTTCTCGATTCACCTCGGCAGTCGGCTGCTGAGGTAGCGCTATGCCCAACTGCGCCAACACCTTTCTCGCCACGTCAATACCCTGCAAAAAGTATTCTTGTCCAATCGCAGCTTGAATCTGAATCTCATAGGCTTGAGCTTTGTCTAGCAGGGTTTTTCCCCGCTCGCACACCTTGTCGATATGATGCTGCATCGTCACCAAATCACCCGTAAAAAGGGCCGCTTCGGCAGCGAAATTGTGGAGTAAGCGAGTGAGAGAATATCGAGATTGCCAGCACCCCTCTGACAGCAAAGAAAGACCTGTCGAGAAGTATTTGAGCGCGGCGGCGTAGGCAACCGTGGCCTGGGCCTTTTGCCCGGCTCTCAGGTTGAGCTGAAGCAGCTGTTCTCGCTCAGCATCCGAAGCGATTAACCCAATCCCCTGGTTGAGATGATTAACAATGTCAAAAAGCTGTTGTTCTTGCTGGTCGGGCGTGCTGCGCTGCAGGCGCCGCTGACCAATGAGGTAGTGCGTTTTGGCCCGTTGTTCAGGTTCTATAAGGGCATAGGCAGCCTGCTGCACCCGGTCATGGAGAAATCGGTAGGTGGGGTTGGCCTGCGCCGCTCCGTTCTGCAGTAATGGATCTAGTGAAAGACCAGAGGCAGCAGAGTCACCGATGAAGGCTTTATAGCTATCATCAGTCGGAAAGATGAGGCCTTCTTGGAGCGCTTGCCACAAATTTTCTGCGATGGCGGCTGCGGTTGTTTCAGCAGCGATCGCCAACGTTGCCAAATCAAACTGAGCCCCGATGCAAGCCGCCAGCCTCAGCGCGGATTGAGTCACAGGCGGCAGCTTTTGAATCTGCGCACTCATAAACTCCACCACGTTATCTGTCAGCAGGGTGCTACGAATTTTGTCGATGTCGTATTCCCAGCGGCGGGCCGTCTGAGAGAAAGTGATTTTGTTCTCTGCTTGCAGCGCGAGCAACAGCTGAGATGAGAAAAAGGGATTGCCACCGGTCTTTTGGTACAGGGCTTCTGCCAGAGGGCGAGCAAAGGCAAGATCGCTGCGCAGGGTATCTGCCACTAAATGAGCAACGTCATTTTCACACAGCGGGCTCAAATTCAGCGTATTGAGATGTCCGCTGTCAGCAGCCGTCTCGCCTTCCCCGATACTGTTGCGCTGTTGTTCAAAACTGTCGTCGTCGTCGCTGTTTTTGATCGTGCTATCGATAGTGCTGCTAGGCGCTGCGAGCCCTAGCTGCGGGTCTCGAATTTCTTCGATTGCCTGCAGCAGCGGATGCCCAGGGCTAACTTCATTGTCTCGGTATGCACCAATGATCAGCAAATGTCCATTGTCCTGCATTAGCTGTTGCAACAGCTTGAGAGAAGCTGTATCAGCCCACTGCAAATCATCTAGAAAAATGACCAGCGGGTGCTGCGGGCCGCTAAATACCTGCACAAACTTTTGCACCAGCCGGTTGAAGCGGTTTTCGGCGGCTTGACCTGTCAGCACCGCAGCCGGAGATTGAGGGCCAAGAATGCTGGCCAGTTCTGGAATCACTTCAATCAATAGCTGACTGTTATTGCCTAGAGCGCCTTGGATTTTTTGCTTCCACTGTTTGATGTTGCGATCGCTCTCACTCAGCAACCCTTTGATCAGACCCCGAAACGCCTGAATGAAGGCCAGCAGCGGCACATTTCTCTGCAGCTGGTCGTACTTTCCCGAAATAAAGTAGCCGCGCTGACGGGTAACCGGCTTATGAATCTCATTGATAATGGCCGTCTTGCCGATACCTGAATGACCGGCTACCAGCATCATCTCGGTACTGCCCTGGCTAATGCGCTCAAAGGCCGCTAGCAGCCGGGCAACCTCTGCCTGTCGGCCATAGAGTTTTTCGGGCAGCATGAAGCGATCGCTCACATCCTGACGACCCAGCGCAAAAGGCTCAATGCGGCCAGTATCTTTGAGCTGATGGAGGCAGGTTTCAAGATCATGCCTCAGCCCAAAAGCGCTCTGGTAGCGATCTTCCGCATTCTTGGCCATCAGCTTGAGCACAATTGCTGAAACCACCGACAGCTGCTCAGCCGGTAGCTCGCACTGGGCCGCGAGAGACACCGGCTGCTTGGCCAAGTGCCCGTGAACAATCTCCATGGGCGTATCTGCCTTAAACGGCAGCGCCCCTGTCAGCAGCTCATAGCACGTCACCCCAAAGGCATAAAAATCACTGCGATAGTCCATGCCCCGGTTCATGCGACCGGTCTGCTCAGGAGAGAGATAGTCGAGGGTGCCTTCCAGCACGTTCGGCGTCTGAATTTGTTGCGTCTCGCGAGGCAGCGTAGAAGCGATGCTAAAGTCAATTAGCTTAACTTGCTTGCTCTCAGGGTTGATGACAATATTGGCGGGCTTGATATCTTTGTGAATAATTCGCTGCTTGCCGAGGCCGTCTAAGGCTTCTGCAATCTGCAGTGCGATTTGAAAAAAGAGAATCAGATCGGCGGTGCGATCGCCCAGCTTAGGCCGGTCGAACAGCTGCGCCAAAAACTGATTGAGCGCGCAGCCGCCAAAGTCATTCATCACCAAGGCACTGCCGTGGCCACAGGGCAACAAAGCCACAGGCGTCACTACATTTGGCAGATTGAGATCTTTCGCAATGCTGTACTGATTGCTAAATTTCACCAGGTCGCCAAAGCTAGGATAGTCGTCCCTCAGCAGCTTTACGACCACCGGATGACGATCCTGTTCGCGAATACCCCGGTACACCACCGTGCGATCGCCCTCGTAGAGTTTTTCAGTAAAGCAGTACCCTGACAGTTGCGTAGAATCCATCCCTAAGCCCGAAGCGACTCAGCTAGCGTGCGGGTAAACCCGACGCTAGCTCCCCATGGCGCATTACGACGTCATCAGTTTTCCCATCAAGACAGATAAATCCTATGGGTACAGCTTATAGAGGGTGAGGATTCTAAGCCTCTTAGACTACATGCTGCGCACCGTAGCCTCTCCGTCCTTGACTTCACCAATCAAGACCTCACTGGCAAGCCCTACAAACAGGCCATTTTCTAAGACGCCAGGAATATTGTTGATTGTTTTTTCCATCTCGCTCGGATTGTCTATGCCATTGAAAGTGACATCGAGCACCATGTTGCCTTGGTCGGTAATCACGGGGCCATCTTTTTGCACACCCATGCGCATTTCCACCTTGCCGCCCAGCTTTTCGAGCGCCCTAGTCACCGGCGCGACAGCCATCGGCAGCACCTCTACCGGTAGCGCAAAAATGGTGCCAATCTTGTCGCTGAGTTTTGAGCTATCGACCACTACTACAAATCTCTCAGCTAGCCCGTCAACTACCTTCTCGCGAGTGTGGGCAGCGCCCCCTCCTTTTATCAGGTTCATCTGCGGATCCACTTCATCTGCCCCATCGATGGCAATGTCGATATGGTCCACCTCATCGAGCGTTGTCAGCGGAATGCCATGCTGCTTTGCTAGCACAGAAGCCTGAAATGAGGTGGGAATGCCGACGATATCGGTCAGTTCCCCAGCGGCGATGCGTTCGCCGATAAACTGAATAGCAAAGGCTGTCGTCGATCCGGTACCCAAGCCTACAACAGTGCCAGACTTTACCTGCGCGGCAGCAGCTCGACCAACTTCTTGCTTCATCAGCTTGACGGGATCCATGGGGCTATCTCCTAACGTTATGTTGCATTGACGGCGAGGTTGGCCTATTCGCTCAGCCATCTCACGACGCCGATTTCTAGCATGCGGGATTGTGGGCTAGCCGTAAAGCTGTGGGTTAGGCGCAAAGCTATAGGTTAGAAGTAAAACAACAGATGCGTGGCGATGAACAGGTTAAATCAGAGACCAGCAGAGAACCCGTTCGCGAGCCCGTCCGCAGAGGGGTCTGCGATCAGGCTTGGTGAGCAGCGAATTTGGATGTGGCGCGGCTGGCGAATTCGGTACACTCACCTTGCTGAAGCCCCAGGCGTCGCAGACAAAGCCCCTCTGTTGCTAATCCATGGTGCTGGCTCTAGCCTGGCCCAGTGGCGAGAAAATCTGACCTGGTTCGCCGCAGAGCGTCCGGTATATGCACTAGACTTGCTGGGGTTTGGCGGATCGCAAAAGGTGGCTTGCTCCGTCGATACCGATCTCTGGGTGGCGCAGGTCATGGCCTTTTGGCAGACCTTTTTGCGTCGGCCCATGATATTGATGGGTCACTCTCTAGGGTCGGCGGTGGCGCTGCAACTAGCCGTGCGCCATCCCGACCCAGTAGCCAGAGTGATCATGCTGACGCTACCTGCTGCCCGGCAAGAGATTGGCGGCTCCGCCTCCCAGATCGGCGCAGTCGTCGAGCGGTGGTTTGCCTCACCGCTGCTGCTTCGCCCTTTGTTTAGGCTGGTACGTCAGCCCTGGTTAATTCGGTCTGCCCTGCGCGCGATCGCTCAAGACCCCAGCCGGGTAGATTCAGACCTCGTCGATAGCTTCGTGAGGCCGACCCAAGAGCGAGGCGCAGCGAGAATGTTTTGCTATTTGGTCAAGTCACGCACGTCTGAGCAGTTCAGCCCAGCTACCAAGCCCCTTATCGAGCAGGTACAGATTCCGGTGCTATTGCTATGGGGCAAGTGCGATCGCATCATCCCTATCGCCTGGGGCCGATACATCAACACACTCAATCGCCAGCTCACCTTTGTAGAAGTAGAAAACGCAGGCCATTTCTTCTACGACGAGCTTGCCAACGAGCTTCACCAGCTGATTGACCAATGGCTGATTGGCCAGCTACCCGAAACCAACGAAAATTTGCAAACAAGCTCACGCCCCGAAGCCACCCAACCGAGGTAAAGCCCTTTTGAAAGGATGACCACAGCGCAGCGGAGGTCGGGATAGCTCCTCTATTATTATTATTCTCTCTTCAAAAGATTTACACCTAACGACACAGGAACTTATCGCCCCACCGTGCCACCATTTCGACTATAGATAGCAAAACCACTTAAAACCATGAAATTTAGAGCTGCTCAGCTTCCGTCTGGTCGATGGGGTATTTTCACAGGCGACCGTTTGCTAGCCACCATTGGCAGCCAGCAAACAGTAAACATCATTCTGGCCTGCCTTCCAGGTGCCCAGGTACCCGTCAGCGCTACCAACCAGGAAAACGCAAGTGCTTAGCAACTCATCGCCTACTTAGGCGTGAAGGACTTGAAACGGCGACGACGCTGCTGCCAGCGGCGGATAGAGCTGGCCCGGCGAGCCGCCCCCGACTGCGCAGTGGTCTTCACGTAGCTATCGAGCAAGCAGGCTTCCGGGCGCTCAAAGCGCTCGCCGCCAATGTAGTCGCCGTAGGGCTCATGGGTCATGCACACCTGCAGTTCGGTGTAGTGATGTTCCAATCCCAGGGCCTGATCGAGTTCGTCAACGGACTGAAAGCGCTGGCCAGCCTCTGGATGCAGCATCTTCTGCAGTAGGTAGCGCATGTGACTGCTCACCTGCACAGACTCTTGCCAGCGGAGGTTTTGCCCCTTAGGACAAGTGGCAAAGTCGAGCGGCGAGCAGCCCGTGAGCAGGTACAGGCAGGTAACGCCGAGCGCGTAGAGGTCACTCGCAGGTACTGGCTGGCCGGCCAATTGCTCGGCAGGGGAGAAGCCCACGGTGCCCGTGCAGCACTCCGAACTCACCAAACCATCTGCCCCGATGCTACCTTCTCCAAAATATCTGCGAACCGCGCCAAAATCGATGAGCACCAGCTTTTGGTCCTGGCTCCGGCGAATGATGTTAGAAGGCTTGATATCGAGGTGCAGCAGATTGTGGCGATGCACGTAGCGGATGATGGGGACCATGTCCTTTATAAATGCCTTGACCTGTGCCTCGGTCTGCGGGCCGCTGCGGTGAAGCTCTTGGCTGAGGGTATTGCCAGCAATGTGCTCCTGCACGAGATAAAACTGCTCATTTTCTACAAAGTGGTCGAGTAGGCAGGGTAGCTGGCTGTGGCGACCTATACGCGCCATGATGCGAGCCTCTTTCTGAAAGCGTCGATGGTTGCGCTCCTGACTGAAGGCTTTTTCTGTAGAGGTTTGAGGGGTGGATTGCTTGTATCGAATTTGCTTGATGACGCAGGCACGGTCGTGAAGAGCGATCGCATCTTTTGCCAGATAGGTCGTGCCAAATCCGCCGCGGGCCAACCGCCGTACAATTTCGTACTGATTTCTGAAGAGGGGTTTGCCGGGCTTAGTGGCTGCCTGCGCAGATCCGCTTGCATTGTGAGCCTTTGCATGGCGGCTTCCGTCCGTTGTTTCTTTCGTCAAGTGGCTAGGCAAATTCATGACTTCAGTGTGACTGCGTATAAAATCTATCTTTGTGATTCGATACTGGCCGCAAAAATACTGAAAAGCCTACCGTGTTGTTTTAGTCTTTACATAGTGGCGTAGGTAGGTAAGGAAAAGCTAAAGGTGCTGCCCCTACCTAGCTCACTCTCTACGGTAATTTGGCCGCCCTGCAGCTCTACCAACCGGCGACAAATAGCCAAGCCAAGCCCCGAACCACCGGAGCTGCGATCGCGCGACCTATCCGCCCGCCAAAACCGCTCAAACACATGGGGGATATCTTCAGGCGCAATGCCCACCCCCGTATCCGCTACCGCAACCCATACAAAGCACCCTCGCTCACTCTGCTGCGTAAAGGCACGTAAATTAATTTCGCCGCTATCCGTGTGGCGTAGCGCGTTGCTCAGCAGATTTACCAGCACCTGCTCCACCCGCGCCGGATCTGCTAGCACAGTAGGAAGCGTTGCCGGAATGTCGACAGTGAGCCGACGCGGATCAGATTCCAGCAGCTGGTCGGCAAAGCGGTTTCTGACCTGGAGCACGAGCGCGGCCAGGTTCATTTCCTGCGTTTCAATCGGCAGATAGCCCGTTTCCAGCTTAGATAGCTGCTGAAGATCGTCGACCAGTCGCTGCAGTCGCTCCGTTTCTCTCACCAGGCGGCCATAGGTTTCAGCATTGGGTGCGATCGCCCCATCCGCCAATCCTTCCAAATACCCCGTCACAATAGTCAGCGGCGTCCGTAGCTCATGGGAC
>JBCBIK010000153.1:0-12738 GCA_038524545.1 Cyanobacteria bacterium J06623_4 | reverse complement strand
CGGTGATTGCCACGTCTCTGGTGCTGATGGCGGTGTTTGTGCCGGTGGCCTTTTTTCCAGGGACCACAGGTGCGCTATACCGGCAGTTTGCGCTGACGATTGCCTTTGCGATCGCGCTCTCTACCTTCAATGCCCTTACCCTCACCCCCACCCTAGCCGGACTGCTGCTGCGACCGAGGCGGGAGCCCACGGGTTGGCGGGCCCGGGTGTTTGTGCCTTTCAATAATGGATTGGACTGGTTGCGCGATCGCTACGGTAGCGGCCTGCGCATTCTCAACCGGGTCAAGCCCGCCGTGCTGGCCATTTTTGTCGCCCTGCTGGTGATTACCGGCTGGCTCTACACCACCGTGCCCTCTGCCTTTCTCCCAGACGAAGACCAGGGCTACTTCATCACAATTATCCAAGGGCCCGAAGGCGTCTCGCTAAACTACACCAGCCAGGTGATGGAGCAGGTAGAAGAAATTATGCTGGCCCAGCCTGAAGTACGGGCGACTTTCGCGGTCGGCGGCTTCGGATTTAGCGGTAATACAGCCAACAACGGCGTAGTCTTTACGACGCTTAATCCGTGGGGGGAGCGGGGTGCCAGCGCTTTCGATATCATTGGCCGCGTAAATGGCGAGCTAATGGGCATCACAGACGCTCGAATGATCGCGGTGAACCCACCGGCTATTCAAGGATTGAGCAACTTTGGCGGGTTCGAATTTCAGCTGCAAGACCGCCGGGGCAACGCCGAACTAAACGACCTAGTAAACAGCATGGGCGCCATTATGGGCGCAGCCAGCCAAAATCCGCAGCTGAGCAATGTCTTTAGTACCTACGCGGCCAGCACACCGCAGATTGCGATCAGCGTGAACCGCGACCAAGCAAAGGCGCTGAACGTCAATATCAATGACATCTTCAGCACCTTGCAAACCAACTTAGGTTCGCGCTATGTGAATGACTTTAACCTGCAGGGCCGCACCTACCGGGTCTATGTGCAGGCCGATCAGCAGCATCGCTCTACTCCCGGTGATATTGAGAAGCTGTATGTGCGATCACAAGCGGGCAATATGGTGCCCATGGGCAACCTCATCAACACGACCGACACCGTCGGTGCCCAAACGATCAATCACTACAACCTCTTTCGCTCGATTGCCATTAACGGTGCACCTGCTGAAGGGGTCAGCTCAGGGGCCGCGCTCACCGCGATGGAAAATGTCGCCGAGCAGGTGCTGCCCGCGGGCTTTGGCTATGAATGGTCTGGTACGGCGCTCGAAGAAATCGAAGGGGGCAACCAGGCGCCGATTATCTTTAGCTTGGGCATCGTGCTGGTCTTTTTGGTGCTGGCCGCCCAGTACGAAAGCTACGTCGATCCGGTGATTATTTTGTTTGCGGTACCGCTGGCAGTGTTGGGAGCCCTACTCGCCCAAACCCTGCGCAACCTACCCAACGATGTTTACTGTCAGATTGGCCTGGTGATGCTGATTGGGCTAGCCAGTAAAAACTCCATTCTGATTGTGGAATTTGCAAACCAGCTGCGCGACCAGGGGCGCACCATTACCCAGTCGGCGCTAGAGGCCGCCCAGCAAAGGATGCGACCGATCTTGATGACGGCGATTTCTACGCTGAGCAGTATTTTCCCGCTGGTGATTGCAACGGGTGCTGGGGCCGGGAGTCGTCAATCCTTAGGGACAGCCGTCTTTGGCGGCATGCTGGTCGCCACGTTCCTCAGCCTGTTCGTCGTACCCATCCTCTACATCGTGGTAAAAAATCTCAGCACGGGTAAGGGCACACCCCCCACTGGCCCTACCAAGCATCAGCCTACCGAGCCCGAGCCCGCAGGCTGGTCGCGGCAGAGCAGCGCCGACTCAGACGAAGCCATAGAGGTATATCAGTCTGACCAGCAGAGTAGACCGCAGGGGACGTAAGGTAGTAGCCCTGAAGATGAAAAGATTAAGATTCGAACTTCACGTTCAGCAGCTCAATCATCTCCTCTGGTCCGCCGATACTGGCGAAGCGACTGAAGGGAACCGGATCTGAGGGCGAGAACGTCACAGAGAAGCTATCTGGGTCGTTGATAAAGTCTTTCATCTCGCTAACCAAAGCGTCGGGCAGTGGGTTGTTGCCCGCTTCTAGCTCTTGCTCTAGGCCTTGGATAGCGGCAGACTTGGCTTCTTCTACGCTAATGCCTTCGGCAGCGGCAGTCGTTTCAAACAGGCGCTCCATAAAAGAGTCGTCTTTGTAAGTGATTTCGGCTTCGTGAAACTCCATGCCGAACAGCGAGAAAGGCAGGCTCTCAATCGCAGTTTGATCTAGGCTGACATTGCTAAAGCGAAAATTCATTTCTACATTGCCAACGTCGTCAGCCCCTAGCTGCAGCTGCTTGAGTCGAACGGTTTTTTCACCTTCTTTGTACTCGTACTCGGTGGCG
This sequence comes from Cyanobacteria bacterium J06623_4, assembly GCA_038524545.1. GTDB lineage: Bacteria > Cyanobacteriota > Cyanobacteriia > Phormidesmidales > Phormidesmidaceae > Phormidesmis. Next base: position 10,328 of record JBCBIK010000153.1, on the reverse strand, counting down.
AAGTTTGCAGAGAGGTCTTTTTCGTAGCCGAGTTCAGAAAACAGCTCTGCATTGTCGCCCAGCGCTTCTGGGCTTAGAGAGATGCCTTTAACAGCCAAATTGAGGTAGGTGGGGACTTCGTTTTTGTCTTTGTAGTCGTATAGGGTCATCTCATCGACCGTGATGGGAACGCCAGAAGCCACAGGCGTAATCACCATATTTTTGACAGTGGTGCCTCTGCCGAGCAGAGAGACATCTACTTTTTGATAGTCAACATCTACAAACTCAGAAACGTCTTCAATCGCTTTGTCGAGTTCTTTGGCCGCGACATGGGAAACAACCGCCTTACCCCCAAAGAAAAGCGCAAGCACGCTACCTACACCAACGCCCGCCAAGACTTTCTTATTCATTTGCGACCAAATTCCTCTTAAAAGTTTATGTGAGCAGCCGATGTGAGCAGCCGTCACAGCACACTATAAAACTACGTTCTCACAATACCCATTTCCGGTCTTCTGGACATCTTCAGCGTATTTACGGACATCGCCTTTGCTAAGCAGCAGGGTTGTTTCCGCGATACTGGCATGGGTCGTAGGGCAACATACCGACAAAATATGTACCTGCCACGCTACCTAACAAAAGTGTTCATCTGGCAGCGCTGTCCATCCGACGCGTTGTCTTTTGACTGTTCACCGCGACATCTGCAAGATGTATGTGATCCTAGTCAGCGATTTGAAACATTTGCTATAGGATGTTAGGCAACTTAGTCCCTATCGTATGAATTACCATGGCCATTTACCGGATGCTTAACTCTGCTGTCTCTGCTGCAGCTCTTGTAGGTGCTGCGCTGCTTGCGGTCAGCTGTGGTTATTCCAGCTCTTACACAGGGGCAGAAGATACGCGGGCGATCGCTGCCGAAGAGGCTCAGTCACACCAGGGCCATGGCAACCATGCTGAAGCCGGACACGATCACGGCACCCATGCCGCCGATCAGCCCAAGCGCGTGAATACCAACCACGATGTCTTTCACAGCAAAACCCTAGAGGTACCTGCAGGCACCCTAGTGCCCGCCATCAGCGTTCGTGTAGAACAAGACGATGTACGAGGCTGGAATCTGTACGTAGGAACTGCCAACTTCAACTTTGAGCCCAGTAAGGTCAATGGTGAAAGTCTTCCTACGGAGGGCCACGGCCATCTCTATATCAACGACGAGCCTATTCAGCGCATTTACAGCACCTGGACCCATCTCCCTACCCTCCCCGGCGGCGAAAACGAGATCCGCGTCACCCTCAACGCCAACGGCCACGAAACCTTGACCACCCAAGGTGAACCCATCGAAGACAGCGTTATGATTGAGGTTTACGACCCCAACCAAAACGACCTCACGCACAACAGCACGCCCTAACACACCGCCGACTTCACCGCCCCCACGATGCCAACCCTCCTCGATCTATGGCTGACTGCGGCCATAGGCTTTCTTGGAAGCTTTGGCCACTGCGTTGGCATGTGCGGGCCGATTACGGCGGCCTTTGCGCTTTCTGTTTCGAACCCTGTTTCGAGCCAGACTATTGGAACAGATGGATCAGGAAAGACTGAAGGTGATCGCACTTGGCGACAGCAGATTACCTTCCACCTCCTACTCAATCTGGGTCGCTTGGCTAGCTACGCCCTCGTGGGAGCGCTCATTGGTGGCTTAGGCTCTGTGCTGTTTGCAGGAGGGCAGGTGGCAGGCATCGGCTCTGGCTTGCGGCGGGCGATCTCCATGCTCACAGGACTGTTGCTAATTTGGTTTGGGCTTACCCAAGCGCAGCCTAGCTTTTTGCCACCGCTGCCTTTCTTGCAGCCGACGCGGCAGCAGCGCATTCACGAACGCATCAATCAGTGGATGCTACAAGTTTCTGGTAACAAAGGGGCTTTTACACCGCTGGGATTGGGACTGCTGTGGGGGCTGATTCCCTGTGGATTTCTGTACACGGGTCAGCTGCGAGCCGCCGCTACGCAAAACCTGGCGGGAGGTGGGGCGGTGATGCTGGCCTTTGGAGCGGGCACGGTGCCTGCCATGTTGGCTATGGGGCTAGCGACGTCTGTGCTGAGTCAAGATCGGCGATCGCAGCTTTTTCGGCTAGGCGGGTGGATGACGGTTTTGATTGGTGCGCTGCTGCTGCTGCGGACGGGTAGTGCCATGAATGACTACAGCGGACATGCGGCGCTCGGGTCGTTGATACTAGCCCTAGTGGCTCGGCCTGTGAGTAAGGTATGGGCTGGCCCGCTCAAGTATCGACGGGTGCTAGGGGTGGGGGCCTTTGCCCTCAGTCTGCTGCATGTGCTGCACATGATGAGCCATAGCTGGCAGTGGAATTGGCAGGCTGTGCAGTTTATGCTGCCTGCCCACCAGCGGGGAATTTTGCTGGGCGCGATCGCACTTTTTCTGATGCTGCCTGCTGCCCTCACCAGCTTCGACCAAGCTCAAAAGAGGCTGGGCAGTCGCTGGCGCAAGCTGCATCTGTTGGGCGTTCCTGCACTTTTGCTCGCCGCTGGACACACCGTTCTCACCGGGGCGAACTACTGGGGGACGCTATCGCTCACTTGGCAGCATCACACCCGAGTTGGCACATTGGCTCTGGTTGTATTGGGCGTTTTAGCACTGCGATCGCGCCCTATTTGGACCCTATTTTCTCAGGCACAGAACTATGCCCCACCCAAAAGCAACGCCCTTCCATCAAGTGCTCAAAACGGTTGCCATACAGAGCCTGCTGCTAGTCGGACTCAGTCTGACTCTTCTTCCGCTTGAGTCGGGTTGGCAGCGAGCGATCGCGCACCAGGTCGAAATCATGGAAGACGTGGGCGCTACGCTGCACATAGAACCAGACGACACGCCCCTAGCCAGAGAAGAGAGCCTTGCCTGGTTTGCCCTCACCCGCCGAGGCGGCGAAGTCATTCCTCTCTCGGCCTGCGACTGCCAGCTGACCGTTTCCTCAGAAAGCGCTGCAACGGAACCACTCACACCAGCACTCAGTCCCGTCGATGCTGAAGGCTACGAAGATATTCCCGGCGCTCAATTCACCTTTCCAGAGGTTGGCCTCTATACATTGACGCTAACCGGTGAGCCAATTGAGGCAGGAGATTTTTCACCTTTTACCTTTGAATTTGAAACGACGGTCGCAGCAGGCAGTGCGGTGCCAACCATTCCTGAAAATGACGCCGCTGCTCTGCCAACACCGCAGGATAGCACCGAGCCTTCGGCACCAGAAGACTTTGCGACCCGTCAGCGCGGTCTTCTTCCTGTTCTAATTTTGCTAGCGGCAGGGGGGCTTTGCTTAGTCCTTGCTCTCAACATCTTTCGAAGGAATCGGCAAAAGCCCTAGTATGAAGAGAAGACTGAGAAGCGCGCCATGCACACCGCAGAAGACTACGCCAAAACCTACCAAGACAATCTGTTGGACCGGCTGTTTATTTGGCTGTTTTCCCGCAAGATGGCAAAAGCGCTCGCCGGAGACACCCAAAAGACAGGCTACGAGGGCTTTGTAGATCTTTCCAAACAAATTATGCAGGGCCGCAGCGCCGATGAACAGCAGGCGGTGGTTGCCCAAGTGCTGCAGTCGCTGGTACCCGCGCCTGTTCTATGGATCATCCGCAGCGTTTTCTCCCCGACGCGGTTGGTGTGTGTGCTGAATGCTTGGTTTGCCTCGCAGATGTTTGAGTGGTTGGTGGGGCCGTGTAGCGTAGCGACGGCTGAGGTGAAAGGGCTAGATGGAGAGGTGCGATCGCAGCCCAGCGCCGTCCACATCGAAAAGTGCCGCTACCTCGAAGATAGTCAGTGCGTGGGCATGTGCGTGAACATGTGCAAACTGCCTACCCAAACATTTTTTACTGAAAAGTTTGGCATTCCGCTCACTATGGAACCGAACTTCGACGATTTCAGCTGCGTGATGACCTTTGGTCAGCAGGCGCCGACGATTGTTGAAGATGATGCGATCGCACAACCTTGCCTAGCTCAATGCAGCACACAAGGAGAGCCAAACCAGCCGTGTCACAAGCTTCCAAAAGAGAAACGTAGCTCGTAACACTTCTTAAACAAACCGGTTAAAATATAGTCATCAATCATCTATTTTCTCTCGTATGACCCTTTCTGAAACTAAAGCTGCCCCCGCCTCAGAAGCCCAAGACAGCCATTGGAAAGTAAACCTGCTGTACGACGGAGACTGCCCGCTGTGTCTACGGGAAGTGAACTTTTTACGCAAGAAAGACGCTGGCCGTGGTCTAGTGAAGTTTACAGATATTGCCGACCTAAACTATCGCCCAGAAGACAATGGCGGTGTCGACTTTGAAACGGCGATGGGTCGCATACATGCTGTGTTGGCCGATGGCACCGTTGTCAAAAATGTGGAAGTGTTTCAACGCACCTACGACGCCCTAGGCATCGGCTGGATTTATGCAGCGACTAAGTGGCCAGTCATTGGGCCAATCATCGACAAGATTTACGACCTGTGGGCTGACCGGCGGCTAGCGCTGACCGGGCGACCTAGCCTGCAAAAGGTAATTGCAGAAAGAGAAGAGAAAATTGCCTGCCTGAAGGCTGACCGCTGCAGAGTGGGTGAATAAACCCGCTCTGCAGCGGTCAGCCTGCTTCGTAGCTTTCCCAGGCGATTTCCCGACCCGGAAATGCCACACGCTCGAATGGCCACTTGGCCGCAAGCCAATCTTTGACCGTTCGCATCAGCACCTCGTCCAGACCGCTGGCCAGTTCACTCTGACGGACCCACAAGATGGCCTGGGCATCGTACCCTGCAGCAGACGAGGGATAGAAATACACACAGCCTAGGCATATCGACTCATCTAGGCTCATCACAGTGTAGGCAAAGGACGTTCGTCGCTGAAATTCTTTTTGATGCCAACCCAAATCGATCAGGTCTTGCTCTAGCGACAAATCGGCACTGGGCCAGTTGCTCTTCGGGCCAAACACGCCTTGCAAGTGCTCACGGCTGGTCATGACAGCGTCGTAGTCTTTCACTACGTCATTAACGCTGAGCATTCTCAAACGAAATCTGTCTGTCTCTAGCATTGCTGGGACAGTAAAGTCGTCAGGTACCAGTGGCTTCATGATGTTCTCCTTATGCTGGCCATATTAGCTTGGTACACTGAAGAGCATAATCGACTTTATTCACTATAATTTTTGGCGATCGCTCAAAAAAGCTTTAATATGACCTCCCTGTTCCAGCTTAAGTTAGGCCGCGCAAACACTCTAGCCATGGGGCTCACCCTGGCCTCTACACTACTTCTTACGGGGTGCGATCGCGCAGGCACCGAACAAGCTGAAAACACCGTCACCATTCTCGGCGTCATCGTCGGCGAACAACAACAGAAACTAGAGCAGGCCCTCGCTCCCTTCGAAGAAGAAACTGGCATTGAGGTCGTGTACGAGGGCACTGACGCCTTCGCAACGCTGCTGCCCGTGCGCGTAGAATCTGGCGACGCGCCCGATCTAGCCATGTTTCCTCAGCCCGGCCTGATGACCGACTTTGCCAGGAGCGGTCAGCTGATTCCCTTGACAAGCTTTATGGATGTCAACACGCTGCGCACGGCTTATCCAGATACTTGGCTAGACCTCGGCACCATTGATGACGAACCCTACGGCATTTGGTACCGGGCCTCTGTAAAAAGCCTCGTGTGGTATCGGCCCTCTGCCTTCGATGCCAAAAACTACGAAGTACCCACTACATGGTCAGAGCTGACTGCCCTCAGTGACAAAATTGCCGACGACGGTGAAACGCCCTGGTGCATTGGGCTCGAAAGCGGCGATGCCACTGGCTGGCCAGGCACCGACTGGGTAGAAGATCTGATGCTGCGCACGGCTGGCCCCGAAGCCTACGACCAGTGGATTAGCCACGAGCTACCCTTCGATTCTCCAGAAGTGATCAATGCCTTTAATGAATTTGGCAAAATTTTGCTCGAACCCAAATACGTCAGCGGCGGCGCCGTCAACGCAGTGAGCACCCCCTTCGGCGACTCGCCCCTCGGCCTTTTCAGTGAGCCACCGACCTGTTACATGCACCGGCAGGCCAGCTTCATCTCCACCTTTTTCCCCGAAGACAAAGCCCCCAATGTAGACTACGACGTCTTTCCCCTACCCGGCATTGACGAAAAGTTTGGCCTGCCCGTCCTCGTAGCAGGCGATGCCTTTGGCATGTTTAACGACACACCAGAAGCGCGCGCTCTTATGGAATACCTAGCCACACCCGTCCCTCACGAAATCTGGGCAGGCCTGGGCGGATTTATCTCTCCCCACAAGGCAGTTTCACTCGATGCCTACCCCGATGTCGTCAGCCAAAAAATCGCCCAGATTTTGACCGATGCCGATGTGATTCGCTTCGATGGCTCTGATATGATGCCTGGCGCCGTCGGGACCGGCACATTTTGGTCGGGCGTGGTAGATTTTGCGGTTGGCGAACCGGCAGAAGATGTCACCAAAACCATTGAGGAAAGCTGGCCCGAATAGATTGCCACTAGGCCATCACTAATACAAGATCCCTTGATGCAGGGTTCCTTGATTAATACGCTCTTCACTGACCCAACCTGTTGGGTCTTTTTTTTGTGCCAAGAGGCCAGTGCATATTCAGCGATTCTACTTAGCCTCCTATACTCCAATCAGTCAATTCAAAGTCTCTTTTTTAGAAGAAGAACAATCCTACAGCCTCGATGAACCGAGCAGTCAGGCACCGTGCATCTTTTTTCAGAGTTCTGTCAAAGGCAGCAGGATTCAATCAGGCCGGACCTCCACAAGCTGGCCTTTCAACAACCGGACTTCCTACAAAACAGCGCGTTGACAAATTTGTTGTTTCAGCATCTTTTAGCACAAGCACGACCGGCACAACTCCCGATACAACCCTTTTTTCCATGACTTACTACTACACTCCCTACAACTATATTTGGGGAACCGAAGAGAGCGACAGCATTCACGGCACCCACGGCAACGACTACATCGTCGGCAAAGCCGGTGATGACGTTATCTACGCGGGCTATGGTCGAGATGTCATCTTTGCAGGCGAAGGAAACGACACCATTTACGGTGGCTTTGGTAACGACTATATCCACGGTGGAGAAGGGACCGATACGGTTTCCTATAGCCACTGGCACTATGGGCTCTATGCGGACTTGGCCTCACAGTGCGTATATGCCTACCGCGGTGGCGGCAGCGAATACATTATCTCCATCGAAAATATCGACGGCTCCCTAGGCAGCGACTATCTCAAAGGCAGCGCCGTAGACAATGTGATCAACGGGCTCAAAGGAAATGACCGTATCTTTGGCCGAGATGGCAACGATACGCTGGGCGGCCAGGATGGTCACGACCGGCTCTATGGCGGCAACGGCAAAGACACGCTAGACGGCGGCGCTGGCAACGATAAGAGCTATGGCGGTAGAGGGAATGACCTGATTATCGGAGGTACCGGACATGACCTCTTGAATGGGGGCAGCGGCTACGATGTGGCCGACTACAGCGCGCTTGATGACGCCATTACCTTCGAAGTAGTTGGCGCCGTCGATAAAGGGGCCGCTGGCCGTGATCATCTCGTTTCTGTTGAAACAGTGATTGGCGCGGTGGATCAGGCTAACACTATTGATGGCAGCGTTCAGACTGGCGATGTCGCCATCGAAGTAGACCTGAGCCAGCACAGCATGACAGTCGAAAACTTGCCGAACAATCCGACCTATATCGTCAAAAACTTTGTCAATGTGATCGGTACAGACAATAACGACTTTTTGCGAGGCGATGCCGGGGCCAACGAACTGATTGGCAACGACGGCATGGACGAGCTATACGGCCTAGATGGCGATGACGTGCTTGACGGTGGCCTCGGCAAAGACTGGATCTATGGCGGATTGGGCGATGACACGCTCTTTGGCCGTGAGGGCGACGACTTGCTCATCGGTGGCGGTGGCAACGACCTGCTGGTGGCGCTTCAGGGAAGTGACAAGCTCAATGGTACCGATGCTCACAACGCAGGCGCCGGAGAGCGAGACACCCTGATTGGCGGCACAGACGGCGACCTGTTTATCTTAGGAGATGAGCACCGGGCTTACTACGCGGCCAATGGCGGTCAAGACTTTGCGCTGGTACGAGACTTCCAGGTCGGGGCAGATGTGATGGTGCTGCACGGATCTGCCAGTGACTACACGCTGTACGAAAAGGACGGCAATACCCAGATTTTGCGCCATGGCGATCGCATTGCCATTGTCGCCGAGGTCACCCATCTCGACCTCAACGATACCGACGTATTCGGCTACCTAAGCTAGCCACTAAAAACCAAACAATTCAGTCGTGACTCCATCACGCTACCCAATATCTGTACAGGCGGCGTGCGTCAGTGCAGACATCGGGTAGTTTTTTTTGGCGCTCGTTCGCGGGCGGTGTAGTCTTTCATAGAGCGTGGATCGGCAACACGGCATTAATAACCGGCTAAAGACGATCAGCTAAGCAGTAGACACAGCCAAAAGCAGCTGTTGGGCACTATGAATGGTCAAAACCTAGCACTAGTTTTACAGGCGGTACTCGCGATCGCACTCGGCTCGGGTGGCATTATCGCCATTTTTTATGGGCTGAATATCCTAGTCGAAAGAACATTACCTAGACCCACTGGCAACCGAGTATTGCCCTGGATTTACATGGGGCCTTCGCTGCTGTTGTTGGTCGCCTATCTCATCTTTCCGACACTGCAAACGATCTACATTAGCTTTTTCAACAAGGACTCGAGCGAATTTGTTGGATTCAAAAACTATGCGTTTGCTTTTACCGATCCGGGGATGCTGACGGCATTTCGCAACAACTTATTGTGGCTCGTGCTGGTGACGGGTATCAGCGTTAGCCTCGGCCTGATTATTGCTGTGTTGGTAGACCGCGTAAGGTACGAATCGGCGGCGAAGTCGCTGATTTTTCTGCCGATGGCCATCTCGTTTGTGGGAGCGAGCGTTATCTGGCGATTTATGTATGCTTTTAAGCCTGCTGGCACGGATCAGATTGGATTGCTGAATGCTGTGGCGGTCTCTTTGGGATTTGAGCCGGTGGCTTGGCTGGTAGATCGCAGCATCAACAACTTTTCGCTGATTGCGATTATGATTTGGCTGCAAACGGGCTTTTGTATGGTGCTGCTTTCTTCAGCGGTCAAAGGCGTGCCTAAGGATGTGATTGAGGCGGCTAGGGTAGATGGCGCCAGCGAATTTCAAATCTTTCGGCGAATTATTGTGCCGATGATTATGCCGACAGTGACGGTGGTAGCTACGACGGTGGTGGTGCTGGTGCTGAAGGTGTTTGATATTGTCTTTGTGATGACCGGTGGCAACTTAGATACGGATGTGATTGCCAGCCGCATGGTGAAAGAGATGTTCAACTTTCGTAATTTTGGCCGGGGAAGTGCGATCGCCGTCATCCTACTGATCGCCGTTATCCCGATTATGGTGGCCAATATTCGTCGTTTTCGCCAGCAGGAGCTAGACCGATGACCTCTTCCCAGCTACCGGCCAGCCAGACGCCAGCACCCGAAGACGCTGCCCGCAAAAGCCCAACGCCCAAAAAACCAGAGCAGTCAAAGTTTGAGCAATTCATTCGCAAGACGCCGGTCCACATTGCGGTCGTTGGCTTGGCAGTGATTTGGACCCTGCCCACGCTAGGACTATTCATCAGCTCTTTTCGCCCGGCAGGCGACCTCACGCAAACCGGCTGGTGGACCGTTCTCCTCAATCCGTTTGCCTTTACCCAGTTCACGCTGAGTAACTACGGCGCAGTGCTCTTTGAGCAAGGCATGGGGCAGGCCTTTCTGAATAGCCTAGTGATCTCGGTACCAGCTACGGTGATTCCGATTGCGATCGCAACCTTTGCAGCCTACGCCCTAGCCTGGATGGAGTTTCCGGGCAGGCAAACGCTTTTTGTCATCATCGTAGGGCTGCTGGTAGTACCACTGCAGATGACGCTAATTCCCATCCTGCGTGCGTACAATACTGTCGGCATTTCGGGCACTTACCTGGCGGTATGGCTAGCCCACAGCGCCTATGGACTGCCGCTCGGAATTTATCTACTGCGTAACTACATTGGCTCCTTGCCCCGAGACCTCATAGAAGCCGCTGCGGTGGATGGTGCCTCCCATCTGCAGACCTTCACGCGAATTGTGGTGCCTTTGAGCATGCCTGCACTGGCCTCTTTTGCCGTCTTTCAATTCCTCTGGGTGTGGAACGATCTGCTGGTGGCGCTAGTGTATCTGGGTGGGAACCAGGATGTGGCACCGGTGACGCTGGTCTTGCGAAACATTGTGGGCGATCGCGGGCAAGATTGGTTCCTGCTCACGGCGGGTGCATTTATC
>JBCBIK010000152.1:0-12759 GCA_038524545.1 Cyanobacteria bacterium J06623_4 | reverse complement strand
TATTCTACCCGGCTAGTTCACCCATAGTTGTTAAAAATAAATTGACAAATTCATCTGTGGTCAAGGCGTGCTGAGTAGCGTCGCCTGAGTCAGCCATCAGGTCATAGGTACGATATCCCGCTGCCAGCAGTTTTTCCTGAGTGCGCTTTAACCGTTGGGCAGCCTGCTGCTCACCCCACTGCTCCAGCATCAAAATTGCCCCTGCCAGCGTGCCTAAGGGGTTGGCAATGCCCTTGCCTGCAATATCTGGCGCAGTGCCATGCACCGCCTCATACATGCCGAACCCATTTGCATTGAGGCTGGCAGACCCCAAAAGACCAATTGACCCGGTGATCGCACCACCCAAATCACTCAAAATATCCCCAAACAGATTACCCGCTAGGATCACATCAAACTCTCCAGGCCGCATTACCAACTGCATCGCCAAGTTATCCACCAGCATCGGTGTGACCGTCACCTCGGGGAAGGCCTGCGCTTCTGCGCGAACCAGCTCAGACCAGGGCAGGTGAGGCAGGGCATTTTCTTTGTGAGCGATGCATAGGTGCTGGCGGCGGCGCTGGGCGTGCTGCAGCGCGACCTTGGCAACACGGCGAATCTCATCATCGGCGTAGCGCATGGTGTGAAAGCCGTAGTCTCCCCCGGCGTCTGTCCCCCGGCCCGCTTCGCCAAAGTAAATGCCACTGACCAATTCGCGCACAAACAGCAAATCTACGCCCCTCAGTCGGCTGGCCTTAATTGGGGAGGCCTCCAACAGGCTGGGCGACGGGCACACCGGACGCAGATTGATAAAAAAATCGAAGTGTCGTCGTAGCGTGAGTAGGCCACCACGGGTGACTGCGCCAAACAAAATACCATCCGAGGCTTCGCAGAGCGTCAACGTCTCAGGCGGGAGCGGTACGCCAAACCGCTGGCGGGCGGGTTCGCCAATGAGGCCGTAGGTAACCGTAAGCGTGAAGCCCTCTATGGCCGCGATCGCCTCCAAAATCTGCACGCAGGCCGACACGACTTCTGGGCCGATGCCCTCGCCGGGCAAAGCGGCGATGCGGTAGTGGCGAGTGGCTTTCATTAGGGGTTCACCGTATCGAGAATCAGCAGCTCATCTGCCAGGGTTTGCACCGTTTTGCGAATCTGTTCTTCGGTGTGGAGGCTGCTGAGGAAAAACCGCAGACGAGCCGCATCGTAGGGCACTGAAGGATAGACCATGGGCTGCACGTTGATGCCCTGCTGAAAGAGGGTGTGAGATAGCTGGACCGCTTTGTAGGGTTCGCCGACGATGATGGGAATGACGGGGGAATCGTGGCTGGTGCCTGTGTTGAGGCCTTTTTCTCTGGCGAGGGAGAGGAAGAGGCGAGATTTGGCCTGGACTTGGGCGACGCGGTGGGGCTCATGGATGATAGTGCGCAGGGCTTCGAGGGCGGCGGCGGCGTTGGCGGGAGCCATGCCCACACTGAAGACAAATCCAGGCGCAGTGTATTTGAGATATTCCACCAGGGCGGCGCATCCGGCGATGTAGCCGCCGCAGCTCGCAAAAGATTTGCTCAGGGTGCCCATCCACAAGTCGACGTCGCCGGCAGCGATGCCAAAGTGCTCAGCAATGCCGCGTCCGGTTTTGCCGAGGACGCCAATGGAGTGAGCTTCATCTACCAGCAGAAGCGCGTTGTGAGTGTGCTTTACTTTCACAAATTCGGGGAGGGGCGCGAGGTCACCGTCAGTGCTGTATACACCTTCGATGGCGACTAGCACTTTCTCGTAGTGGGGGCGATGTTCGTAGAGCAGCTGGTCGAGGGTTTGCCAGTCGTTGTGGGGAAACTCCATGGCGATCGCACCCGACAGATTGCAGCCTTCACGAATGCTGTTATGGCTGAGCGCGTCGTAGAGAATCAGGTCTTTTTCTCGGAAGAGGTGGCCAATGGTGGTGACATTGGTGGCATGTCCGCCGATGTAGGTGATGCAGTCTTCGGTGCCGAGGAAGCTGGCTAGGCCCTGCTCTAGCTGACGGTGCACAGGGCGCTCGCCAGAGACGACGCGGCTGGCGGAAACGGAGGTGCCGTACTGCGCGATCGCTTGCTGAGCAGCCTCATTGAGCCGAGGATCGCCAGATAGACCTAGATAGTTGTAGCTGGCGTAGTTAATCAGCGATCGCCCGCCAATTTGAGTCGTGTCTTTCGCGGTACCCTCATGAACGGTAAAAAAGGGATTGCCCAGATCTTCTACCCGGTCTAAGTCTTGACGCAGGCGGCGGTAGTCCGGCATTTGGGAGAACTGCACATGCTCTGCGGCGGGCTGATAGGCAGGATTGCGGCCTTTAGAAACCCAGGGCAGAGAAGCGATTTCCTTTGCAGGTTGGGGCTTAACTAACGGGAGCTGCTCAGTTTTCGCAGGTTCCGAAGCCATCTGCTGTGGGCGAGCGCTGGTTGGTTCTGAAGCCGCCGATTCAACGTCTGACGAGTCCTGCTCTGGCAGCTCGATTTTGTCTGCCAGGTACGTTGCCAGTGAATTAATGGTGGGATAGTCGAACGCTAGGGTTTGTGGAATGGGGTGGTTGAGATTCTTTTGTAGCCGATTGCTAAACTCGACGGCCATGAGGGAGTCCATGCCCAAATCGCCAAACTGCGCATCTAGGCTGATAGCCTCTGGGGTGGCAAACGCCATCACTTTGGCCAGCTGCGATCGCAAATAAATCGCCAACACTTGCGATCGCTCTGCCGCCGCACAGCTAGCCAACTGCTGCAACACTCCAGACGACACCGAACGCGCTGGGCTCTCTTTGACCGCAGGCTTGAGCGCTTCAAACATGGCAGACTTTGCAGTCTGAGCCCCGCCCGCCGCCAAGAAAATGTTCCAATCTGCCGGAATCACCCCGACTTGCGATCGCCCCTGCCGCATCAGATCGCCCATCAGCGCTAAGCCACCGGCTACCGGGATAGGCGTCAGCCCTTGTGCCTCCATCCGTGCCTGAGCGCGAGCATCCAGCTCGGCAACCATGCCCACCTCTCCCCACGGTCCCCAGTTCACACTCAGTGCCGGTAGCCCAAGCCCTTGACGATGGTGGGCCAGCGCATCGAGAAAGGCATTGGCCGCAGCATAGTTGCTCTGCCCCAGTGCCCCCATCAGAGAGACGATAGATGAAAAACAAACAAAGTGATCGAGAGCGAGGGGCGCACTCAGGCAGTGCAGATTCCATGCACCGGTGAGCTTGGGGGCCATGACGGTGGCGAAGCTTTCCCAAGTTTGGTTGAGTAGGAGGCCATCTTCTAACACACCGGCGAGATGAAAAATGCCTTTGAGTGGTGGTTTATTCCCAGAGAGGTAGGGTGCGATCGCTGCTTGCAAACTGTTGTAGTTAGCGATGTCGGCCTGGGCGATATCGACCGTGATGCCTGCGCGCTGTAGCTGAGTGAGCGTTTCTGTCGCGGCAGCTGAGGGCGATCGCCTACCCAACAACACCAAATGACTGGCCCCCTGCTCGGCCAGCCACTGAGCCGTTTGCAACCCTAGCGCACCTAGACCACCCGTGATTAAATACGCAGCTTCTTCATCGATTAGGGGCTGCTGTGGGGCGATAGGCGGCAGGGTAAGCACCACTTTGCCCATGTGCCGGGCCTGCGCCATGTAGCGAAATGCCTCTGGAGCGGCCTGCACGGGGAAGACCGTCTTTGCCAAGGGGTAGTATGGACCGTCCGGCTGAAAGCTCTCCATCAGCGCCGCCAGCATGTTGGCAATCTTCTGCGGGTGAGCGGTAGAAACTTCTAGCAAGTCGAAGGGGGCATAGCTCACATCTGGGCGCAGGTCTCGCATTTTTTCGGCGTCCCAGATGCCAATTTTGCCAATTTCTACAAATCTCCCCTCACGCGCCAACGCCGCCAAGGACTTGTCGATCACCTCACCGTTCAAGCTGTTGAAAACAACATCAACCCCTTTGTTGTTTGTCGCGGCCAAAATCTCTTCTGAAAATGTCAGCGTACGAGAATTCATCACGTGACGAATGCCCATGGATTTGAGAAAGTCCCACTTGGGCGGGCTAGCGGTGGCAAAAATCTCAGCGCCGATGTGTTGGGCAATTTGCACAGCGGCTTGGCCGACGCCCCCCGCCGCCGAGTGGATTAGCACGCGATCGCCCTTTTTGAGCTGGGCGCAGTGCACCAGTCCGTAGTAAGCGGTCAAAAACGTAGTCGGCACCGTCGCCGCTTCGGCAAAGGTCATGCTGTCTGGCTTGGGCACCACAAAAGTTTTAGGCAGCGTTATGAACTGCCGCAAGCTACCGACGGCCTGTGCTGCGACGACCGCATCGCCAACCTTTAGGGTGTCTACGCCTTCTCCCACTGCGGTGACAATGCCTGCACATTCGCCGCCAAAGGGCACCGCTGACGGCTGATGAATGCCCATCTCTGTCAGTGTTTCTTCCAGCATCCCCAGCGCATTGAGCACGTCGCGAAAATTCAGCCCAGCCGCCTTCACCTGAATTTCGACCTCGCCTTTCTCAGGCGATCGCCGTTCGGTCGGCATGAGCGCTAGGTCATCTAAAACGCCGTAGCGGGCCAGCCCCAGACGGAAGGAGGGTGCGCTAGGCAGGGCCAGCGGCTGAGTCGGTGTTGCCTTAGCTTGGGGAAGTATGCGAGCAACGAAGCGGCTGTTTTGCCGGTAGGCAAGCTGATCTTCGGCAGTCGGGTGGCAGAGATCTGCCACTAATAGCGTCAGCACATCCTCAGAAACCACCGCAGGTAAATCCACCACGGCGCAGTGCAGGGCGGGCTGCTCTAACCGCAGGGTGCGAGCCAGTCCCCACAGCGGCGACTGCTGCAGATTCAGCGGCGAGGGCGTGTCTATAGCCTGGGCCATTTGGGTGACCAGCCAGAGCCGCGCAGAGAGAGCGGGCATCGCTGCGATCGCCTGCACCAAATGCAACACCCCAGCACAAACCGGCTCCTGAGCAGACAGCTCTCCCAGCTTCCCTTCCTCGGCATCTAACCCCAAGCAGTACAAGATCTGACAGCTCAAATCGCCCTGCTGCTGAGCAACTAGCTCAGGCAACAGGTCAGAAAATAGTCGCGCAAAGTCTTCGGGTTGCGCTGGGTTGAGCGTCAGTACGTTATCTGCTGGCACGTACTGATATTTCGCGTCGGCAGCGACGAGGAAGACGCGATGGGATTGCATGCTAAGCGTAGCGGCCACCTGTTCGCCAACACTCTGACTATCGGCGAAGATGAGCCAGGTTTGCGGAGTGTCTGGGTGGGTAGAGGACTCAGGACGCTGGGATTGCGGCTGCCAAGCCAGGCGATACAGCCAGTCTTGGGGTGACTGGGCAGCTGGGACTGTTTTTTCTGTTTGTGCTGTGGTCTTTTGGAACAGTCGCTGTAGGGAGGTGGCGCTGACGTACTTGAGGGTCATGCCGGTGATGTGGGCAGCGATCGCACCCGTCTCATCCCATATCGTCAGGTTGGCTTTGAGCTGGTTTGGCAGGGTGGCCTGCGGTGGTATGGCGGACAATTCGACATGGCACCAGCCCGCCTGCAGTAGCGGATTGAACACCGTTAGCCGATCTAGGCCAATGGGGAGATAGGTACCTGCTTCTGTCTCCATTTGCAGGGCGGCACCGATGGTTTGAAAGCAGCCGTCTAGCAGGGCAGGATGCAGGTGGTATTGTTCCTCGGTCAATTCTTCAGGGAGGCGTAGCTGGCTGAGGGCGCTGCCGTCTTTTTGCCAGAGCTGCTGGATTACGCGGAAGGCGGGGCCGTAGGTGAGGCCCTGGTCGTGGAGGGATTGGTAGTAGTTGGTGACGGTGACGGGAAAGGGGAGGAGGGCCGTTTGGTGCTGGTGTAGGGGGATTTGTGCGGGTGATGGAGAGGGGGCGATCGCACTCACGGTCCCCGCCGCATGCCGAGTAAATGCCAAACCCGCACCATCTTCTGCGCTAAAAATTTGCACAGCTGCGGTTTCGTCAGCGCTCGGCGTCAGCACAATTTGCACATCGGCGGGCCGGGCGGTCTCTAACGCTAGCGGCTGCTCAATCGTGAGATCTGAGAGGGTGAGCGGGGTTAGCTTTGATGACTGTTTTTGCCACTGGTGGGCAGCTGCGATCGCCATTTCTACATAGGCTGCACCGGGCAAAATTACCTCACCCAGAATGCAGTGATCGCCCAGATACTTCGGAGACTGAGCGCTGACCCGAACTTGAAATCGCTGCTCTTGAGTACCAGCTAACGGCAGCCGATTACCGAGGAGCGGATGGTCTGCGGCGCTTCCCAATATGGGTTGGGAGACCGGTGCTGGCACCAGGCTAGGCATCTGTGCCTCGTCCCACCAGTAGCGCTGACGCTGGAAGGGATAGGTGGGTAAGGTGACTCGCTGACCGCGTAGGATCACCTCGGGCGCGACAGCAGACCAATCAATAGTTGCGCCCTGGGTGTAAAGTGCGGCGAGGCTAGTCAGCAGGCTCACCTGGTCGGACTGGCTAGGTCGCAAACTGGGTAGCCAAGCGACCTCTTCGGCAGCGGGCAAACAGCTACGTCCCATCCCCAGCAAGACCGGCTTCGGGCCAATCTCCAAAAAAGCACGCGCATCTGTGGCATACAGGGACTGCATCGCTTCTAGGAAACGCACCGGTTCTCGCACATGGCGCACCCAGTAGTCTGCAGTGGCCACTTCGTCGCCGACTAGCTCGCCCGTGAGCATAGAAATCATGGGCCGTCGCGGCGCTGAGAAAGTGATCGAACCGGCAACTGATCGAAACTCGGCCATCATCGGTGCCATCCGCGCCGAGTGAAAGGCATGGGAAACGGTGAGGGGTTTGTGTTTGATTTGCTTTTGCGTCAGCACGCTAGCAATGCGAGAAATTGCCGTCGATTCGCCCGAAATCACCGTACTCTGTGGGCCATTGACAGCGGCAATGCTCACCGGCGCTTCACCGTCACTACCAAACTCTGCACTATCTATCTGAGCGATCAAAGCTTCGCACTGCGCCCGGTCTGCCAAAACTGACAGCATCGCGCCGCCCGCAGGTAGCGCCTGCATCAGTCGCCCCCGCGCCGCCACTAGCTTCAATCCATCCGCCAGGCTAAACACCCCTGCCAGGCAGGCTGCAACGTACTCACCCAGGCTATGGCCCATCACTACTGAGGGTGCAATTCCCCAAGACTGCCACAGCCTAGCCAGAGCGTACTCAAATGCAAACAAGACGGGCTGCGTGTTCGCGGTCTGGTGAATTAGAGAGTCTGCAGGCTGCCAGCCTTTCTGCTGTGGGCCGTACAGCACTGCCAGCAAATCTACGCCTTCGTCTTGCAGTATTTCTGCGCAGCGCTGCAGCTCAGCTTGGAAAATCGGCTGATTGTCGTACAGTTCACGACCCATGCCTACACATTGGGAGCCTTGGCCAGTGAATAGGAAGGCGACGTTTTGTGGCGTTTGCGTTGCGCGATTTGTCTGTAGCCCAACGATATCTTCTGAACCTGACAACCAGTTTTGTAGCTGGGTGCGTAGCTGGTTAGTATCGAAGGAAACGCAGGCTATGCGGTGGGAGAAGTGCGATCGCTGCTGACTCGCTGCGGCACACAGCATCGCCAAATCCTGCGTCGCCGGTTTCGCCAATAGCGCGACGTAGCGGCTGGCCAAATCTCGCAGCGCCGACTCACTCTTTGCTGACAGCACAAACAGCTGCTCTGTCGGCGGGGTCTCTGGTTGCGCTGTCGGTGCAGGCTTTTCACCAGCAAGGTCGGACAGCACAACGTGGGCATTGGTGCCACCGAAGCCAAAGGAATTTACCCCTATATAAAGTGGCCCTTCTTTTTTGGGGAAGGGGGCCAGCTTGGTTTGCACCTTTAGGCCCAATTGGTCGAAGTCTATCGCTGGGTTTGGCTGGTAAAAATGGAGGCTGGGGGGCATGGCTCGGTGCTTTAGCATCAGGGCCGCTTTGATGACGCCTGCGACGCCTGCTGCAGTCTCTGTGTGGCCAAAGTTGGTTTTCACTGAGCCCAGGAGGCAGGGATGAGAAGGCGATCGCCCAACAGAGAGCACCTCACCCAGCGCCTGCGCCTCTATCGGGTCGCCCAGCTTGGTGCCGGTGCCATGGGCTTCTACGTAGTGCACATCCGCCGGGTTTACCTGCGCCACCCGATAGGCATCTCTCAGCACCGCTGCCTGCGCCGCCGGATTTGGCGCGGCCATCCCTTGGCTGCAGCCATCCTGATTCACCGCGCTACCGCGAATGATGGCATACACTGGATCTCCATCTGCCAAGGCTTCTGCCAGCGGCTTTAGCACCACAATGCCCGCACCCTCACTGCGCACATAGCCATCCGCGCTCGCATCAAAGCTTTTGCAGCGACCCTCTCCAGACATAAACCCCCCTTTCGAGAAGCCCGCTGTCACCGTTGACAGCAGCAGCACATTTACCCCGCCTGCCACCGCCAGCTCAGACTCCCCTGTCCACAGGCTCTGGCAAGCCAAATGAATGCCTACCAGAGAAGACGAGCAGGCCGTATCTACCGCCAAGCTCGGTCCCTTAAAGTCGAACAGGTAGGAGATGCGGTTGGCTGCAATGCAGTTACCTGTGCCTGTGGTGGCGTAGGGGTCATTGACCGGCCCCTGCCATAGCATGATCGAATAGTCGTGAGTGCCGATGCCGATAAATACGCCCGTTTTGGAGCCGCGCAGCTGTTCGGGGATTTGGCCCGCATCTTCTAGCGCTTCCCAGGTGACCTCTAGCAGCAGGCGCTGCTGCGGGTCCATGGTGGCCACCTCTCGGGGGGCAATGCCAAAAAACTGCGGGTCAAACTGGTTTACTTGGCTGAGGAAGCCGCCCCAGCGCGTGTTTGTTTTATTTGGCGTGCGCGGGTCTGGGTCGTAAATGGGGTCTACGTCCCAGCGCGTAGGCGGCACCTCGGTCACCGCGTCTATGCCCTCGCTCAAATGCTGCCAAAAGGCGTCTGGGGTATCTGCTCCTCCTGGGTAGCGGCAGCCTATGCCAATGATTGCAATCGGGTCGAGGGAAGGAGCAGGACGATGGGCACTCATGCGGAACTTGGGCAAGGGTCAACGAAATAGCAGGCGAAAATTGATTGCTATCGATTGTATAGCGATCGCACGATGGGTTCGCAATTCTCATTCGTTTCAGAACTACAGAGCAGGCTAAGCAATTCCAGATGGTGTACGACTGTGATGTACAGGCGATGTTGATCTGGGCGGTAAGGCGATCGCGAACGATTTCGGTATGATGAGCTGTGACATTCATTGAATGATGGGCATGGCTCAAGACCTGTACGCGCAGTTTACTCAGGCATATCGCAACCTGGAGCTATTTCCGCTCTACAAGTCGGAGGAAATCGCAAAGTTTCGTGAGCCGTACGGGCAGCGGACGCTGGTGCGCCTGAAGAGTGAGCTGCTGGCCCTGGGAGATGCAGGCAAGCTGATTTTTACCGGGCATCGAGGCTGCGGCAAATCTACGCTACTGGCTCAGCTCGCTCAGCAAATGCGCGAGGCCAACTTGTTTGTAGCCGGATACTCTATCGCCGACACGATAGAGCCTTCAGATGTCAACCATATTCAAATTCTGTATTCGATTGCGCTGAAGCTGCTAGAAAAAGCGTCCGCAGAGCAGGTCGCTATCCCAAAAGAAACAGAAGACAAGCTGCTCAATTGGTTTAGCCAAACCAAATCGAGCGTGTATACCGACCAGATCAAGCAGGAGCTGTCGGCGGGGGTCAATGTGTTTGACTTTTTTGCTGGCAAACTGCAAAAAGAAAGCTCATTTCGAGAAATCATTAACCAAACCTACGAGCGCCGCGTTTCGGATTTGTCTCAACAAATCGATATTATCGCTAGCACGATTCAAGCGGCGACAGGGAAACCGGTCCTAGTCATTATCGACGATTTGGACAAGCTAGATTTGGCGGTGGTGAAGTCGATTTTTCAAGACAACATTGTGGCGTTGTTTTCGCCGCGCATTCGGGTGGTGTTTACCATTCCGATTTCTGTTATTCGCGATCCTGGGCTGATGAGTACCCTGGAGGCGAGGAGCCATACCACCATGCTCTCGGTGACGAAATTTTTCCCAAGAGAGCAGGCTCACCAGCCAGATGCGCTGCCGATTGACAGCAATGTCAAACGGTTGGAGAGAATTTTAGAGAAGCGCATTCCAGATGATTTGATAGAGCCGGAGATTAAGCGGCAGATTGTGTTGCTGAGTGGTGGCGTGCTGCGAGAGATGGTGCGGCTGGGTCAGGAATGCTGCCGGGAGTGTATGCTCTCGATGGAGCTAGAGCCTGATGATGCAGCGGTGAGGATAAACAAAGAGATTTTGACGGCGGCGGTGAAGTCTTTGCGTAATCAGTTCGCGCGGCCTTTGGGTAGCGATGCCTATGAGCTGTTGGTGAAGACCTACCGGGAGTTTACGCCGCCGGATGCTAAGAGTGATGAGTTTTTAGAACTGTTGCATGGTTTGTATGTGCTGGAATATGAAAATGACGATCTATGGTTTGATTTGCACCCGATGGTGGCAGACTTGCTGCGGCGTAAGCAGTTGATTGCGTAAATGGGAGGTCGAATGGTGGAGTTGTCTGAGCTGGATGTGAGTAATCAGCGATCGCTGCGTAAGCTGATGATTTCTATCCGGGCAAAGACGCGGCGGTTTGGGCTGCTGCTAGCGGTTTGTGATAATCAGTTTTTTCAAGATAGCTTGATTGCGACTTATGAGGCTCAGCTACGAGAAGAGGGCATTGAGACGCTGCAGGTGGAGCTGGAGGCTGAGCGGCCTAGTTTGCGCGCTACGCTAGAGGCTTTGGCGGCGAATTCGCCTGTGCTGCAGACTTCTCGTCCAGTGGTGGTGACGGTTTTGAATGCGCCTAAATTGGCGGCAGTGCAGCGGGGGGAGAAAACGGGAGAGAAGTCGGAGCAGGATCGGCTGTTCTTTTCTTTGCAGTGGACGCGGGAGGCGCTGCGACAGTTTGATTTTCCGATTGTGCTGTGGTTGAGCGATACCATGGCGACTCGGTTGGCGCAAAGGGCACCTGATTTTTGGAGTTGGCGGGATGGAGTGTTTGAGTTTGAAGATCGCACGCCACCTGACATTGTGCCAGCAGAGCAGTCACCCTCTAGGCTGGTGGGTGTCGCTGACAGCGAGCCAGGAGAGGCGTCTTCGCTGTCGATAGAAGAGCTGAAGCAACAGATTGCAACGATAGAAGCTTCGTCACCCAGTTCACCGCTACTCATGACGCTGTACAGTACTGTGGGCGAATCTTATGAGCGAGTGGCTGATTATGCAGGTGCGTTGAATGCATTTGAGCGTGCACAGACAGTTGCTGAAGAGAACCAAGATATCTTTGCTCAAGCAATGGCTTGGGATCAAAAGGGAAATGTCTTCGCGACATTAAGCCATTATACGGAAGCTCGCAGTGCTTACGATATCGCTATAGAGAACTGGGAGATAGCAATTGAGAGAGATCCCGATGATGTGGAGGCTATAAACAACAGAGGCAACTCGCTGCAAAAATTGGCCGATTTGCAGGCTGAGCTCGCTCAGCACCAGCAGGCACAGCAGACCTATGTCAAATCAATTGCCGCCTTCGATGCGGTCCTTGAGCGTACACCTGACGAGGTACACGCTCTCAACAACAAGGGCAATTCGCTGCAAAAATTAGCCGATTTACAAGCTGCCCTCTCTCAGCACCAGCAGGCACAGCAGACCTATGGTGACTCGATAGCCACATATGATGCGGCCCTTGAGCGCGCACCTAGCGACGTATATACCCTGAACGACAAGGGAAATTCGTTGCAAAGCTTAGCTAATTTGCAAGCAGTACTCTCTCAGCACCAGCAGGCACAGCAGACTTATAGTGACTCGATTGCCGCCTTTAATGCGGCCCTTAAGCGCGCACCTGACGATGTGTATGCTCTCAACAACAAGGGCAATTCGTTGCAAAGCTTAGCTAATTTGCAAGCTTCCCTCTCTCAGCATCAGCAGGCACAGCAGACTTACGCCGACTCGATTGCCACATATGATGCGGCCCTTGAGCGCGCACCTGATGATGTGTATGCCCTAAACAATAAGGGACTTTCGCTATCAAAATTAGCTGATTTGCAAACTACCTTTTCTCAGCATCAGCAGGCGCAGCAGACCTGTGTCAACTCTATCGCTGCCTTTAATGCGATCTTAGAGCACGCACCTGACGATATGAGAGCTCTGAACAACAAGGGACTTTCGCTGTCAAAATTAGCTGATTTACAAACTATCCTTTCTCAGCATCAGCAGGCTCAGCAGACTTATGCCGACTCGATTGCCGCCTTTAATGCGGTCCTAGAGCGCGCACCTGACGATGTGTATGTCCTCAACAACAAAGGACTTTCGCTGTCAGAATTAGCTGATTTACAAACTACCCTTTCTCAGTATCAGCAGGCTCAGCAGAACTATGTCGACTCGATTACTACCTACAATACCGTTCTAGAAAGAGCCCCTGATGATGTGGGAGCTCTGAACAACAAAGGCATTTCGCTGTCAAAATTAGCTGATTTGCAAGCTGCTCTCTCTCAGTATCAGCAAGCTCAGCAAACCTATCAAGAAGCTAATGCTGCTTTCGCTGACGCATTGGAACGCGCGCCTAACTATGTGAATGCCCTCAACAACAAGGGAGTTTCGCTGCAAAGCTTGGCCGAATTACAAGCGAGCCAATCGCTAAAGCGTGAGGCGGAAGAGAGTTTTCAGAGTGCTGTGAGATTGTTTGAGAAGTCGCTGGCGATCGCACCCAACGACAAATCCATCCGCCAACGCTA
>JBCBIK010000151.1:0-12776 GCA_038524545.1 Cyanobacteria bacterium J06623_4 | reverse complement strand
GCCAGAGAACTATTGATATAGCTTGATTTCATGGTGGAAGCCCGGATGGCCAAACCGATTTCCCTTGTTTAAGCTTTTAGTATCCCGTATCACATAAGTTTTCGTTGATTCCCTTCAAAGCTTGTGGGCTACGCGGATATTTGGAGCTATCTCAAGTCAAATCTAAATAATCAACATGGCTAAATCATCAGACCCTGTTTTTTCTGGTTTTCATGCGCTTTCTGAGCCGATTCGTATCCAGGTGATCGAGCTGCTACAAGAGGGCGAATTTTGCGTTGGCGATATGTGCGATCGCCTCAGCATTGCCCAATCCAAACTCTCCTTTCACCTCAAAACATTGAAAGAGGCTGGCCTAGTGACCGCTCGCCAACAAGGCCGATGGATGTACTACAGCCTCAACGCCGACCGCTTTCATGCCCTTGAAGGCTACCTCAGCGGCTACGGCGACTAGACACTCTCTAGCTACAGCTTTTGTCGAGCCGCTTGACATACATCTACCAGCTGAAATCGCTATAGAAAAAACAGGCATCACGACCCGCAGAGTCAGAAATATTTTTAACTTTGCTATAGAACATGGCTGTAGGTTATTAGCCCTAAAACAATCGATTATTTGAGTCAAGACGCTGCTGCTTTTTAACAGTACGTTGCTCTCCGCTTCCAACTAAATATCACTCCCAGGAGGTCCTGCTACGCAGGGCCTTTTCTATATTTGAGCGTTACGCCTAAGCGTTATTCCCAAACGTTATTTAACGCGCGAGCAGAGACAGAATCTTAGCGGTTACTGCCAGGCTTTCTTCAAATAGCTCATCTTCACCCCAGCGCTGTAGCTGCTGGCCTAGCAGCAGGTCAGAGCGCTGGTCAGAAATAGAAGTGACCTCCTCTACCAGACTACTCTGAGCGCTACCACCCGACTCCATACGCATACAGCCCGCCGTCTCAGAGCACAAAATAGTATTGCAGTTTGCCTCATGGTTGGTCGACTCTAGCCGCACCCCTGTCAGGTCGCCTAGCACCTCTCCATGGTCTGCCACCGGAATAGCCGCTAGCTCAGCTTCGATTTCCCGGCCATTCTCACCAGTGAAGCAGATTCTCTTGAGTTCATAGTCGCCGCCTTCATTTTTGTAGCCTGTGGGCTGCCAATCTAGACGGCTCGCCAACCAGCCGAGAAACATCAGCGCCTGCGCCGGATTTCCTTTCTCGTAGTCGATCCCCACCCGGTCAATTTCTGTGATATCCATACGGCGCTCCGGCGGGTCAAAAGCCTCAGCCGATAGCTCCTGCCAGGGAGCCAGCCGGTACCAGTTTAGGTCGGCCACGTTAGTAGTGTGCTCATTCACTAGGTTCTGAATTTTCAGAATTTCAGATTCGGCATCACCATAGTAGCTAGAGTCCAGAATCAAACAGCTGCTAATCAGCGCCATCTTCTGAAATAAGATTTGTTCGGGGTTCGGGGTTGCCTTCCACCACACGAACTTGGGCAGATCGGAGACCACCAACGAATTGACCAAGTCGCCGACGCGCTCAAGCGCTTCCTTAGTGCCCCTTAGAGTGATGTATTCGCAGCATACCAAGTTGCTGCTCTGGCTCTTCTGCACGGGACAATAGGCCGACACCTGAGCGCTAACCCCTTCATCCTCACCAAAGGTAGGACATAGGGTGATGACCCGGCAAGGATTCTGGGCGGCGAGGGCTTCATCTAGGTTGAAGCCGCGAATATCTGCGTTTTTGAAGTGCTGCTGATCTTGGGGCAGCGATCGCACCTTATCACGTAGCATCGCCAGGGTCTCTGGGTCCACCCGTCCGGTCATTCTCAAGTCGTATTCTTTTTGTGCCGCCAAAATGGCCTCGCGCGTCTGCGAACCGTGGGAGCCATCGACAATACCCTCGTAGAAATTCAGCGTTGCCAGCAGCTGTTGAATTTCTTCTGGTTCATATATCACGATGGTGAACGTCGTCGCTCGGGTGGCGACCGGCGCAGTGCCGCCGTCATCTTGCATACGCCAAATGTTGCGTAGCTCAGCCTCAATCTCATCCAGGGAGATGTCCTTTGGCTTTTGGAGAGCGAGAAGAGAAGTAGCCATCTTTCGTTAAGGGGGAGAAGGTTGAAGAGGAGTAGTAAAAATCAGACAGAGGAAATCGGTAGGGGGATTGTAAATGAAGGCTTGGGCGACTACAGTCGGCGCCAGCGACGGTTGCTACGGTTCAAAAGCAGCTCCGCTTCGATGGGACCCCAAGTTCCAGCCTCGTACAGCGGAATGCTGTCTGGTGGTGCGGGCGCATCCCACGCTTCTAGCAGAGGCGTGAGCACTCGCCAAGACTGCTCAACCTCATCACCCAGGGTAAACAAAGTTTGGTCACCCAGCATGGCATCTACCAATAGGCGGCTGTAAGCGTCAGTGCTTGGCTTGCCGAAGGCCGCATCGTAGCGGAAATCCATATCTACCGAGCGGGTCCGCAAAGACGATCCCGGCGTCTTCACTTCAAACCGCATCGCAACCCCCTCATTTGGCTGAATGCGCAGTGCCAAAATGTTGTCGCTCATCTGCTTCGCCGCCGATTGAAACATTAAATGGGGCACAGACTTGAAGTGGATAGAGATTTCAGAGACTTTTTTCGGCAGGCGCTTGCCGGTACGCAGATAGAACGGCACGCCCTGCCAGCGCCAGTTATCTATCTGCAGCTCTAGGGCAGCAAACGTATTGTTCACAGACCCTTCAGGGACATCTTCTTCGCTGCGATAGTCAGTGACCTGTTTATTTTTCATCCAGCCGGTGGAGTATTGCCCACGCACCGCACACTTGGATAGGTCACCTTCGTTGGCTAGGCGAGTCGCCTGTAGCACCTTCACCTTTTCATTGCGAATGCTGGCCGCATCGAGCGAGTTGGGCGTCTCCATCGCCGTCAGACAAAAGAGCTGCATCAGGTGATTTTGCACCATGTCGCGGATGGCGCCAGCCGTCTCGTAGTAGCCCGCTCGGCCCTCAAGCCCGACCGTTTCTGCCACCGTAATCTGCACGTGATCTACAAACTGACGGTTCCACAGCGGCTCAAAAATAGCATTGGCAAATCGAAACACCAACAGGTTTTGGACCGTTTCCTTACCCAGATAGTGGTCAATTCGGTAAATCTGGTCTTCGCCGCACACATTGCGCACCTTGTAGTTGAGCGCTTGCGCCGAGGCCAAATCTCGACCAAAAGGCTTCTCAATTACCAGTCGATGCTTAGCGGGATCGGCCAGCATGCCAGCACCGCCTAGCTGCTGAGCCGCCTCTGCAAAAAATCGCGGTGCAACCGATAGATAAAACGTCCGGTTCCCCTGGGTGTGACGCTTTTCGTCCAGCTCAGCCAAAAACTGCTTAAGTCGGTGATAGTCTTCTGGCTTGTCAATATTGCCCGGGCAGTAAAACAGTCCCTGCGCGAATTTATCCCAAATCGCCTGATTGCTTCCGTCAATGCCTCCGCCAAAATCTCGCACACCTTTCTCAAGATGCTCTCGGAAAAACTCATGACTCCACTCCCGGCGAGCCACCCCTACAATCGTTAGCTCCGAGGGCAGGCGACGCTCCATCCGCATCTGAAACAGGGCAGGAACGAGTTTTCGCTGGGTCAGGTCTCCAGAAGCACCAAAAATCACCAGAATCTGAGGTGCCGGAATTCGGTCGTGTTGCAGACCAACGCGGAGTGGATTTTCTAGGAGTGAAACCATAGTGACAAAGTGTTAGGACGTCTTGATTGAGGGTGGGAGCAGTTATCCATCAGTCTTCTCTATCGGCACTTTTACTTTGATTTTCGGCCGAAAGGACTGGGCGAAACGAGACGAATATGAAAGTAACTTGTTTAGACTAATCCAAGCTGCCCTTAACGATCTGTGACTTTCAAGTACATTTCAGAATAGTTTTACGATTGGACCGAAGGATGCAGATTCAGGAGATGCCCGATGCAACAGGTGGCCGCTCCACCTTGCGCTCTTGAATAAAGGATTCGACCAGCTGAACATCTTCCCGACTGCCAATGATCAGCGGCGTCCGCGTATGCAACTCGTCGGGAACAAAATCTAGAATTGCCTGCTCACCCGTGGTGGCCTTACCCCCTGCCTGCTCGGCAAGAAATGCCAAAGGCGCCGATTCGTACAGCAATCTGAGCTTGCCTTCTGGTTTCTTTAGCGTGCCAGGGTAGAGGAAAACGCCGCCCTGCATCAGAATGCGGTGAAAATCTCCCACAAGGGCGCCGCTGTAACGGCCAGAGTAGCCTTCGTGGCGATGCATGTAGCGAATGTAGTCGCGGTAGTGCTCGTCCCACTGCCAGAAGTTGCCTTCATTCACGCTGTAGTTGGAGCCATGCTCGGGAATCTGAATATTTTCACTGGCAAGGATGAACTCACCCAGACTGGGGTCAAGGGTAAACGCATGCACGCCTTTACCGATGGAATACACCAGAACCGTGCTAGGTCCGTAGAGGATGTAGCCTGCCGCAATCTGCTCGCGGCCATGGGTCAGCAGGTCGGAGCCGGTCTGGTCTTCGTCATCGCCTTTTTGCCGCCGGATCGCAAAGATTGACCCCACGTTGAGATTGATATCGACATTCGAGGAGCCATCGATAGGGTCGTATAGCAGCGTGTAGCGACCGATGGGGCAGTTCTCGGGCATATAGTAAATGTCGTCCATCTCCTCAGAGACCAGCCGACAGACTAGGCCGCTTTGCTGAAAAACAGACAGGAAAACGTCGTTGGCGTACACGTCCATTTTTTTGACCGATTCGCCCTGCACGTTCGTTCGGCCCGTAAACCCAAGGGCATCTTCGACCAGCCCGGCCCGGGTCAGTCGCCGGGAAACGAGCTTGCCCGCAAAGGCGATCCGGTTCATCAGTGCGCTGAGGTCTTGGGCATCGGGTCCAAAGCTATGCAGCTGCTGTAAGACATGCTGCGACAAACTCATGCTGTCACGATTGAGTCCACCACTCGCTGTAGGCTGATAGGTCTCTGCCATGTGTCTTTACCTCATGTGCTGTCACGACTACATACTAAGAAAACCCGATAGGTTAAAAGATCAACCTTTAGATGAACTATAGAAAGTCCTATGTATAGAGATGTTTCTTTACAGGTACTCTCATAAACTCAGTAATTTCTAAGCTTTCACACAGTTTCATAAGAACGCTCACGGACTCTTTGATTTTGTAACTTTGATTTTGTAACGCGGCGGCTATCACACCCCGTGACTCTTGCCAATCACCCAGCTACGGCGAAAATACTTGGCTAGGCTAGATTCTTTGAGGGTGAGGCAGATGGGCCTGCCGTGGGGGCAGGTGCGCGGCTTCTGACAGCGCTGCCACTGGTTGATCAGCGCTTGCATTTCGGGTAGGTCTAGCTTGGTGCCGTTGCGAATGGCCGTCCGGCAGGCCGTGGCAACGAGGGCCGCTTCTAGGTTCGCGCCGAGGCTCAGCTCTAGGAGGGCATTTTCACAGTCTTCTCTGCCACTGAGAGGTTCAGGCACGCTGCGAACGGCCCATAGGCGATCGCCAAATGTGCCAATATCAACTCCTACTTCCTGCAGTCGCTCTACCTGCGTCTCCGTCAGATCTTTCAGCACAATCGGCGGCTCGATAGGCACCATCTGCCACCGCGCCTGCAGCTGCTCATACAGCACCCTTTCGTGGGCAATGTGCTGCTCAATCAGGCAAACGCCCCCCTCGTGCTCAGCCAAGATGTACATATCTCGCACCTGAGCGATCGCAGTCAGTGCATTGGGTATCGCATGGGGCAGCGCGTCTGACAGAGACTGGGCAGGCAGACCGTCTGCCGCCGAAAAGTTGCCCGCTAGTTGCCCTACAGAATAGCTCCCCGCCGCCTCTGCGGCCTGTATCAGCGCCGTTGCACGGTGGGTCTGGGCCGCCTCACTGAGATCGTCGAGCTGCAGCAGTTTGCCAAGGGCCGCAGTAATGTGATCGCAAATCTCCTCAAGTCCCTGCACATAAATTTCTGACTTGGCCGGATGGCGATTCCAATCTAGCTGGGCAGGGGGCAGCGTCAGATGCAAAAAGCACACCGGATAGCGATCGCGCGGAATAGTCCGCCGGAAGCCTGCCATCAACGCTTGAGAAATCTCATCGACAGACACGGGTCTGCCATTGATCGCCACCCTCACCCAGTCTGGCCGACGGCGATGGCAGCGATCAGGCAGGCCAATCGCCAGGTAGAGCCCATCCCCCACAGATTCCACAGATTCCGCAGACGTTTCCTCAATGTCGGTGTCGTGGAGGTTGCGTAGCACCTGCGGCATCAGCGTTTTGGCAGTGGGGCCAGGCCACAGCGCAAACCAGTGGGCGTCATCTTTCTGCACCTGCCAGGTCACCTGCGGGTGGCACAGCGCCAGCTGATGAATCAGGCCCGCCACCGCTTTGACCTGGGCAGCAGCGGATGGCACCTGACGCCTCGCCCGCCAGCTGCCAAATAGATTGCGCACCGTGACCACAGTGCCCGGTGCGACCGCCATCTCCGACATCGCAGCAGGTTCACCGTTCTCACCGTAAGTCACCTGGTAGCCCGACTGACTAGATTGTAGACAGCTGCGAATTTCTAAGTCAGCCAGCTGGGCAATGCTGTGCAGGGCCTCACCGCGAAAGCCGAGGCTGCGAATATTTAAAAGGTCGGGGCGAGTCGAAATTTTGCTGGTAGCGTGGGCGATCGCCGCCTGCTGCAGGTCAGCCGGACCCATTCCAGCCCCGTTGTCAGCGACACTCACCTGCCAGCGCTGCGGCCACAAACTGACCGAAATTCTGGTCGCACCCGCGTCTAGGGCATTTTCTACCAGCTCCCGCACGACCGCAGCGAGCGAATCGATCACTTCTCCTGCCGCCATCAGATGAACGACATCTAACGCTAGCGGCTGAATGGGTTTGGGGCTCTCACGAGACATCTCATCCATACCCTTCAGTGTAAAAGACTGAACCACAAAAGGGGGACTGGTTCCAAGCAAAGATGAGTCTACAGCGCTGGCTGTCGCCGCCACTGCGTAGCCTGCTCGTAGGCGTAGGCCATCTGCAGCAGCTTCGCCTCCTGAAAGGGCATCGCCATCAGCTCCAAACCCACAGGTAAACCGTCGTCGTCAAATCCGGCAGGCACTGTGATAGCGGGGAATCCGCTAGCTGCCGCCAAAAATCCATTGCGCCCCGCCTGCTGTTCACCGACTCGGGCCACCTGCCGTCGCTGATGCGGATACACCAGCGCATCTAATCGCTGCCGCCGAAAAAGCGTGTTTAGCCGCTGCCTTAGCTCTACTCGCCGGGGATAAAGCCGCTGCCAGTATTCGTCGCTTCCGAGGGGAGCGCATATCGCTTCGGCATCCTCCAGCTGGGCACGAATCGACGAATGCACCTTGCCAGAACGCAAAAGAGCCTTGAGCGTTTTCAGCGGTGCGGCAGTTCCTAAGCGCTCCAGATACTGCTCAAAATGCAGCTTAAATTCCCATCGTTCCAAAGACAGCTCGGCATGTAAGCCATCGATATCGATCTCAGCTGGAACGAAGTCGCACTGGGCACCGAGGCTTTGTAGGGTTGCGATCGCTCCATCCGCCACCGGCTCAACAGGGTTATACGCTGGCGACCGGCCCAAAAGACTGGGTACAATCCCTAGCCGCATTCCTGCCACTCCCTCCTTTTTAAGTGCGGCGCTATAGTTGCCCGTTGGGTAGTTCGCACTCCGTGCCGTCGTCGGATCATCCGGGTCGTCTACGGCCATCACTGTTAGTAATATGGCGACATCTGCCACGCTACGCCCCATCGGCCCGATCACATCTTGAGATAGGGCTACCGGCATCAGCCCGGCGCGGCTAACCAGGCCAATGGTCGGTCGTAAGCCCACCAAGTTGCAAGCAGCGGCGGGCGATCGCACCGAATTCACCGTATCCGTCCCCAAACCTGCGACGGCAAAGTTGGCAGCGATCGCTGCTGCGCTCCCGCCGCTCGACCCACCCGGCGTATAGTCCAAGTTGTAAGGATTGCGCGCCTGACCACCGAGACCGCTGACAGATTCACCCCGCTGCGCCAGCTCATGCAAATTGGCCTTCGCCAAAACAATCGCGCCAGCCGCCTTGAGCTGAGACACTACAAATGCGTCAGCAGCAGGCTGAAGCTCCGAGAGGGCAATGCATCCCCCTGTCGTCGGCAGCTCAACGGTGTTGATATTGTCTTTTACCACCAGCGGAATTCCGTGCAGTGGTCCCCGTACCTCACCTGCCGCTCGCTCCTTGTCAAGAGTTTCTGCGATCGCCTCAGCCTTAGGATTGAGCGCAATAATCGAATTTAGCTTGGCATCTAACCGGTCAATACGGGTCAAATAGTGTGATACGAGTTCGCCAACGCTCAGCTTTCCCTGAGCCATGGCCGTCTGCAGTTGAGCAATTGTTGCTTCTTCAATCTCAAAAGTATTAGATACGGCAGCTGATTGTTCTACCAACCCGTACTCCTCCTTATAAGCCTTTTCACCCAGCAAGCTTGCGCTTTGGCAGATAGCTTGCTGGCTACAAATAAGTAAGGGCAACCTTGTTGCCTTGTCTTTTTGTTTCAATCAAACAGAAATAGTTTACCTTTCTTAATAGAACAGCCCTTGAGGCTTTACATTCTCGTAATGAAATAAAGCGACAGAGATTGACTTTGCCCCGTCCAGTGAGGAATAACTGCTGATGTAGCGTTGGCCAGAGAGATATTTCCAAGCGAGAATCTTACGTTGGGTCACCTCTATGTAATTGCCGGAGTATACAGTTCCTTGAAAGTTAGGGCCTTGAGAGATTGGTCAATCGGTTTGGCACAGTCATCCATCTCAATTTTGCTAGTCGCAGCCGTGTTGGTCGCAGTCACCATTTTTGGCAGTGCTCCACCCACACTGGCCGGGCCTACAGGCTCTGCGCATCCAGCCCTCACCCTTTCTGCCCTCGACCGGCAGATGGCCGCCGCCGCCCAGCAGCGCAACGTCAAAATCATTTCGCTCAAAGGCTTCACGATCAACCTCAGAGAAAACAGTGCTGAGGAGACCGCCTTTGTCGAACAGTTTTATCAGCGGCTACAAAAGGGGCTAAACCCCAAGGGAGCTAGTGGCAGTCAGATACCTGGCCTAGACCTGAGTGACGCGGTTGTATTGGGTGACTTTGACCTTACACGGCTGAGTTTGCGCGTGCCCGCTTACAGCACAACGGCGCCAGCAAGCCCCTCGTATTCGTCTTATAGAAACGACTCAACGCCGACCGTTCGCACGAGACCGCGCTCTAGCAGAAAAAACTTTGGCTCATCTACTGGGGCGCTGTCTCGCTTTTTATTGCTGCCTGCGCAAACGCCCCAGCTTGATACCTACATCTTTCAAGGTCCGCTTCTGCTGACCCACACCTGCTTCAACGGCGGGGTGACCGCCAAGGATTTATCTTTTCTAAATAGAGTGGAAGCTAGTCGCGCGATTTTCACCCAGGCAGCGAACTGGCAGGGCAGTCAATTTACCAGCAGCCTCAACTTTAGTCAGGCTCAGTTTCAGCAAGAGAGCCGCTTTCGCGCTGCCCTATTTTCCGGTCGCAGTCGCTTCAAGCAAGCCCAGTTCAATGGCCTTAGCAGCTGGCAAGCCAGCACCTTTCAGCAAGGCGCTAGCTTCGCTCAGGCAAACTTTCGCAACGCGACCTTTGCCCGAGCCCATTGGCAGGCCAATGCCGACTTCGACCGAGCAACGTTTCAAGAAGTGGGCAACTTTCAAAAAAGCCGGTTCGACCAGTCGCTGTTTTTGACCGATGCCCAGCTAGAAGGCGCTCTAAACTTTCGGCAGGCGCAGTTTCAAGGGCCTATTAGCCTGCGCGGAGCCCACGTACTTAGCCAGATTGACTTCGGAGATGCGCGGTTTGCCAATGCCCTCATCAACGTAGCCGACCTAGACTTTAGTGCAGGTGATGCCCAATTTTTGGGAACGCCCGGCCAAATTGGGCAAAGATTCTCCGTCCCGACCCTCACCAGCAATGAAACGGTCCTGCGTACCCTCGTACGAAATTTTCGCCTGCTTGAGCAAATTGCCGATGCCAATCAGCTGGAATACACCACCGAACAGCTGAGACTGGCCCGAATTAGACGCTACCTTTTTGGGCTGAGTATTAACCAGGCGACGACCGGTCAGCTGATACAGGCAGGCTTTAGCGAACCGCAGGCCAGAGCGATCGCACAGCGCGCGCAGCAAGATCCGTTTGTCAGCCGTAGCGACTTGCTAGCCCTAGATGAAGTCGACCTAGCGACTTATTTGCAGGTGCGCGATCGCATCATCGTGTCACCGACCCATCCCTTCGACCGGCTGCAGCAGCTAATCCACTGGCTAGCCCTGGCCAGCCTGCTGCTGCTCAGCCACTACGGCACCAATGTAGGGCTTGTCTTTAGCGTAGGTCTATTGGCCACCACGGCCTTTGCCATCATGTATTGGCTGGTAGATCGCTACCGACGCCGACAGCCGACGCCCATCGTGCCAACCCGCGATGAAACCGTAGCTGTGCTGCTTGGTAGCGCTGCTCTGCTGACGCTGTCGTTTGGCCTGCTGAGCCAGAGCAGTGAGCACATGGGCCGCACGCTGGCCGCCGTTGGCCTACTGGTGTTGCCCGTTCCCGCCGCTTTGATAGGCACGCTCTACCAGCAGGGCCGCTATCACGACCTCATGGACCGTAGCTACCTAGTAGAAAATGGTGCCCTGCGAAGACTGCAGGTCTTAATCGCACGGCTGCCAACACCGCCAAAGTTTCCGTTTTACCGCGATCGCTACACCCCGCTCCTGAGCGATCGCCGTTGGAACTGGCTAAACTACTTCGACTTCAGCTTCAACAACTGGTTTAAGTTTGGGTTCAACGATATTCGTCTGCGCGATCGCGCCGTCCCCGGACTCATCAGCGCCCTGGTTTGGTATCAGTGGAGCCTAGGCGTAGCCTATATCACGCTGCTGCTGTGGACACTCTCTAGAACCATTCCAGGACTCAACCTGCTGCTGTACTTTTGAAGTCGACCCGATTTTGCACACACATTTGTCCATCCCCTTTAGCTTTAGCGATCAAAGTTGGCGCTCAGAGTTGGCGCTCAGACAGAACCCATCTGCGGGCACAAACGGGAGCGTAAATACACGGAACATTTTGAAAAAACCACCTGGTAGAAACCCATCATATTTCCGTATTTCCTTTGAAGCGCTTCTAAAGGCTCCCAGAGAAAATAGACCTAACTTCTGTAGAACGCATACAGGGCTACTCATTCATTCCCAAGGGGCATTTTGGGGAAGATAGATTTGGCTCTGTATATCAAAGCGTCCTTACAGGTGAGCAGCCTGACCCTGGGGGCTTAAAGGGGTCAGGCCTTTTTCTTTTTAAAGGTAAATCACCTGAAGCAGGTCATCTGAAGCAGCCTACAAAATTTTGTCTAACCCGTAGACCAGCGACTTTAGCGGCAGGACTCGGCGGATGGAGAGGAGGACGCCTGGCATGTAGCAGATGCGATCGCTCGTATCGTGACGCAGGGTGTAAGCCTGTCCTGCCGCGCCAAAGATCACTTCCTGATGGGCAATCAGGCCGGGCAGGCGGACGCTGTGAATCCTGATGCCGTCTTCTGTTTGCGAGCCTCGGGCACCAGCCATTTTTTCAGTTTCTTCCACCTGGGGCGGATTGTACGGCTTATTGAGTTCTGAGAGCATCTGCGCTGTTTTTACCGCAGTACCGCTGGGGGCATCCGCCTTCTGGTTGTGATGTAGCTCAATAATTTCTACATGCTCGAAGTAGGCTGCGGCCTGCAGCGCAGCCTGCTGCAACAGCACCATCCCAATCGAAAAATTGGGAATCAATAGACAGCCCGTACTGGCTTTATCGGCAAACTCGGCCAAGTCTTTAATTTGCTCATTGCTCATGCCCGTCGTGCCGACGACCGGGCGCACCCCATAGGCTAGGGCTGCTCTCACAGAGCCATACACACTGTCTGGATGGGTGACATCTACCATCACCGCGCTGCCACCACTCGGCGCTTGGTTTTGAGCATCCACCAGCATCGCCTCTAGGTCGTTTAGCACCGGAATCTCCAGCGGCCCTATGCCAATCACCTCGCCGATGTCTTGACCAATCAGCAAAGGATTGCGGTCAATGGCCCCCACCAGCGTCATATCTTCTGCTTCGGAGACAGCCTTGACGATGGCCCGGCCCATCTTGCCAAGGGCACCATTGACAACGACAGGAATATTGGTTTGCTTGGGCTGGGTTTGCTCACTCATATTTCTTACTCAAACTCAGATTACTCAGACTCAAAGAAACTTAACTGAAAAGGACCGTCACGAAAAAAGGGGAGTGATTTCACTCCCCTCTGCGTTCAATTAATATCTTAGAAGCTTTCTGGTACGGCGTTTCCGATCAGTCGCACAGAAACCTGCACGTCCTAGCCCACTTCGACCTGCTTGGTATCAACGGCATCGGTGCCATCGACACCCTTAGCCACAGAAACCATCTTGTCTAGAATGGCCTGGCTAGGCACCTTCCCCTTCAGCACAACTGTTGCGCTGGTCTGAGCCACCCAGAGCGTATCGATATCATCGAGCTGATTGTCTTCATCGAACGCTAGAGCTACCCGCTTGGCCAGTCCACTCTCATCGAACTCACCGTCGAGGCCAACTTTGTAGTCAGGCACATCGTTACTGCTGTCAGAAGCCGATTTTGTTGCTTTTGCAATGCCACGCTTAATCTTGGAAGACGCGTTGGCTGGCTTGTCTTTGCCAAAGATCCGTTTGAAAAAACCCATCTACTTTT
>JBCBIK010000150.1:8528-12776 GCA_038524545.1 Cyanobacteria bacterium J06623_4 | reverse complement strand
ACGTGCCAAAATTCTTTGAGGTCTGGGGCGCTGCTGTCTTTGGCGTGCTCTTTGCCGAAGCAGGTGAAGCCGCGCTGACCTTTGAGGTCGGCAATTTCGTATTGCTTTTTGGTGTCGTCGGGGAGGGCAAAGAAGGCTTCGGCTGCGCCATAGGCTGCGTCGATAATGCGCTGCTCAACGCCGTGATTAATCAGGGCAAAAAAGCCCCAGTCGCGGAGAGCATCACCAAAGGCGCTGACGAATGCCTCTGGGTTTTGACCGCTGGTGAAGTCCTGAAGATCCAGTACGGGAATGGTCTGTTCTGGGGTCGATGGTGTGGACTGAACAGGCATGGTTTGAGATGTCATGACCGTGGCACAATTGCGTTTTATTTGCGTACTGATTTTCAGGGGGTGTTTTGACTTACGACGTCGAGTTGTTGAATGGTCATCTTAGCAGGTGCCTATGGGATGGGTGGACGGATGCAATACGAAGACTTGGTAACAAATGCTACAGTCTCTTGCGAGCATAAGGGGTGCGGGGCCTAATACATGCCAAGACGATTTGATATAGATATTGCCCTGGCAATAAACGGATATTGCTTTGGTAGCAAAACGGGGTATGGCTGGGCGACTGGGCGTGACTATTTGCTCTGCCGGACCTGCCAGGCTCAAGGAAGCGGTAGAATTTACAAAGGTTTATATTTTGTTCACTGCCTCTTTGCTGCTTTGATGCACTCTCTCAGGTCTCTATTGGTTGATAAATTTTTAACGGTTTGGTGGGCCGTGGTGGTGGTATTGCTGGCGCTGCCGTTTGCGGTATGGCTGATTAATATTTCGGCAACGCCTGCGGTCGGGGAGTCTTGCCGGATGTTTGGGGAGCATCAGGTATGTGTGGCGAGCATTCGCCGGAGTGCCAAGAGCTTTTGGGAGTATCGAACGGTGGTGAAAGTGGATGGGGTGAAGCAGCCGCTGGAGCTGTACAACTGCCGCGATCGCACGCGCACCCTGGCCAGCGATGGCACAATCGTTCCTTTTTTGACCGGTAAGACAGGAGACTGGGTATGTCAGCTGACGACGCCAACCCGCTCGAAGCAGCTGAGGGAGCGGGGAGAGATCACGATTCGCTGAGAGTAGCTGGGTGTCTTTGATTGGTAGGGGATGACGCGCTGAGTTACGACGCTTTGAGTTATGAGGCTTTAAGTAGTGCGATCGCAGTTTCCAAGGTATCCGCCTCCTCTACCGGCTTATCGGTACGCCAGCGCAAAATTCTGGGAAAGCGTACGGCAATGCCGGACTTGTGCCGCTTCGATTCGGCAATGCCTTCAAAGCCAATTTCAAACACCTGAATAGGCTGCACGGAGCGTACCGGGCCAAACTTTTCAATCGTATGGCGACGAATCCACCGATCTAGCTTTTCAATCTCGGCGTTGTCGAGACCTGAATAGGCTTTGGCAAAGGGCACCAGCGTCTTGCCGTCTCCTTGGCCTTGCCAGAGGGCAAAGGTGTAGTCCGTAAAGAGATTCGCCCGCTTTCCTCGGCCTGCCTGGGCGTAGATCATCACCGCATCTAGGGTCATGGGGTCTACTTTGTGCTTCCACCAGTAGCCGCGCTTACGACCGACGAGGTATGGGCTATCGAGCGCTTTGAGCATGAGGCCTTCTGAGCCGTATTCCCGGGCTTGCGATCGCCACCCCTCCAAATCTTCAAACGTTTTAAACGGTAGCGGCTTGGCGTAGCTCATGAAGGCTTGCGGATGAGCTTCCATCAGCTCAATCATCGCGGCTCGGCGTTCTGCCAGGGGCTTGGTGCGCCAGTCTTCGCCGTCTTTTTCTAGCAGGTCGTAGGCGATGAAGTGCACCGGATTTTCTGCCATCAGCTTTTTGGTGACCCGCTTTCGCCCCAGCCGCTTTTGCAAAAAGTTAAAGTCTAGCGGTCGGATGGTGTCTTGGTTGGTGACGCTCTGCCCGTCCCAGCAGACAATTTCACCATCTAGCACGGTGCCATCCGGGATAGCGCCAATTGCCGCTTCAAACTCGGGGAACTGGTGAGTGACCAGATCTTCCCCCCGAGACCAGGTAAAGAGCTGCCCTTCTCGGTAGATCAGCTGAGCGCGGATGCCATCCCACTTCCATTCGGCCTGCCATCGGTCCATGGTCTCCACAGTCTCAGTGGCAAACTTTTCTACATCGATGGGCGCTGCCAAAAAGAACGGGTAGGGCCTGCTGGGATTGGCATCGGCTTCGTCTGGATCGATCAGCGACTTGTAAAAGTCTGCTGTGGTTTCGATATCGCCCATAAGCCGGTGGGTAAGCACCGCTTCTGTCAGCTCATATTCTGCGGCTAGCGCCTTAACCACAAGTTTGCTGCTCGCCCCAATCCGAAACGCACCGGTCAGCACCTTATTCAAGACAAAGATCTCGTCGTCTTCAAGGTTTGCCCACCAGTCGATCACCAGATTTTTGAGCCGATGCTCGTCGCCTTCAGGAATGTCTTTGACCTGCGGGATGACGGTTTCCATCCATTCATGGAGCGGGGTATCGCTACCGGCTTTAGAGGTGCCGGTAGCGCGAATGGGCGTATCCCGCAGCAGCAGGGCAATGGTTTCTGCAGTGTCACCAACGTGGGCCGCGCTCTCTTCAAACAGCCATTCGGGCACATCTGAAATCTGTAAGAAGATCTCTCTGAGCACGCGAGATGTGATCAGCCGCTTGCGCGTTTTTCCCATCAGTAGGTGCAGCGCCCACACAGCGTTGGCTGGGCGCTCATCGTGAAAATATTCCTGTAGGGCGTTGACTTTCTCGTTGGTTGATGTCGTAGCATCTACAGCCTGAAAAAGCGCGGTAAATCGTTTCATTGGTTTAGCTTTTAGCTTTCTCTTTGGCCGCTTGTTTGGCCTCTCTTTTGGTTGTTTTTCGTTGGCTGCTTTTCTCAGTGAGCTGCGTCATTATTAAAACATTTGCTGACATTCTGAAAATTTCAGTGGTCGCCCTTTACGATGTTAAAGTTCTCAACATTTTGATATAAACATAATTCCATTGAAGCCTTCTGATTCAAAGTCTTTTGATTCCAACTCAGGCAACCATCCTGAGTTGACGCCTCCAGTCGCGACGCCCTCCCCCGATAAAAAGTCCGATATGAAGAAAGTGAACGAAAAAGATAGTCGTTTTGGTGCGCAGCCGACTTCGTCTGAGCAGGTAGCTGCTTCGGATGCCGCGTCGGACGTGGCGACCGCTCTTGGCGCGGCGGCGGATCCTACAGTGCTGTCAGCCCCAGAAAAGGCTACGGGGAAAACGAAGGTAAAGTCTTCTGCCAAAGCGCCCGAAAGAAGAACCAAGCCTCGCACTCGGGCTTCGGCAAAGCCCAGCACGCACCAGAGTAGCGCCAGCAGAGCTCCTGAAAGCACCGATGACCTGTCGGCGACTCGGATGGGCGACCTGTCTGTCGACAAGGTGAGTACATTTTCTAATTCGGTACCCGGTCCGGTTAGCAACGCGGAAAAAGCGGAGAGAAACTCTAACAATCGCGCTTTCAGCTTGCCTAATGGTTATCAGCCTGTGACCCATACGGTGAGTCAAAACAGCGATCGCATTGCCATTTTCATCGATGGCTCCAACCTCTTCTATGCCGCGTCTCATCTCAACATAGAAGTAGACTATCGCCGTCTCCTATCCTCTTTGGTGAGAGGTCGCCGTCTGCTGCGGGCGTATTTTTACACGGGCGTCGACCCACAAAATGAAAAGCAGCGCGGCTTCTTGCTCTGGCTGAACCGTCATGGTCACCGAGTGGTGAGTAAAGAATTGACCCATCTGCCGGACGGCTCCCGCAAGGCAAATATGCACGTGGAGATGGCGGTGGATATGATGCGGATTGCGGAGTACTGCCCGACGCTGACGTTGCTGGGCGGCGATGGTAACTTGGCCTATGCGCTGAAGGTGCTCAGTCAGCGCGGCACGTTTATTGAGGTGGTAAGTTTGCAGTCGATGACGAGCGATAGCTTGATTGACTTGGCAGATTCGTATACAGATTTGGCGGATTTGCGGGATGACATTAAGCGCTGATAGGTAGCGTGATGTGCTGGAGGCCCTCATCCCCTAGCCCCTTCTCCCTCGGGGAGAAGGGGGACCAGATTCTTTCTCCCTCTCCCTCGGGAGAGGGCCGGGGTGAGGGGCCGCCAGGATATTAGCTTCTATCCAGTAGACTCATGTACAGATCTGGCGGATTTGCGGGATGACATTAAGCGCTGATAGGTAGCGTGATGTGCTGGAGG
>JBCBIK010000150.1:6326-8428 GCA_038524545.1 Cyanobacteria bacterium J06623_4 | reverse complement strand
CTCCCTCGGGAGAGGGCCGGGGTGAGGGGCCGCCAGGATATTAGCTTCTATCCAGCAGACTCATATACAGATCTGGCGGATTTGTGGGATGACATTAAGCGCTGATGGTTAGCGTGATGTGCTGGAGGCCCTCATCCCCTAGCCCCTTACTCCCCGAGGGAGAAGGGGGAGCAGATTCTTTCTCTCCCTCGGGAGAGGGCCGGGGTGAGGGGCCACCAGTACCTTAGCCTCTATCCAGAATCCTCACCCGGCAAGTAATTACAAATTTCCAACAGCACTTCGTCCAAGCAATTCCAAACAGCAACGTTGTCAAACCTTAGAACCGTGAGACCACAAGCTTTCATCCAAGCGTCTCTTGCTGCATCTTGGACTTTGCGTGTTTGATGAATTGGCCCATCGAGCTCAATGATAAGTAGAGCTTGGTGACAGTAAAAATCTGCGATATAGGGTCCTATGTTGTGCTGTCGCCGAAACTTAGCTCCCTTCGAACGACGTCCACGCAGAAACATCCACAGTAACTTTTCTGTAGAGGTCTGTTGCCTCCTAAGTTCCCTAGCTCTGATCAGTAAAGTATCAGGAATTCGGCGATAGCGGCCTGATAGTCGAGAAAGGTCTGCATTCATAGAAGTAGAATGCCCCGACTACATAAAGGTTGACTTATGCCGAGATTCTGAACTCAGGCGATCGCAGGCTCTCTTACACACGGTGGATGAAACGCCAGCACAATTGGTCTTTCGGAATCTCAGCTTTCAACAGTTCCTCGGTAACGCTGTTTGGTAGGACGTTAGGACAGAGTAGGCGGAATGAGCGGCGTTGCTTGCACTCACTGGCACTACCCACTCAGGTTTATCGCTATGTTTTGGATTTCTTGGCTAGTCATCCTACGCCCGAACAAGTTGCTGATGTTGGCCTGCGGATGAAATGCGATCGCGTCTCATCCTCCAGGCAAAATCGTTGCCGGTCACGCTGCATTCATTGCCGGCTGCTCTGCAATAGACGCCGACCACAGCGCATTCATTGTCGACCACACTGCAGTTGATGCCGACCGCCGAGCAATCATTAATGACCGTAGCTCGATTGATGCCGACCGCCGAGCAATCGTTGACGACTGTAGCGCACTTGATGCCGACCGCCGAGCAACAATTCCCGTTTATATGGCAGTGGTTACAGCGGTGGAGGGAAGGGTTACCGAAGTGCATTTATGAAAGTAGCCACCAGAGTAGTAGCGCTAGGGCGATGCCAGCTAAGAAATATAAGAAGAGTGGTGACTGTGCTTTGCGGCGTCGCTGCGTTGGGATGATTTCGGGTGCGTGCTTAGGCTCAGCGACTATTTTTTTGGCCCAGTTTACCAATGGCTTTTTCGCACTTTTCGGCTTTATGTTCTAGTCCTAGATCTTCGTATAGCGATTGAGCGGATTCGTAAGCGGATTGTGCTTTCCACTTTTCGTCAACACGTGCAAGGGCATTACCCATGTTGAAATAAGAGTTTGCTTCGCCGTAGCGATCGCCTATTTCCTTTGTTATCTCTAAGGATTGCTGATAAAACTCAATCGCCCGCTGATACTGCCCGAGAGAAGCGTATGCATTGCCTAGATTGTTGAGGGAGTTTGCTTCGCCGTTGAGATCGCCTATTTCCTTTGTTATCTCTAATGACTGCTGATGAAACTCAATCGCCCGCTGATACTGGCGGAGAGAATAGTATGCATTGCCTAGATTGCCGAGGGAGCTTGCTTCGCCGTTGCGATCGCCTATTTCCCTTTCCATCTCTAAGGATTGCTGATAAAACTCAATCGCCCGCTGATACTGGCCGAGAGAACCGTATGCATTGCCTAGATTGTTGAGGGAGCCTGCTTCGCCTCTGCGATCACCTATTTCTCTTTTTATCTCCAGGGACTGCTGATGAAACTCAATCGCCCGCTGATACTGGCCGAGAGAATAGTATGCATTGCCTAGATTGTTGAGGGACTTTGCTTCGCCGTTGAGATCACCTATTTCTCTTTTTATCTCTAAGGACTGCTGCTGAAACTCAATCGCCTGCTGATACTGCCCGAGAGAACCGTATGCATTGCCTAGATTGTTGAGGGAGCTTGCTTCGCCTCTGC
>JBCBIK010000150.1:0-6226 GCA_038524545.1 Cyanobacteria bacterium J06623_4 | reverse complement strand
CCGAGAGAACCGTATGCATTGCCTAGATTGTTGAGGGAGCTTGCTTCGCCTCTGCGATTGCCTATCTTCCTAGCGAACTCTAAGGACTGTTGCTGAAACTTGATAGCTTGTTGAAACTCCCCAAGCGATTGATGTGTATTCCCAAGTCTCCTAATTAGGTCAGCTTCGTCTTTAAGGCTTTCCAGTTCTTGCGCAATTTGCAGCGCCTTTTGATAATGCTTAAGCGCCTGCTTTATCTTTCCAATGTCATCCAAAGCATCTCCAAGATATTTCAGAACGCTAACCTGACCCACCAAGTTGTTTTTTTGCTTCGACAGGTCAAGCGCCCTTTCATACAGTGCTATGGCCTCTTCGTAGTTATATTCTTGTGAGTACGCTCTGCCTAACGAACTGTACAGTGTAATCAACAGCGAAGAGTCTTTATTTTTCTGTTCCAGTCCTGAAATCTGCAACAGCAGCTCCTCAATCGAGAGCGCACTGTCTGTTTCAGTTTGCGAACGATCTGTTGTCTCGACGGCTGTTGCATTAGTCAGCGAGGCACCTCCCTTTGCCACCAGAGCCGGTGCCGCCGCAAATTCATACACGCCTCGCCGCCAGCTCCAAAAGTCTGGCGCCTCCCGCACCAGCTTCGTCAGCATCGCATCCGGCATCCATAGCACCACCGGAAACTCAAACGCCCTCAGCGACTCCCGCGTCCACTGCAGCGAAAAGAAAAACTGCGCCTGTGATGACTTCTCCTCA
Organism: Cyanobacteria bacterium J06623_4; assembly: GCA_038524545.1. GTDB lineage: Bacteria > Cyanobacteriota > Cyanobacteriia > Phormidesmidales > Phormidesmidaceae > Phormidesmis. The sequence continues at coordinate 5,485 of JBCBIK010000150.1, read as the reverse complement.
TCCAGCGAAACACTAATTAGCTCTTCCGTGCTCAATACCGTCACCACCGCTGGCTCTCCGGCACGCAGTGTGGGATTCTGAGCGGCAGCCGTTTCCAGCACAGCCTTCAAGCTAGGCTGCTGCACATCCAAGTGCACCTGCAGCGGCACAATACTTCGCTCCCTAAATGCCGTTTCATATTGGTCAATCAGGGCTGTCTGCAAAGCGGGGTCATCACAAACGCACAGAAACAACCCAAGTCTCTGAGCATTCGCCTCCACAGCCACCAGTAGTTTGGAGAGCTGACGCTGATTTTGTGTATCGAAGCCAGTCACCACCATAGGTCACAAACGTAGCATCACAATAAGAAAACCATCAGCAGAGAATCAACAGACAGAACCCAAAGCTAAACGAAAGCCAAACCCAAAAAATTAGTCGATTAATCCTCGTCTCCGCAACAGATCTTTCACAATTGGACTCAAGTCATACCAGAGCGCTTCCCCCTCACCATATTCCAAAACATATAACCCATGTAACAACGATTGAAAATCGTCACTCCTCGCATCCGGCGGGCCAAACGCCTGATAAATCTCTACTAGCAAATCGTACAAATTGCTGCCCAAAGGTCGCGACATCTCCTGACGAAAAGATTGCATCACTGCCTGGAAAATATCAGCATCGATTTTCATCTCTGAATTTTGTGTCTCCTCCATTTGCATCAGGCATTCCCGACAGCACTCTGCCGCCAGCCGAATCAAATTTCTCATCACTCCGCCACTCATCAGCACCATTTGCCTCGCAGTCTCTGACTCAATGAGGGTTTCTGGCAGCCGCTTCTGCAGCACAGCTTCAAATAGTCTGACATTTGCCTCAATCGGCACCGCAGCTGTTGCCCGCGCTTGTGCCCGTGAGAAAAACTGCGTAGTCCTCAGCACCACTTGCTCTCTAGAAAAATAGGGTGAAAGGCTAAATGCAGTCTCGCCCGCAGCGGTTACTGGCACCACAAACACCAGTCTAATATTGGGTGACCAGAGTGCTTTGGCATGCTCTCGCAAAATAGCTTCAAAGTCTCCAAAAGGCAGCTTATTGAGATCATCTACGATGACCACTACCGGCTGCCCTGTAGCAACTTGAATAGCCGCCGCTATCAAATCGATCTGTCGCACAAGCTCGTCGATTCGAAACTCGTACTTACGGGCAATTTGCGCTCTAAATGCGCTCTCTCCCTTGAGCTTGTTTTTAATCAATTCCAAAAGACCAGCCTCTTGGCTTTTCTCTTGGTTTTTCTTTTGGCTTTTCTCTTGGCTTTCAGCTAGCTGCTCATCGTAGAGTGCGTCTCCCGTATGCGTAAACCAAGCTGTAAGTTTCGATTTTATATTGGGGGGAATCGAAACTTCTTGTTTTTGAGCCCTCTCAATCAGACAGATGGCAATGGCATACAAAATGATGATATGGCTCGCATCCGACATCTCAATCATGTCGACTACAGAGAAACCGACAACGAACAACCCTTCTTGCCGTAATTGTTTTGCCAGCTGACCCAACAGCGTAGACTTGCCGCATCCCCTCTGCCCAGAAAACCAGATTCTGCCATTGTCCTCAGCCAATAGAACGCTCTGTCGCAGCCTCGCTAGCGCATTCTCCCCATACGCAGGCACCCAAAACTGCGCTATCTCTTCTTCCCCAGCCAAAGGAGACAACGTCAAATTGCGATAAGCCTGAATAAATTGTTGAGTGCGTTCACTACCCATACAAAGCTACAAAGAGGTTACTAAAGCGATGGTCAAACGATGGTTAAACGATGGTCAATCGATGATCATCCAAGCGAAATCAACGGAGACGGTGCCTGCTAAATCAACTGTCTTTGCCTTAACAAGTCCGCGACCAGCGGATGTAGGTCGTACCATAGGTCACCATTCTCATACTCCAATACATGCAAACCATGCAAAAGCTCCAAAAACTCAGGTGCCCGAGCATCCGGTGGATTGAAGTTGTGATAAGTTTGCGCCAGCAGCTTGTACAACTCACTGCCTAGCGGTCTCGCAAACTGATTGCGCAATGAGTTCACCGCTCGCTTCAAAATCTCATCGTCAATCCTCACATCAGTCTGTTCGGGCGATTCTACAATCTGCGCCATGCACTCCTGACAGCACTCCTGCGCCAGACGAACCAGCTCTCGCAAAACCCCACCGCTAAGCAATACGATCATTCGCCTTGTCTGCGGCTCAATCAATTCATCTGGAATTCGCTTACCTAAAGCCTCTTCCAATACTCGTATTGCCTTTTCATCAGGCACTGCATCAGGGTCATGTGCCTGATCTTTCGGAAAGAACTTTGTAACAGACATCATGGCCGTCTTTCCCTCTGACTCCATGGCTGCCAGTAACCTAGGCTCACGCATCACAGCAATCGGAATTGTGAAAACGATTCGGATTTCAGGTGAAAACAGCGCCTTAATGTTGTCTTGAAAAATCGGCTTGACGGTTGCTAAATCCAACTTGTCCAAATCATCAATGATGACCAGCACTTCCTTACTCGAAGCTTTTTGGATCGCTTTAGCGATTCGAGTAATGCGCTCAGATAGCTCAGAGACTCTGCGCTCCAGCGTATCTTTTATTTGCTTTCGAAATTTACGGTCATTCTTTAAGCCGACTTTGGCAACTCCCAAGAACTCCACACCGAGGCCAACTTCCCCACTAGTTTCGTTATCAGTCGTGGTTGTCACCGTGCGGCTAAACCAGTTAATCAAGTCCTCGTATTCTGATTTCGATATGGATATCAGCCCATCGTCTAACGCTTTCTCCAGCAACCGGATCGCAATCGAATACAAAATATTGACATGATTGATATCAGACATCTCCACCATGTCGGCAATAGAAAAGCCCAGCACATAAAAGCCTTGCCGTGTCCTCATCTGTTCTGACAAGCTAGCCAGCAAGGTAGATTTGCCGCATCCCCGATGCCCAGTAAAAACCAGCTTGGCACGCTCATCTGAGAACACGATCATGGTCTGCAGCCGCGACAGCGTTCTCGCACCGTAGGTTACGCCAAACTCCTTTCTTTCTGCTTCCGAATACAGTGGGAAAAGTTCTAGCTTGCGATAAGCTTCAGCGAACTGTGTCTGGCGATCCATCGTTAGCGCTTCTGATAAGATTTGCAGCTATCATACCGCTCTGTGCCAAAAGCCTCATGACAAAGCCCCAACACGTTCCAAACCATGTCAGGGCTTTGCCATTGAATATTACGGGTAATAGAAAGGAGCGCAGGAACTACGAGAGGTCGAATTTCGAGTCCTCTCGTTTCGAGCCCTCTTGAGTCAGTTCTATATTACTGGCGGCTCTTTTTGTCCATGCGTGCAAAGCCAACACAGACCGCAGCAACGACAAGGCCTCCAACGGCGGCTAAAGGTGACCCAGCATAGTGAATGTCGCTACCACCTTGGTCAACGACGCCGTTGCTTGCCATCAGCTCTAGGTCGATGCCTTCTTCATTGACAGGTACGGTCAAAATGTCTTGGTGGCCTGCCTGCTTAATATTCACTTCCCAGTTTCCGCTCACGGCCTGCTCTGGGGTAAAAGTAAAGCGTCCCTCGCTGTCAGTCTTGCCGACAACCTGAGCGCGGAAGGGCTGCTCAGGGGAATACACAGTCACTTTTGCGCCTTTGAGCGGCTGGCCATTGCTGAAGGTGGTTTGTAGCTCTAGGCTATTGCCTTCCTGGCTGTTCAAAATGTAGTTGGTTTGAACTTGGTGGGCCATGGCGGCTGTGGGCACTGCGGCTGCGCCAATAGCAGCAGCGAGAACGAGTAGCTTTTGAGAGAGGTTGTGTGAGAGGCGCGTCTGTTTCATAGAATTACCCTTTCAATGAGGGACATTTCAAAAACAATAGATGGCACTGGGTGCCAGTTTCAGGAGGTCAACTTTAGGTTTGCCCAATCAGAGCGGGACCCTAACAAGTTGTTTCGATATCAATATGCACTGTCTATATTATGCCTTCCTCTGTATTTACACAGAAGTAGCAGGCCAATCAGAGAAGTGACCCTCTCAAAATTTTCATACAAGATGGCCTCAGTTTATGGTGCTGACACGTCTGTGAGGTCCTTTGCATCCCACTTGAGGACGGAGGCTTCGATGCCTTCGGTTTGCTTGCGTTTGGAGTCGGCTTCAAACCAGGCGATGATTTGCTCGTTGGTGAGGGCTTCTACAGTCGTGTCGAGGTCTTTGGCAATGTAAATCAGCAGCTTGCCCGTGGAGAGGGTGAGCCGGGTGAGGAATTTTTCTGGGGTGGTGAGCAGGGCCGCGTCGACGGCGGCAGATTCTTCGGGGGTGAGAAATTGGAGAGACATGGAAAGGAAGTAGGAAGGCGGAAGGATGAATGGATTAGCTGGTTGGGGAGGGTGGGGTTTTGACTTTGACGAGGTAGCCGCAGTGGTGTTCGCCGTTGACGAGCCAGTGGGTGCGTTCGACGGAGCAGTCGGGGAGGGCGATCGCAAACATAGCTAGCTCATGGCCGCAAACGGTGGGATAGGATTCTGCAATGTGAGCGATCGCACAGTTATATTCTGTGATGATAAAAGCTGGATTTTGATCTGCACCTTCTGCGCTTGGGTTCTCGACGGCGTCGGATGGGTAGCACTCCGCCATGTAGCCTTCTGCCTGACGCAGCTGAACTAGTCGCTGCACTCGCTCTTCAAGGGGGGCATCACCGAGCTGTTCGCGGTATGCCTTGGCCTTGCTCTGCCACTGGTGCTTTAGCAGCTTGCTCACATGCTCTGGCCCCATGGTGTCGGCTACCGTATTCAGCAGCGACAGGGCGAACTGATCGTACTGGTCGGGGAAGTGCTCGCGGCCCTTACGACTGAGCTGATACACATGGTTGGGGCGACCGATGCCTTCCTGGCTAGTCTGGTGCTCAATGAGTTCGCTGGCTTCTAGGTTCTTCAGATGGCGGCGGATGCCCTGGGGGCTGATGCCAAGATGATCAGCGATCGCACTTGCCGTCGCCGTTCCCTGCTTGAGTAAGAAGCGCAAGATATCTTCCCGCATAGAAGTCGGCTGAGAAGACGACGTCTGGGAAGAAGTCGGCTGAGAAGAATTGGTTTGGGAAGTCACTTTCTGGCGCACAAGTCTCCTTGACGGCTCTGCCTTGGTTGCTTTGCTTTCTCTGGTTTGCTTCCTTGTTCGTTTACCCTGTTCCATACCTTTTGGGGTGGCGCCTATCGGAGACGCTGAAAAGCCGATTGATACTGCCTTACAGCAAACTGTGTCAGAAGTCCAGGCGCCGGTTAACAATACTTTTGAAACACTTTTGTTGCTAAAGCCCTACGATTACAGTAACCTTTAATTAAGCAGTTAAACAACACTGGTGTTGCTTTAGTTGCTGACTCGATTATACATCCCCCACAGGAAACGTAAGCACAATGAGCACTAGTAACCCCGAACAGGGCTCCGACAAAAGCCTTGAGATTATGCGGAACTTTGCCCAGAGCTACGCCAAGCGTACCGGCAC
>JBCBIK010000149.1:0-12820 GCA_038524545.1 Cyanobacteria bacterium J06623_4 | reverse complement strand
TTAATAGCAGCTTAAGTAGTTACACTGTATAGCTTTTTCTTCTAGATGAGAAGAAGCGACTTATCTTTTTAAGAGAACAAAAAAATAGGTTTACCTACCGCTTACGAGAGATAAACCTAAAACCTTTGATATGTATAGCTTTGAGAAGCTTTCTTTCACCGCCCTGAATAACCAGCCATCACTCGTTCACATGGTTTGCTCAGCGTCGCCATCTAAAATAAGAAGCTTTTACTAGCAAAACAACAACAAAAGAGATTGTTCAGTATTTTTGAATACACTTTTACGACAGACTTTTCTAACGCGGCCTAAAACCACTCATCCTTTGCTTCATCTTTAGTGTTGGTGTTGCGCTCAGGCGTTTCTCGCTCAAAGTGTAGGTGAATCGAGCGTGACTGCTCACCATCGACGGCCACAGCCCGAATCGGATAGTCGATTTGCCCATCTGGGAAGGCCACGTGGAAGCGGAAAGTGCCATCTGGATTGAGCGGAACGACGCGATCGCCGACAGTCAAGGTCGCATCGGGTTCGGTGGCACCATACACAATCAGCTCCGCATCTGCAACCAGCCAGAACTTGCGCGATCGCCCCGGCATGATAGAAGCCCCACCAATACCAGACATATTTAACCCAGACACGTTCAGGCCAGAGACATTTAGGCCAGATACCTGCCCCGAAGCACTCAGTGCGCCAGGCGCTACAGGCTGCATGGAGCCATACAGCGAACCGGCCACCCGCAGCGCATCCTGGCTGCGGGTCAGGGCAAAGAGGTCGTCATAGATCTGTGGAAGGTCTTCGGCAGCGGTATCTGTAGCCGGAGCATCAGGCCTACCCAAATCGCCAAACGTACGGCCTGCGAGGCTCTCATCCCATCCAATTGTTACAAACTGGTCTTTCACCCAGTCGGAAGGATAAATAGGTGGCACTCTAATCTGGGCGGAGCGAGTCAGCATCAGCCAGCGGTCGTCGGCAGTGAGGTATCCCAACTCTGCAACATAGTCGCGATCGCTCACAGGGACCTCCAAATACCAAGAGCGAGCCATCTCATGACAGTCTTGCTGCTGCATGCTGTGGGGCGCCTGGTAAGACAGGTCAATGTCAGTCACATCGTAGAGCCTGAGCATGAGCCGCTGCCCGCCCTGCCTACGCAAATCTTCTTTATGCTCGTTCGACACGTCCCAGTAGGCGTAGGCCCATTGTGGATCGCGGGGTAACAGTACAATTCGGCTCTCGCCATAGCCGTCAGGCAGGTCTGATAGACCGTCATCTACAGACGCCAAATCTTCAATGGTCAAGGAACTAGGGTCTCCGTTCGAGGTTGTATTTGTAGAGAAAGGTGTAGGGGCGGCGTCACCAACGTCGCGCACGGTATCGACATCATCGCTAGCAGAGTCTTCTAGGCGAATTGTAGCGGCGGCGCCAGCAGCGGCCATGCCAGCCGCAGCAGTCCCCAAAATAGCTGGATTAACAGGAACTGGTGGAACAGTTGCGGGGCCAGTCTCGGGTAGATCAACGCTCGGTGGATTGACGTTCAGCTGGCCGGGGTCAACCTCGTCAGGCGCAGGCAGCAGGGTATCTGCGTCAGGATCGTCAACGGCTACGGAGCCTGCGAGACTTTCGCTGACGCTGGTATCTGAGAAGCCAGCCGCGACCGGAGAGCTGTCTGACGAATTCGCTGTGGCCGCTTCTTCGACGTCGCCGGACGTGACGGCCTCCCCAAAAATCACCGCACTATCTCCGATGATGGTCTCGCGAGTCGGTTCGATATCTAAAATAGTCTCGGTTTCAGCGATGACTGTGTTGCGGGTGGGCTCTATCGTATCGACGTCACTGAGGGCTTCACCAGCCGTCACTGAGCCAGTGGGTGAACCAGCTAGTTCAGCGGTTTCGCCTGGGTTAGTGTTGGCAGCGATCGCAGCTGGCTCATCATCCAAAGAAAGGTCGACATTGTCATCCCAGGGCTCATCCTCTTCTGAGTCAGCCTCGACTTCTGAGCTGAGGCCCGCAAAGGCCATGCCTCCAATAGCGGCCGCGCCTGCCACAGCCGCTGCCGGTGCTGCCAAGTCAAGATTTGTCCCTTCTAGGTTCGGCGATTCCAAATCGGTAGATTCATGAACCGGCAGGGAGGCATTGGCCGCTGTCACATTGGCTTCAGCAGTTGGCGTTTGTACACCTGGTAGCCCTACGGGCAAAGGTGCAGCGGGAGACGCAGGTGTTGCAGCGTCTACGGCCCGTGAGTCATTGGTGACGCGGTCGGTAGAAATGACCGACTGGGCTCTGTTGGAGACTTCGCGGTCTGTTTGTGGATCGCTCGCAGGTGGGGGAACGGTGGCCGTGGGTGCGGTTTGCCGAGGCGGCTCTAGGCTATCGGTCCGGCGCTTGCGTCCGAGCAGCGCCCATAGCCCTGCCCCTACCAAGCCCAGTAGTGGAATGAGCCATAGCCATGGTGAAAGACCTCTCGCTTCGGCGGTTGCGGCATCTGCAGCACCGGCGATCGCACCAGCCGCTCCATCCGTTTCACCAAAGGGTAGTCCGTTCAGCCCCCAAAATCCTCGGCGTCCCTGGCTACCCCCGACAAAAAGCCTTTCATCATCCTCAAATCTCAGTTCAGAGACCGCATTGTCTGCGCCCGTAATCGCTTGGAAGGTCTCACTTTTAGGTTCGCCATCAATGCCCCAGTAGCGGACTTGCCCATTGCTAGTGCCGGTCGCCAGAGTCTGGCCATCGTCACTGAAGGCAAGGGCCGTCACGGCACCACCAGCACCAGCTAGCGGACCAGCCACTAGGTTACCGGTCTCATCCTCTATCACGGCTAGATTTTCTTCATTGGTGCGAGCAGTCAGCGTACCATCAGGGCTCGTAGCCGTAGGTAACGGGCCTTCAATTTCTACGGCGGCTGCACCTTCTGCGTCACGCACATCTTCTACGACGGCTCTGCCCTCTTCACCCGTCGCGACGCCCAAAAATGCTTGCACGGCGGGGCGAGGCTCACCGGCATAGACGTAGCTACGTGGCTGAGAAAACGGATAGGCCGGATCATCTGGCAGCACCTTGTGCATGGAGATGATTTTAACGTTGCCATTGTCTATTACCTGGTTGGCGATCGCATAGCCTACCCCGTCATTGCCAAGGCCATCAATCACCGCCGAGGTCTCATCTGAGTCAACAGCCTCTGCCGTTGCACCCGTTTCAAACGGCGCTTCCTGAAAGACCGGATAGGGGCGAAAAGCCTGACGGGTGTCGCTCAGCTCAGGCCTATCGACAAAGCGAATAGGACCGGGCTCACCACCGACCTCGGACCAGTCTGTGATTTCTCCTCGAAAGATACCGCCAAAGTCTTGAAACGTCAGGTCGCCGCTGAAAGGATTGTCGGGTCCGACAAAAATCGCAATCTTTTCTCGGGCGATCTGCACAGCTGTGAGGCCAGCGGCCCGCTCTTCTTCTGTCAGGGGACGACCAATCGCCGCTAGGTCAATTTCACCATCGATCAATCGCTCTACTGCGACATCGCTACCATTGGCCTCAGCTTCGACCGCTGCGTCTTCGTATTCCGACTGAAACTGCTCCGTTAGCGCTGTATTCATAGAGCGCATGCTGCTGGAGCCATCTATCAATAGAGTCTCTTCACCCTCAAGGGAGGCAGGCAGTGGAAACGAAGCCTCATCCCCACCGGCCTGGGCGATCAAAAACTGAGCTGTGTTTTCCTGCAGCGTGCTTTCCTGCAGCGTGCCTTGGGCAACGGTCGCAGAAGCCGACCGCTGAACTGGTACAGCAAGGGCTGTCAGCAGGCAGAGCTTTGCGAAAGTAGAACGGTTAGCGCGCATCATTAAAGCCTGTTTTTCACAATTATGAAATTACCTTAATATCTCAGTGATTCTTCTGAGAGTCAATTAGATCAACCCGATGCAGGTTTATTTTTTGGCAGCTAACATCTCCACTAAGGCCGTCTCACCACGCCTTTTCATCGTTTTGGTGATGACAAGGGCAAATTATTTTTTGCGCCGCTTGCCAGAACGCTTATTAGAGCCGGGTGCTGTCTGATGTGGTCCAAAATACTTTTCGCTGCGGTAGCGTAGCCAGATTCTCAGCTGTTGAGGAATTTTTTCTTTCTGTAGTTTGCTGAGCTGGTGGTACAGCGCCAGTGCCTTTTCTCGCTCGTGGCGACAGGCCGCGTTGCGATGGGCATCCCAAAGCCCCTTTGCCGCTCGAATACGCCGACAGGTCTCTTTGATGAGTGCGTCACCTTCTAGGGGCTGATCGGCATTTTTTCTGGACTTGGCCATAGAAAATAATGACTTGGATTCTGCGTCGTTAACCGTTTTAACAAACTGGCATGACCTGAGTGTTTAAGCTATCGGACTATTCGCTATGCTTCATTTTATAAGCTGCAGCAAAATAAACACATGAGCGAACATCATCATCATCACCATGCTACAGGCGACACGACAACGTGTGCTGCGACCGGTTGCTCTCACCATGGCGGCATCCCCTCTACACCGGCTCAGGTGCGATCGCTCAGATTTGCCCTGGTGCTGATCAGTTGCTTTTCGATAGCGGAGCTGTGGGTCAGCTTCCATAGCAATAGTCTGTCGCTGCTAGCTGATGCAGGGCATATGGCCTGCGATGTTTTTGCGATCGCCCTTTCACTCTGGACAGCCGCCCAAACCGAAAAAGCCAGTGCTGGCGAGCGCGATCCGCAGCAAATCGCTCGGCTCAACGCCACAGCCGCCCTGGTCAACGGCGTCTTACTCCTGATCGTATGTAGCTGGCTAGGGTGGGAATCAATCGACACCTTGCGCAATCCCCCGGTAGAAATCCTCAGTCGACCGGTAGCTTTGACGGCTGCCGTCGGCCTCGGTATGAACGGGCTCAACGCTTACCTGCTACACCGCCACGCGGACGAAAACCTAAACATGCGCGGCGCTTTTTTGCATATGCTGGCCGATGCGAGTAGCTGCTTGGGTGTGTTGGTGAGTGCTGTGATCATTGCTCGGTACGGTTGGTATTGGATTGATGGGATGGTGAGTGGTGCGATCGCGCTGCTCATCGCCTCTAGCGCTATTCCGCTCATTCGCGAAAGCTGGGCAGTGCTTTCACCCGCCCCATTTCAAACTGAGCAAACCGACTAGCGTAGCCCATTCATCCCTGGCCCTTTTCCGAGTGACCTATTGACGCTGCCGGAGCAGCGTAAAATACAGAGGCTTTTGACCTAACTCTGGCCTTCACTCATGCAAGTCACCTCCTGGAATGTCAACTCTGTGCGTACCCGGCTGACGCAAGTCACCCAGTGGCTACAGACCAACCCAGTAGACGTTCTCTGCTTGCAAGAAACCAAAGTCATCGACAAAGACTTTCCAGAACAGGCTTTCACAGACATTGGCTACCATGCCTACTACTACGGGCAAAAGTCCTACAACGGCGTCGCTCTGATTAGCAAAGCGCCCCTAGAGCAGGTTCAAACAGGGTTTAGCGCCATCCTGGATGAAGCTACCGTCGGCGACCTAGACGATCAAAAGCGAGTCATCAGCGGCGTGCTTGGCGATGTGCGCATCGTCAACCTGTATGTGCCCAACGGGTCTGCCATCGGTAGCGAGAAATATGCCTATAAACTCAGCTGGCTAGCCCTACTCAAGCAGTATCTTAGTCAGCAGCTAGTGGCCCATCCCAAGCTCAACGTCTGCGGCGACTTCAATATCGCCCTAGAAAATAGAGACATCTACACCGATAAAAACAGAGACAAACACATCATGTCTTCCCCAGTCGAGAGAGACGCTCTCAAAGATGTGCTGTCTATCGGCCTTGCCGATGCCTTTCGCAAATTTACAGAGGATGGCGGGCACTTCAGCTGGTGGGATTACCGCACCAACTCATTTGCTCGCAATACGGGCTGGCGTATCGACCACCACTACCTCTCCCCTGCACTCTACAAGCAAGCCATCAGCTGCACCATCGACACCACCCCGCGCGGCTTAGAAAAACCCAGCGACCATACGCCCGTAACAGTCGAGTATTAAGCAAAACGCAGCCATTGACAGTGTTTATCTGTTAGCTAAACCGGTTGAACTTTAAATAAACCGGTCTAGCGCAGCCTTCAGCGCATCGACCTCGGCTTCAATATTGCCTTCATCTACTGCGCGCGTAATGCATTCGCTCAGGTGTTCGTCCAAGATGACACGCGCTACCCGGTCTAATCCGCCCCGTACGGCTGCAATTTGGACTAGCACGTCTGGGCAAGGGCGATTCTCTTGCACCATCGTTTTAATCCCGCGAACATGTCCTTCTAAACGAGAAAGACGATTAACAATTTTTCGCAGAGAGTCCTCACTGTGAACGTGAGGATGCAAATGATGTTGTTTCTGATGATCGGAAATAGCCTTGCTCGAAATAGAAAGATCTGAAGCGGAAAGTACGACTGAATCAGAAGTTGAAGTTGGCTTCACTGAGTAACAAGATAGTTTGGAAAAGACTGATAGGAATAAATCAATATAAAAAATGTGTTGAAAGAACAGTCTCTCTCACTGGTGCATACACAAGAGGCTTAAGCGCAGGTATAAGCAAATAAAAGCAAAGTTGTTAAATCTGCATAATTTAAGTGAAGTTGAGTAAAAGCTATTGTGTCGTTGATGTGCCGTTAGAATGCGCTCTTAACTGGTAACAGCATAGCGAATCCAACTTGGAGGCCTCGCAGAATCGACATAAGGATTTACGTAGGCAAAATTTTTCTAGACTCGCTGCTACACATTCTAAGAAGAATCTGAAGATGCGCTTGGATCCCCCCCTAGGGCATTGCAAAGATTGCTGCAGGTCCTTCATCATCGTAGCTGAACGCTCATAGCTGTTATGCTCTGCTCGCATCCGCACTGACGCTACACACGTCTAAAGCAAAGAATGTCCGAAGCAAGGACGCGCAGGAAGGGAACTACACAAAAGCCTGCGAAAAAGACGGATCCCAGTAAGCACTATCACCAAAATGAGCCCAAAATGAATTTAGTCGGAAGGGACGAAACAACATATGAATACCGGCGTACGAGCTAACATGACAGGGACTGCTCATCAGCGAGGCCACAACCGATGCCGCAACGGTTTGGCACTACTGATAATGGCCCCCTTTATTCCGCTCATGGTGAGCTGCCAGCAAGAAGTGGCTCAATCACCAGTCGAAGCCAGCGATGAACAAGGAACGCTGCTTGTTGTTGCCAATGGTGAATCCTTTGTCCGGGAGGGTTTCACCGACAGAGATGGATGGCAGATTAGCTTCGATCATGTCTATACCACCTTAGACGATATTGTTGTTAGTCAAGCTCAAGTGCCTTTTGAAGCTGAGAGTGGCAAACCGCTCGAAGCAGCCCACCAAATCTCCTCCGCCGAACCTGTCACAGTAGACCTAGCAGCCGAGCAGCCTGATGCGCCTTTGGCCGTTGTCACCCAGTTCGACGGGGCCAAAAGCGGACGCTATAATGCGTTGGCCTGGACGCTCTCACCAGCTGAGACGGGGCCGGCAGCAGGCTATTCAATTTTGATGATTGGTGAGGCGACCAAAGCAGGCGAAACCATTCCTTTTGAAATCGGGATAGAAGACGCGATCGCATTCAACTGCGGCGATTTTGTCGGTGATACGCGAAAGGGAATTTTAGCCGAGGGTGACACGGCTGAAGTCGAAGCGACATTTCACTTTGACCACGTGTTTGGCGATGGAGAAGCCCCTACAGAAGACAAGATCAATCAGGGCGCATTGGGCTTTGAGCCGTTAGCTGCGATCGCCGAAAATAACGAACTCGTTACCGACAGCAAAACGCTCAAAGCACAGCTGAGCGACACAGAGTACGAAACCTTAAAAACAGTTCTATCAAGCCTAGGTCATGTTGGAGAAGGTCATTGCAGTGCCACTGACCTATCAACCGCTAGCTCGTCGATCACAGAGCCTCTAAGCTAATGCAATTACGACTGTTGGCAATCATTTTTGGCGCATTCATCAGCACTGTGCTCAGCACTGCACTCGAACGCGGCCTCCCGGCAGCACACGCCCACGGCAGCCAAATTGACATCATCCAATCGACAGAAATTCAGGCTAACTTCGAGACAGGAGAACCCATGTCTGACGCGCAGGTGCTTATTTACGCTCCTGCCGATTTGCAAACCCCTTGGATAACAGCAAAAACCGATGAGGCCGGTCGATATACCTTTACACCTGATGCGCAACAGCCCGGCCTTTGGGAGGTCACCGTGAGGCAGGCCGGCCATGGCCATACCACTAGCTTCACCGTCGGTGAACAGACTGCCCTAGCCAATGCTCAGTCGGGGCTCAGCGCAGCAGGCCCTATGCAAAGATGGATTGCGATCGCAGCTATCGTTTGGGGATTTGTTGGCACGGCTTTGTTTTTCTCGGGTAAAGCCTCGGGAGGCAAGGCATAGTGCATATCCCTGACGGCATTGTTCCTGCACAGGTCTGCGTAGCAGGCTACGGCCTCACGGGTTTACTCACTTGGTATTCACTCCGGCAAATTCATAAATGGGGCAATCCAGCCCCCCAAATTCCCAAAGCTTCACTGCTGACAGCCACTTTCTTCGTTGCGTCATCTATTTATATCCCCATTCCGCCTTCTAGCGTTCATTTTCTCTTAAATGGTCTGCTAGGCGTTGTTCTTGGATATTTTGCGCCGTTGGCTATTTTAGTCGGTCTGTTTTTTCAGGCCTTGATCGTCGGTCACGGCGGCCTGACGACACTTGGGATCAACGCAGTCATGCTAGGCATCCCTGCCCTGCTAGCCCATCACATTTTTCAGCTGCGCTTTTTTAGTCTGCAGTGGTTCTCACGCAAACCGACCAAAAGCGATCTAGCCGGCGATCAGCCCACTAGCCATCACGTTCCTAGCACAACAACCACAGGCATATTTGCCTTTCTAGGGGGTGCGCTTGGATTGGCGTTAACGGCATTCATTTTTATGGGGATTGTTATTTCGACCCTTCCAGCCAGCTTCGATGTCGATACCGAACGGCGAGCTGTTATCACATTGACGTTAATGCATCTTCCCCTTGCGTTGCTTGAAGGGAGCTTCACAGCGATGTTGGCCGTATTTTTGCAGCGAGTAAAGCCAGAACTACTAACAGAGAAAAGGTGAAGCATTATGGCCCTAGCAAATTTTGAAACCTATGTAGAAGGGCGATCGCACCTACACAGCTGGACACCCCGGCTAAAACTGTTGAGCCTAGGCCTATTGATGTTCGGCTTTGCCGCCGTTAGGCACTTGGCGCTGGTGGCGCCCATGCTCTGCCTCACAGCGATCATTTACGCAGCTTCAGGTCTGCCACTTTCTTTTTTACTCAAGCGGCTACGCTATCCTGGCCTTTTCATTCTGACCGTGGTGCTGGTGCTTCCGTTTACAGCAGGGGAAACGGTGCTGTCGCAGTGGGGTCCTCTTGCCCTACGCTATGAAGGCTTGACGGCAATGGCTCTGGTGGTCGGTCGGTTTTTGTCTATTTTGACGCTAGGATTTATCTTGCTAGGAACGACGCCATTTTTGACGCTGCTGCGGGCCATGCGATCACTCGGACTGCCACCACTCCTCGCCGATATGACGCTGCTCAGCTACCGCTATCTGTTTGAAACTGCCGAAATGCTCGCTACCATGCAACAATCTATGAAGCTACGCGGGTTTGGCCAAAAGCGGCAGTGGCTCCGTCCAAACAGACAAACGCTCCTGCAGCTCTCTCGGCTACTCGGAACGCTGCTCATTCGTAGCTACGAGCGTTCCGAACGCATCTACAAAGCCATGCAGCTTAGGGGCTACGGCCAGCTAAAGCAACCGCAGCTAGTTGCGCAGCAGCCCAGCGATCGCAGTAGCGCAATCTTGACCGGTATAGTAGCCACAGCAGCCCTAAGCTTTGTCATCGCAGAGTTCGCTCTGATGATGCGGTAAAAAATTAGTGCGGTAAAAGGTGCAGTAAACAATAAAACAACGCTTCGAGAACATAAAAACAGCATCACATTAAGACAACATCACGTTTGATGACATCGCACTTAATAAGCCAGCGCTCAACAATACAACACTTAACAAAATAGCGCTCGACGAAACGAACAGGACAATAGGATGACTCTAGGCTTAATCAAACCGTCTCTAAACAGCTCAGTTAGAGATGAAAAGGAAGTGATCGCAATTCAACAACTGAGCTTTCACTATTCAACGGGTACACCAGTTTTACAAGGGCTCTGCACCCGCATCTATGCCGGTCAGCGAGTAGGCATCATCGGCCACAATGGCTGCGGAAAAACCACGCTATTTATGCTGCTGTGTGGTCTGCTCACACCCACCGCCGGTCAGATTCAGCTGATGGGAAAGCCCGTGATCTCAGGCGAGTTTCGGCCAGAAGTCGGCATGCTACTGCAAGATCCCAGCAACCAGCTGTTTTCTCCCACCGTCAAGGAAGATATTGCCTTCGGTCCGCAGAATATGGGGCTCACGCTAGCAGCCATTGACCAGCGAGTGCAGCAGGCGCTCAGCGTCACAGGAACAGAACCACTCGCAGACCGAGCACCACATCATCTCTCAGGCGGAGAAAAGCAGATGGTTGCGATCGCTGGATTACTCGCCATGCAGCCCAGCGTTGTCATGTATGACGAACCCACCGCCAGCCTAGACCTGCGCACTCGGCGACGGCTCATTGGCTTTTTGCAAAAGTCCACCGAGACACTGCTCATCTCAGCCCACGATTTGGAATTTGTGCTAGAGGTCTGCGATCGCATCCTGCTCATAGATGATGGCCAAATCATCGCCGATGGCGACCCAATAGACATCATGGGCGATCAGGCACTAATGGAAGCCCACGGCCTAGAAAAGCCCCACTCGCTCATTCCCCACGTCAGACCTCACCACCGCCGGTTGCCCAGTATCGACCAGCCCGCTACGACGCTGTCAGCCGCCAGATATCCCGCCACCCGAGGCCCCATCATCAATGGGTCAAACGCGGATAGTAAGCAAGCGCTAAACGCGTCGCCAACCCCAGCGGACGACTTAAACAAAACATAATCACATCTTCCCTTAATAGAAATTCTTTTCATGGATAAACGCATCCGGCTGCGTCTCTTGACTTTCAACAGTAGCCGCGTAGTTGCGCACAGATATTATCTGAGTGGCTACTAGTGCCATCAACAAAAGCACAAAGGGAATAGACACCAAATTGAACAGAAGCTTGCCCCAAACAACACTTGATTCTGTTTTAGTAACAACGCCAGACCGAGACCGAGAATAAGACTGATACATAACAACCTCACAAGCACTCATTCGCTGCCATGACACATGCCGTAGATTCCTATCGCCAGGCACTTTTCAGCAGCTAGGCCGTTCTCTCCTAAGTTGCAAAAAGAAGTAAAACGGAGACAATTAAATTCTCTCTTGTCCACAGGGCTTCGTGGCTATATCAGTGACACAATCGCAGGTGGCCCCACCCACAAAAGAACATTGGGAGACCAGTCCGGAGAGGCCTTCACCCAAAACTATTAAGACTGTCTCGGCTTAATAACTTGCCAAATGATTAATACCAAAAACGAAAGATATCCGATGGTGAATACCCAGTTCTGCCAACTATCTACGGTGTTCATATGCTCCTCTCTTCAAACCTGCACTTGAGATACTGGACGTTTAAATCATTTTCTTACTTTCGCTACTTTTCTTACACAAAAAGATGAAAAAATTCTGTTTTCAAACAAAGTTTCTCGTTCTGTAAAACGCTGATAGTTTATAGAAAAAGCGCGGATAAGACCTTAAATTTGGGAATTATTGATTTTACAGCCGTAGACAGCGATTTATCTCTGTTCTCTCTGGCAGGTCATCATTTATTCGGTCTCAGACGTGAATAGCGCCTCTACACACTCAGCATATTCTACGCTTCTAAACCGAAAAACATCCATTGCGCTACTGCCTCTCTTGGGCGCTTTCTTTCCGGTGACTGCTGCATCCGCGCAAGTCATCGCTGCGACAGACGCAACCGCTACCTACACAGAAGTTGATGGCGATCGCATTGATATCACTGGCGGGCAGCACGCTAGCGACCAGGCTAATCTTTTCCATAGTTTCAAAGAGTTTGACCTAGCAGCTGAGCAAACGGCCAATTTCATCACCACGGCCAATGTACAAAATGTCATTGGCCGTATCAACAGTCAGCAGGCGTCGACCATCGACGGCACCCTGCAGGTGACAGGCAGTAACGCCGACCTATATTTGGTCAATCCCGCTGGCATCTTATTAGGCCCAAATAGCCATCTAAACCTACCGGGCGGATTTACAGCCACCACGGCAACCCACCTCGGCTTCGACGATAGTCAGCTAACTCCGGCAACAGAAAACTACACAGAACTGACAGGCAAACCAACCACTTTCTATTTCGATGGGTCAGCGCCCGGCAGCATCGTGAACCAAGGCGACCTCAGCGTTCAGGCAGGGGAGTCCATTCAGCTCATCGGCGGTACGGTGGTAAACGAAGGGCAGCTCACAGCACCTGCTGGAAATATCACCCTCGCAGCGGTAGACGGTGAAAATTTAGTCAGGCTAAGCCAAAGCGATCGCCTCTTATCTTTTGAGATTGCCCCACTTGAGGAAGCTGCCGAGCCAACCTCAGTACCCAATCAGGCAGTGGTGCCCACCAGCCTAGGTGAGATGCTTACCGGTGGCAGCGCTCACTCAGCCACTCACTTAGTCACCACACTAGACGGTACCGTTCGCCTCGTCGGAGAAGACTACTCCCCTTCCGACTCGGGCGGACAGGTCGTGCTCTCGGGTCAGGTCTCGGCAGCGAGTCTGTCAGGGAGTCTTCCAGGCGGAGATATCAA
>JBCBIK010000148.1:0-12843 GCA_038524545.1 Cyanobacteria bacterium J06623_4 | reverse complement strand
CCGCCCCCGCCGTCGACCCACCCAACACCAAAGACCACAGCATGCCCCGAATCCAAGCACGTTCAAAGCCCTGTAGCAGCTGACCCTTCACCACCTGCTGAATCCGTACACCCTGGCGCTCCATCCGCTCAAAAGTCACCACAAAGTAGCGCGGCGTCGACAGCCGACTCACCGTTGCCAGCGTACTAACAGTCACCGCCAAAACAATCAGCTGCGACACCAGCAGCCGACTGCGCAGCGTAGCATTCTCCGAGCCAGTCGATGACGTCCTAGCTCGACGCCTCAATCCACCGGCCAAGCTGCTCTCGGGCTGAGTTTTATCCCCATCAATCTTCAAATCGATATCCCACACCGACAACAGTTTTAATAAATGTCGGAGAAGAAGGGTCGGGCTCTATCTTCTTACGCAGACGTGCAATATGCGTATCAACCACCCGCTCATCCCCAAAAAAGTCATTCCCCCACAGTCTTTCTATCAGCTGAGCCCGGTTCCACACCCGCCCGGGATAGCTCATAAAGGTCGCCAGCAAGTCAAACTCCAGCGGCGTGAGTTCTAAATTTGAGGGTGAGGATATTGCAGTTGAGTCCTTCGGGCGAGAGATGTCTGGTTTGAGCGCGGTTTGGGCATCCTCTGCCTCAAGTCCCGGCCCAAGGCCCGGCTCATTGTGTCCGCTAGGTCCTTGATTAGACACTTGACTAGATAGTTGACTGGGAATGTGACTGGCAGTTCGCCGGTCAACATCCACAGTGAAGTGGGCGGTCTGATAGGTGGAAGTCGCAGTCTGCCGGTTGCTTCTGAGGCTTCGCCTGAGCACAGCTCGAACCCTGGCCACCAGCTCCCTCGGGCTAAATGGCTTCACCATGTAGTCATCGGCGCCCGTCGAGAGGCCAATAATCCGGTCTATTTCCTCACCCTTTGCCGTCAGCATCATGATGTAAGGATCTTGCGCCTCTTGCTGTTGGCGAATTCTAGCGCAAACCTCCAAGCCGTCTAACCCCGGCAACATGAGATCTAAAATAATTAAATCCGGCTGAATCACTTTAAAGCGCTCAAGTGCAGTGTTACCATCCCGGCAAATATGACAAGTAAATCCTTCCTTAGACAGATAGAGCTTAATGAGTTCGGCAATGTCAGCCTCATCTTCCACAATCAAAATGTCCATGGTTGATTCATTTCCTCATCTATGCGGGTTCACTTCTATGCTGAGGTCTATGTTGAGGGGATGCTGCATTCACCCCCAATCGGCGGATTCGCTTCTACGGAGGGTCATTCAGCCTGACAGCGCGCTAACACGCTTGAAGTAGTAATTACTTTTAGCAGTTGGTCTGGCAGTAGCAACGTTTAAATCATTAAAACTATTCAATTAGATGAATTTACGGTTTTGCAAATCAATTTTTATTGTTCTTTAGTGAAGACTGGGATACCAGCAATCCATTAACTTGCTCATGTTGAGGCTGTAGCCTACCCTCTCAAGAGGGAAAGACCTACCGCTTGTACGAACAGTTGGCCGAAATCGTCTATCCTCAACTTGACGCTCTCAACGATCTTTTATCTTAGAAATATTAGCGTTCTGTGTGAATGCTCCCGTTCTATGTCTGCACTTACCTTCGATACCTTGTCAGCAGAATTGACTCAGGCACTGGCTGAGCAGAGTGATACCCCGCCCGATACCACGGCCCGCTGCACCCTCGGTCGCGAAAAAGTCATGGTGCTGGTGGAGTATCCACTAGATAGTGCGAAGGCAGAACCGAGAGCGTCAGACACCCTAGACTGGCTAGAGCAACATCTGCGAGACCAATTTGACACAACCGGGCTACCAGAAGAAGTCGCCGATATTTCCGATTCTATTGATGAAGTGGCGGTGCAGCTATACCTCAAGCACTTGAGTGAAGCCAAACCTTTCACAATGCGCTCGTTTACCTGGAAAGTAGACGACGGATTTGATGATCTTTTTGGCGATGCCAGCATAGACGAGGCAGAAGCAGAAGCGCCAGAAACCCACTCAGAGGAGCTAGAAACTGAGCTAAACGGAAACGGCATATCGGTCGCAGAGCTAGCCGACACGCTACCGATAGAAGGCGCCGACGCTAAGCTAAACAATATCTCCCAAAGCAACACCTCACCAGAGCGTAACAAGCTGGATAAAAGTCTGGTATTTGAGGAAATTTTGTCTGGAGAAACGGGTGAGCCACCGGCTGTAATTTCGCTGCCCGAGGGCGAAGAAGACTTGGTACTCTCAGAGTTAGCGGCTGACCATTTGCCGCTCGACCTAGAGCCTGAGATGGATTTGACTCTGGCACTAGAAGATACTGACGATGCCGAAAGCCTTCGCAGCCTTGAGCAGCGTCTTGAGTCAGGGGCTGACCTATCGCTTGATCTGGGGTCAGGTCAGGATATAGAAGCCCACTTGGATGACGCCTCTACAGCTATTTCTAACGAGCCAATCAGCATCAGCGCCGACCTAGAAGCAGACCTATCCGAAGGATTGAATGCGCCTGAAGTCATCATCCCTGAGACGCCAGAAGAACTTTCTCTGCCTGGAGAAGCGCCTACCTTGGCATCGTCTGAGCTGGATTTGCCTACAGTAGAACTGCCTGCTTCAGGCGCTGTTACGAGTAGCCCGGCAACCACAGACTTTTTTGACTTGGCCGATGAGCTGCCCACAGTAGCGGCGACTTCCAGCCTTTCATCACTGCCCGAAGTAGATTTCTCCTCCGCCTTCGCCGCAACCGAAACCCCGCTAGTCAGCGCGCCCGAAAGTATCGATCTGTTTGACGTTACTGCGCCACAAACTAACGACGTCCAGCTCGAAAACACCACTTTTGAAACCATTGGCAGCAACGATACCAGCAGCTTAGGTATTTTTGCCTTTGAGGATAATTCACGAAGCAATGGCAACATCACAGAAACTGAGCAGGTAGAAGAAAAGCCATCAGAGAATGAGTCGGAGAACGAGTCAGAGAACGAGCAGGTACATTCTGAAAACGGCCATCAGCCAAAACAGGTCAGCCTAGAGTCCCTCTTATCCGAGACATCGCCTGAGAGTACTCTTGAGCATAAAAGCATCGCAGCAACAGAGACCCCAGAGCTAGAAGAACCCTTATCCGATACTGCAGATAGCTCAGAAACAACAGTCGATATTGCCAACTCATTAGAGGAAACAGACCTCTCACTTGATGAGCTAGTCTCTTCTCATGAAGACCTAGCAAGTGAACCTGTCTTAGATGAGCTGCCTTCTCCCGATGGCCTGTCGATAGATGAACTCTTTGTGGGCGATTCCTTCCCTGAAGACTCAGTCGAGTCTTCTATTGAACAAGAAGAAGTTGAAGAGCAAGAAGGTGCTGCCATCCCAGAAGCAGCTGGAGCGATCGCACCCGAAACAATCGAAGCATCACCCACCGAGGAAATCTCTGTTGAAGATGCTCTTCTAGAAGAGTCCGAAAGAGAACTTTCACCAGAAGAACCCGCTACAGCTTCACAACTAGAGGAGCATGCGCCGCTAGCTGACGTCTTTGTTGCCGAAACGGTACTAGCTGAGCAAGCTGAAGAAGAGACCGTACTAGAAATCGCAGCAGATACTGACCCGGTCGAAGCAGAACCGGAAGCAGAAAACACCGAAATTGAGACAGCGTCTTCAGACTCTCTTGAAGAATTGCCCGACGGTGGCGACGCCAGCGCAGAAGCTATTAGTGCAACGGAAACTGCTAGTGCAACGGAAACTGCGATCGCACCAGAAACCCTATCAGAAGATGAGCTTTCCGATGCTCTAGACATGTCAGCGCTGGCAGCAGGCTACGGGCTGACAAACTTTGGCGAAGATGGCTTCGAAGGCGAAGCGGATGATTTCTCCATCGCTGCCGTTGACGATGCGGCCAGCACCGATTTCACCCTCGAAATTGACCCACCCTCCAACCTACCGGGTGACGCCGGTATAGACTACGCCGTTGCAGACTACGCCGTTGCAGATTACTCCGAGGCGGACTATGCCGACGCCAACTATCCCGAGGCAGATTACTCCGAGGCGGACTATGCCGACGCCGACTATTCCACCGATGCTGATGCTGACACCGCTGACGGCATCTCCGCCGATGTAGAAGACGGAAAAAACGAAGACGGTGAATACGAAGACGGTGAATACGACGAATCGGATTACTACCTAGAGGACGTGGAAACCGACGACGAAACCGATGAGCTCTACGAAGAAGTGGGCGTCATCGACGAAGGCGAAGTGCAGCGTCAGCGGGAGCAGTGGCGCCAACAGTCTCAAGGCAACCCCTGGCTGTTTGTCGGCACCTTTGGACTGCTGGTAGCCGGTATTTTGGGCTTTATTTTGAGTCGGCCCTGCGTGTTTGGTCGATGCGATCGCATTCAAACCGCCCAAGTCCAAGGGGATGAAGCACTCGGCAAACTGCGGGTAGACAACACCCTAGAAGCCGTCAACGAATCCAAACAGCAGCTTCAGGGCTCTATCCGCCTACTAGACCCTATTCCGGTGTGGTCACCTTACTACGGTCAAGCCCAAGAGATCTTGCCAGAATATGAGTACCAAATCGAATCGCTCGACCTAGTCACCGAAGCGCAAGGTAAGGCCTACAGCGCCGCCGTGAAATCTCAAAATCCCCCCCATTCAGAATCCACCTGGCGAGAAATCGCCGACGAATGGCGAGAATCTATCAACCTGCTATCCGCAGTTCCCGCCGACAGCCCGGTACGTGAGCTTGCCGACACCAAGCTGGTGGAATACCGCGCAAACCTTTCGACCATTTTGGTGCGGATTGAAACCGAATCCAGCTCAGAAGCAGCCTTGATTCAGGCCCAGCAGGCAGCCAGTCGCGGCACCAAGCGGGTAGAGGTTGCCAGCTCCCTAGAAGACTGGGAAGCCGCCCTCGCCGACTGGGAACAAGCCGTCGGCAACTTAAGACAAATCCCCCAGGGAACTAAGGCCTACGCCGAAGCACAGCAGCTACTGCCCGAATACGACGAGCAATATCAAGCAGCCCGTGAGCGAACCGAGATAGAGCGCAGTGGCGATCGCACCCTATCAAGCGCTAAGCAACTAGCCGCTGCCGCCCAGCGCGCCGAAACCGACAGTCAGTGGACCGTCGCTGTCGAAAACTGGCAAAACGCCATCAACCAGCTGCAGGAAGTACCCGATACATCCCTGGCCCATTCCGAAGTAGAAGCGCTACTCCAGCGCTACTCCACCGCCCTAGGCAACTCAGAAGAGAGCCTAGAAGTCGCGTTCAACTTTCAGCCTGTAGAACCTGGGTTCTATCTGGTTTGTGGCGTCACAGCCACTCAAAAATGTAGTTACTCAGTACAGGGAAAAAGCGTTCGCGTAGACCTATTTCAGGGCTACGACGTGGTCGTAGACCAGTCCATTACCCCGCCCGATCAGCGACAAGAAATCGTCTCAGAAGCCGAATATATCGACCAGAGCAATCAGCTGCTCCAGCAAATTACCCTACTGAGCACCCAGGCCCAAATCCCTGTCGAGCTTTACAGCGCCGAAGGCGACTTCATGGCCCGCTATCGACCAGACCTGAATGGCTTTGTTCGAGAGCAAGACACCTAAAGCACGCCCGGAGGCCTGCTAGCGTCTTCCGAAAGTTCTAGGACCCATCAGTGTCTTGGGTCAATTAGCTGCATCGCAGGCGTAAAAAACTGTCTGGCAATACCGTAGGTCACCACCAATGCTGCAATCAGGTTGGCAAGTGCCAGCATAAACATAATCAAAATTTGGTAAATTGCGGCCACCAAAGGATCCGCGCCCGCCAGAATCTGCCCTGTAATCGTGCCTGGCAACGTGACCAATCCCACGACCATCATGGCGTTCATCGTCGGGATGAGTCCGGCAGTGACAGCCGACTTGCGGTAAGTTGCGATCGCCTGCGTAGCCGTCGCCCCCAAGCTAAGGTGCGTTTCAATCTCAATTCGGTTATTTCGCAGCGCCTTCACCAACCGCTCCCCAGAAATAGAAGCCGCCGTCATCGCATTCCCCAGCACAATGCCCGTCAGCGGAATCAGGTAGCGCGGGTCATACCAAGGATCGAGGCGAATCACCAATAGGTTCACATACACCATCGTCGTGAAGCCGCTGATGAAGACCGCCAGCCAGACCCACTTCAACAATCTCGGCAAGTCTTTATCGATTCGGTTGCGGGCAACGACAGCTGCAATGGTAGCCATCCCAACCAGCACCGCAATCACAGCCAGCGGCTGACGACTCGCAAAAATAGCCGCCAGAAAAACCCCTACAAAGAGCAGCTGCGCAATCGTCCTTACCGTTGCTACAGCCAGCGACTTTGTCAGACCCAGCCGCTGCCAGCTAGATATGCCAATTGCGATCGCCATCATCCCAACCGCCCACAGCATCCCAATCAAGCTCGGTTCAATCATTCAAAACAGCCAAAAAACAGATCTCAGAAGAACCTTCTCTACCAGCAGGACAGCCTGCCAAGGCATCGGGGAACCCTACCTAGCAAGCGTAAATTCCTAGTCTCACTTTTGAAGCAATCAGGCTGAAAAGACAGTGTCTAAAGAGGTATTTTCGCAGGACGGAAATCCGCCTGTGCCCTTAAGTTTTTTGTATTTTTGTATACTACAATGAAGAAGAATACAAAGGCTGCGGCCACGTATCACCTACTATGACTGACTTTACTGCCCCTGGAAATGCTGCCGAACCTCACGGGAAGCGTCGCTACGACTGGCAGGCGATTGCTAAACACTACAGGCGACGGCCACTCGTTATTATCTGGCGCACGCTGACGGTTTCTTGGATGCTGGGCACCTTTGCGATCGCGCTACTGTCTGACCATCTTTTCAAGCGTAGCGAAGCTAACCAAGAAAGGCGAGCCATTCGTCTCAGGCAGATTCTAACCCAGCTGGGTCCAACCTTTATCAAAGTAGGCCAGGCACTCTCTACACGACCCGACCTAATCAAACCCAGCTTCTTAGACGAGCTAATCAAGCTGCAAGACCAGCTTCCCCCCTTCTCCAGCAACATTGCCCGCCAAATCATCTACAACGATTTGGGCCGTACACCCGAAGAGATTTACAGCTTTTTTCCCTTGGAGCCCGTTGCGGCTGCGAGCCTAGGCCAAGTGTACAGAGCCCGGCTCTACAGCGGCGAAGAAGTCGCCGTGAAAGTGCAGCGTCCCAACCTCATGCCCATCATCTGCCGCGATCTATACATTATGCGATGGGCTGCCGGCTGGATTGCCCCTTGGCTACCGCTAAACCTAGGCCACGATTTGACGCTGATTGTCGATGAGTTTGGTAGCAAGCTATTCGAAGAGGTGGATTACCTCAACGAAGGGAGAAACGCCGAAAAATTCGCTGCAAACTTCCAAGATGAACCCCTTGTGAAAGTCCCTGCCATCTACTGGCGCTACACCAGCGCTCGCGTGCTGACGATGGAGTGGATAAACGGCTTCAAGCTGACTGATACCGAAAAGGTTAAAGCTGCTGGGCTAGCGACAAGCGATCTCGTCGAGATTGGCGTTTCATCTGGGCTCAGGCAGCTGTTGGAGTTTGGCTTTTTCCATGCGGACCCCCACCCCGGCAATTTGTTTGCCATGGAAGATGGGCGCATGGCCTACATCGACTTTGGCATGACCGACCAGCTAGACCAAACCACCAAAGAAACCCTAGTCGACTCGGTCGTACATCTAATTAACCGCGACTACAAAGACTTGGCAAACGACTTCGTAAAGCTAGGATTTTTGATGCCGGATGTGGACGTTCGTCCGCTGGTGCCCGCCCTAGAAACTGTGTTTCAAGACGCCATCGGAGCCAGCGTCAGCAACTTCAACTTCAAGTCGACGACAGACAAGTTTTCAGAAATCATGTACGAGTACCCGTTTCGGGTACCTGCCAAGTTTGCGCTGATTATTCGCTCTTTGGTCACGCAAGAAGGCCTTGCCCTCAGCCTAGACCCAAATTTCAAGATTATTGAAATCGCCTACCCCTACGTAGCGCGTCGCCTGCTCACCGCAGAGACACCAGCCCTTCGCCGCCGCCTGATCGACGTCCTCTTCAAAGATGGCCGCTTCCAGTGGCAGCGATTAGAAAATCTGCTGCAAATTGCCCGCTCCGACCAGAGCTTTGACATTATCCCCACAGCAGGGCTAGGCATTCAATTCCTCATGACCGAAGAGGGCCAATACCTCAGGCGACAAATTCTGCTCGCCCTCACCGAAGATAACCGCCTGCACACAGAAGAAGTGCAGCGGCTATGGAGCTTGGTGAAAGACGATCTGCAGCCAAATCGATTGTTTGGGGCTGCGTGGGATGCGATCGCAGACTTCTCAAAAGAGCGAGCGGTTGCCCTAGTCCCCTCCGAACTCGCAGGCGCATTACAGCTGACGAACAGCTAACGAACAGCCGCTGAGGGGTCAAAACAGGTTAATATTTGTTCATATTAATCTGTCTCCCACACACCCACTCACATTCGGAAGCGAGCTCCCATGTACTACTCACAAACCCCACCCTATTTCATGCTGGCAGCGGGTCTGTTTATTGCTATCACCGCTGGCGCAGCCTTTTCCGCCGTTCTCAAAGGAGCCGTTGACGACTGGTATAAAAAGCGCTCTACCCGCTCAATTTCAAAGCTTCAGGGCTTTGATTTGCAGCTTCCTTTCCTAGGCATTTGCCTAGGTAGCTGTGTCTTCCTGGCCTCCGGAATGTGCATCTTTGGCTTTACGCCAAAGATCGCCTACGCTATGGCAGCACCGCTGGTGTTGCTGAGCGCAGGTCTAGTTTGGTCTCAGCTGAAGAACAACCTTGCGCTTTTAGAAAGCGGTAATCCTCGCGCGTTTGAGCTAGACGTTTAGCGGCCTATCACTTTTCGCGGCTAAAGGTCAAAGACTGCGGTCAAATAACTGACTATTGCGCTGATTGGATATTTTCAATCAGCGCAATTTGCTGTTGTGCAATGTTAGCCCACCGGGACTGCCCTTGCGCGATGTAGATGTTGCTGGCGGTTTGTAGCTGTTCTTTGGCTTCTTCGTAGCGCGTTAGCTCGGCTAGCGCCAATCCCCTGGCGTAGTGAGCATGGCCAAAGGTTGGCTTGAGGTCGCTTGCTCGTGTAAAGGCAATGATGGCCGTTTCTGGGCTGTTTTGCCGAATAAACGACACACCTAAGTTGTAGTGTGCTTCTGGATAGTCGTAGTCTATGTCAATCGCATTTTCAAACGCGCGCTGAGCCTGGGCGTATTCTCCCTGCTCCTGATAAATCAGTCCGATATGATAGTGCGACTCTGGCGCGGATGGGCTATGAGCGATCGCTTCTGAAAAAGCCGAAAAAGCAGCCGCCTGATTGCCGCGGCGGCGCTGCAACAACCCAAAATTGTAGTGCGCTAGGCCCAGCTCCGGCTCCAGCTCAATCGCACGGGCCAGATAGGTTTCCGCCTGGTCCAAGTTGTCGCCCTCTAGCAAGGCCGCACCTAAGTTCACATAGGCAAGGGTCAGCGCTGGATCCGCCTGGGTAGCCTGCCAAAAGGCCGTAGCCGCCGCCTGCATCTGATTGTCTTGCCGGAGAGCGAGGCCAAGATTGTACTGAGCGGCTGCGGAGCCCGGGTCGATATCGACTGCTCTCTGGAAGGATTCAATGGCCGCGGCTACGTTGTTTTGAAGGATGAAGTTAATGCCTTCTTCAATGGCGTCAGCAGCGGGCTCGCTCGTTTCGGCGGGCGGATTGTCCTGCTTACGATTCTGCTTGTGGTTTTGCTGAATTGCCGGAGGCACAGCAGGACTGACGGCCTTTCTCTCACTGCTGGCTTTTAGGTCGGCTGACTGCGCTGATAAAGAAGCCGCTCTAGCAGCTTCGGTAACCTGACCGACGCTCACGCCCATAGACGCCAACAGAACCAAACATGCCCGGTAGTGATTTAGCCGCTTCATGGCCTTCCTTTTGCTCATCAATCGCTTCTGGCGACTATCTCATCAATCGCTTCTGGCGACTAGGGATATATCTATTTAATTAATACTGTAACCAACCTGGAGATGTGTTTTATCGCCTTTTGTGACAGTTGGACAGCACCTGGTTAGCAAAGGTAAGACCGGCTGAGGAAAAAGGCATGTCGGCCTCAATGCAGCAAGGGATTTTTATCATGAATATCCCATAAAGTATCCGGAAGATTCTTCCATCTCAAAAGTCTGCGCATTGTTGCGAATAACAAGTGTATTGATGATGGTTACTCTGTTCCGTGGCCTTACTCAAGGGGAACAATAAAGTGCGCTTAACGAGGCAAAAAGCCTTTAATTCAAGAAGGAATTGTAAAGAAATAGAATAATGTACGGATTGCTGAACCTCTTTCTGAATACTGATGCAGTCCTCAATCACTTATCTCTATAACTAGCTACACTCGCTGGCCATAAAGAATCGCCTGCAATACACAAAAAACCATCCTAATTAGACGCTAGCGCATTTAAAGGCAATCTAGTTTAGAGCATATTTTGTCTCAGCGAAGGGCCTTAGTAGCTCGAAATAGCCGATATAGAACGTCATGGGGAACACCTAAGAACATCGATTTAATCAAAACAGATATGTCAGTAGGAATATGGGTATGCTTTTCGAGGGGATAAGTTAACCTCTGTTGATAGGTTTTCAACACCTTTAAGCATCAGTTATAGATACCGTTAGCGTTATGAATAGGTCTAGGTAAGCACGTGAAAAGATATCAAAGAAAAACATTAGGTCAGCGGTTGAGTCACCCAGTTGTGAAGAGCTTAGGCTTATTCGCTGTTGCGCTGTCTCTGGGGCTCACCGTGTTTGGCCCAGAAGGCTACAGTGCGATCGCCTCAGAAGTCCTCCCCAAGTTTTCGCTTTCAGCCGAAGCGGATGCGGATAAATCGGTACCGCGCATACACCAGTTCGGCATGTCTGTAGTAGGTGGCCGTTCATCCACTGACGCCCTGACAAAGTACAAGATTTTTGAGACGACGCTGGTCGATCAAGATGGCCAGATTAAAGCCACCTTGCGATTGCAGGCAGCCGGTCAAAACCAGCCCATCAGAGAATTTGAAAGCGCCGTTTCAGAAGAGCGCTTTGTCGCCCTCTGGCAGCAGATTCGCGATTTGGAAACCGCTCAGCTCACTGATATTTCACCCTACACAGAAAACTTGGACGAGGGCCCCGTTCGACTCGTCGAGCGCAACATTTCCTCCGCGACCTACGGCTTCCACTTCAAAGACGGCGTCTATGACTATCCCAATAGCTTTGAGGTGTATGCACCCGAGCACCTAGAAGACAACCGCTACCAAAACCTAAAAATGCTCTCGCTCAGCTTTGCACAAGAGGTTTTCGCAGACCAGCTTGCTGAATAACGCAGCTTGAAAAGGTGGACTTTTTCGGTAGAAAAATCAATTGAGCTACCCTAGTGAGAGATAGACGCATTTCTTGACAGGTTACTGTCATCTCTATGACTAAAGCTGTCTCAACCGCTTTCGAAAGTTCTACCGAGCGTTCAGCAGTTCCCATTGCCATCACAGCTGCCAACCGCATCGAGCGCAGAGCGCTAAAGGCGACGCTGTGGGGTAACGCGGCAATTGCCATGTTGGGCATAGCATTTGCGCTCAAGACCCGCTCAGAAGCGATTTTTTTAGATGGCCTCTTTTCAGGCATCCATCTGGCCATTTCGCTACTGTCGCTCTACATTTCTCAGCTCATTCAGCGCCCCAGCGACGACGACTATCCCTTCGGCTACGCCATGTTTGAACCCTTCCTCAACATGGGAAAGGGCGTAGCAATTGTGTTGGTGGCGCTGTTTGCCCTGTTCTCTGCGGTGATGGCACTGCTAGAGGGTGGGCGTGACATCGAGGCGGGGGTGGCACTGTGGTACGCGCTGATCGCCGCTGCAGGGTGCCTGATGATGGCGGTGCTACAGCGCCGATTTGCCAAGCAAAGCCAGTCGCAAATAATAGAACTCGACTTTAAGAATTGGCTAATCGATGGGGTGATCAGCGGAGCCGTTGCGATCGCCTTCGGACTCATCTTGCTTTTGCAAAATACCGCTTGGGATTGGTTCGTTCCCTATGCAGACCCGGCCTTGGTACTGGTATTGGTCATGTTGGTGCTACCGCTACCGCTGCAGACAGTGGTTCAAAATGGCCTACAAATTATGGGGCGATCGCCCGGCGAATCGCAGCGAGCCCAAGTAGAGTCGATTGTGACATCTGCGCTGGAAGACATTCCCCATCAGGAACATCACATCCGGCAAACCAATATGGGCCGCTTGGTGTACGTGCAGGTGTACCTATGCGTGAGCCTCTCCCAAGAAGAAAGCTACCAGGCGGGCGAAGTAGACCGGGTACGCGCACTGATCTACGAGCCGCTGAATAGAGTCTTTCCGCACCTAGCGATGGATTTGGTGATGACCTGTGACCCCATTTGGGTAGACCGGGCAGTTATGCCCGCCTAGGATAGGTAGACCAGAACGGAAGCACAGAAACTGTCTCAAGACATCACTGGAACAGCTGTAACGCTACCCAAATCTGCTGGGTCTAGATGCTGGTTCAGCACTTCGCCATCTCTGTACCAAATCACCCGGTTGGTCAGGCGGGCTACTTCTGGCTCATGGGTGACCATGACAACGGTAATGCCGCTTTGATTTAGCGTCGAGAAAATATCAATCACATCCTGGGTGGTTTGCGTATCGAGTGCGCCAGTGGGTTCGTCGGCCAAGAGCAGGAGCGGATTGTTGACAATTGCCCGAGCGATCGCAACCCTTTGCTGCTGTCCGCCAGAGAGTTGATTGGGCCGATTGTGAATCCGATTGCCCAGCCCGACTTTTTCTAACGCTTCGGCAGCCCTTTGCTTGCGCTCCCGGCTGCTCACCCCG
>JBCBIK010000147.1:0-12978 GCA_038524545.1 Cyanobacteria bacterium J06623_4 | reverse complement strand
ACGCTTTTCCGTTTAAGTAAAAAAGCGCTTACACAAAATTAGAAACACTCTCCAAGAAATCCCTCGTTTTCTGAGCGAACATACATACATACTAAAGCAGTCCGCCAACAGTGTCGTATACCAAGCGAGAAGGTCAAATGGACTACTTTAGTTGCTCAGATCTGCTACGTAAGATTTGGCTGCTTAGTCGTGACAACGTTCTCCAATCACCTCTTCAGAGAACATGCAAAAACCTCAAGCTAGACAAACGTGACACTAGAACTATTGAGATCGAGCCCTCGATTGTTCTCCAGTACGGCTACTAAGTCATTACCGTTGTACAGGTACATGTCGTCTTGATACTGCCATCTGCGGTATTCACCAGCCGACCCATGAAGCTGCAGCACATCCGACGAAGCATCAAAGTCTTGAATCAGCGCATAGTCGTTGTTGCCACCGACAATGTAGTAGCTTTGAGCGGCGCTTCCAAGCACAAAAGTATCTGCGCCAAGTCCGCCACCCAAAATATCCTGCTCATGCGCACCCAGGGCGATCGCATTCGAGCCATCCAAAACATCCGAGCCGATACCGCCTTTTAATGTGTCATTGCCTCGTCCCCCTTCTAGCGTATCGTCGCCACCTTTCTCTTCGGGTTGCCGAATCTCAATGATTCCTCTGTTCTCTGCGTTCTTAGCCCAGTAACTACCCCGATTAAACCAGCCTTCAACACCCCTTTGATCATCCCACCGTCCGTGCCTATCAGCGATCGCAGCATAGTCTCCACTGCCGTCCGCCTGCCAAGGCTGCCAGTTGCTATAGGACGTATCTTCTCCGCTGATCCATTCCCACTGCCCTTCAGAGGCTTTGTCCGTATAACCGATCCACAGTGCCTGACCATCTAAGAAAGTATCTTTTAGCCAAGCTGCTTCATCCGTATCATTGATAGTGACCAAGTTTCCGCCTAGGCTTTCAGCTTCTGCCTGCGCTTCCTCCCAGCTCCCAGCCTGACTTAGCAGATATTGACTGCCGTTGCGAACAATACCATTGACTGAAGTGCTAGCTTCCGTCTCGTCATCGCCATAAAGAATATCGTCGCCAGAATTGCCAAACAGTCTGTCGTTTCCACTGCCGCCAAAGAGAGTGTCGTTGTTGTTAGCACCAGCGCTCCTATCAAACTCGTCTTCACCATAGATAATATCGTCGCCCTCGCCGCCGTACAGCAAATCATTACCCTGTCCGCCTCTTAAGATGTCGCTACTGCCATCAGATTCTGGTTTGATGACGACAGGCGTCGTCGGCTGTGGCTGCGCTTGAGGTTCTACTTCTATAAACTGGAGATAGTCAACGAAACCTGTGTCATCATCATCTTTTCGACCCGTGATTCGCAGAACATCTGCCCCTTGTTCTAGGTAAACAGCTGTTGCAACCGTACGAGTGGTGAAGTTTCTCATGCTAGGTTCTTCATCATCTCCGCCGAGTTCTTGGTTTAGCCTCCACTGGTCTAGCGTCTCTTCGTTTAGACTTACCCTTAGCTCAGCGCTGCCTTCTTCAACGTCAAAATAACCCAGCACTACGTTGTAGTAGCCGCTTTCTCCCCAGAAGAGTGTAGAGGCTTGAGAATCGTAGTGGTTGTCGCTGTCTAACTTGATAAAATTGCCGCCGCTACCAAAGCCATCATTCAGGTCAGACGCATTGCCCGATAGCTGCATGCTCTCTGCTTCTACACGGATAGTGTTGCCTGTAGCGACCATGACACCATCCGTTATTTCTGTGGCCGTACCAGCACTTGCAGATGTATTATCAACTTCACCTGTGACCTCCTTAGCCAGAGGGTCATAAGCAACAAAATCAACGTAGTCAATCCGCGCTTTCTCACTACCGCTCGACCAGCCCTGTATCTCAATTTCGTCGCCAGTATCGAGACTCACTTGGGTGCCGACCGAGCGGTATTCTGTTGACCCATTGTTAGCATTGAAACTCCAGGCATCTATAGTTTCTCCATTGACTTTAATTCTCGCCCAAGAGTTGCCTGATGCCTCATCCAGATAGCTCACAAAAATATCGTAGACGCCAGACTCTCCCTCAAACGTGGTAGTTGCCTTGGCATTGCCGACATCTGCGATAACAGCACCGCCAGAAAAGGCTCCACCCTTTTTTTCAACTCGATATCCGCTAGAAAGGTTAAAGTCTTCAGCTTCTACACGCAGCGTTTTGTTTGCCTCAATAGAAGCCTCATCGAGCACCATACTAAACTGACTGCTGCGAGCATCAATCTCGATAATGCCTTCAGTTGTTCCATACGTGTTTTTCAGCCAGTTTTTCTCAGCTACATCATCAACAGAAGCGATATTTCCACCAAGTGAAGCCGCTTCTGCCACCCTACCTGAATAAGTATTCGACTGACTCTGTATGTATAGACTACCGTCATAGAACTTACCGTTGTCCAGACTTGTAGAAACAATATCGATGTAGTCTATGCGAATAAACTCACCGCCTTCTGCTTTGCCCTTTAGTTCTATTTCTGAGCCTGATACTAGCTCAACATTACGAATCGTCTTCGTTACGAAGTTGTTAGTTCCAATGAAGTTATTACTAAGATGCCGATCTAGATCCCATTCAACTTCTGTTTTGTTATTGCTCTTTCCGGCTGACAGTTCGAGTTCGCCATTGCCGTCAGACTCATCGTAGTAGCCGACAATAATGTCGTAAACGCCTGTCGGGCCTGAAAATTTGGTACTTGCTGTGCCTTCTCCGACCGTGGCAATTAGCTTGTTGTCACTGGCAATTGAGTGCTCGTGAATGTTAAAGTTTTTCAACTTCAAATCTTCTGCTTCTAGCCTGACCCAAAAATCCAGAACGCTCTCGCTCTGTGCGCTCATCTCTGTCTGCTGAGCGATCGCTTCTAAACCGCTGTTTCCGATGCTGTCTGCGCTACTGTGACTATCTCCATAAACTATGTCATCACCCCTGCCACCGCTAACAATATCTTGGCCCTTACCGCCAATGACGATATCCTGGCCGTTGCCACCATTGATATCATCATCACCATTGCCACCGTCGAGCACATCATTGCCGTCGTCGCCTTTCAGCAAATCTCTCCCAGCGCCGCCATTGAGGATATCGTTGCCATAGCCACCAGAGAGAATATCAGCGCCCTCTTCGCCATGTAGCTCGTCATTATCATATTCTCCAGCTAGGAAGTCATCTCCTGTGCCGCCGTATAGTCTATCTTCTCCGTCAAATCCATACAGAATATCGTTACCGTCACCGCCGACTAAGGCATCGTCACCAGCCTTACCATCAATCAGATCATCACCAGCTCCACCACTGATTAAGTCTTTGTTTTGTTCCCCGCCCAAAATATCATCTGCATCGCCACCTGTGGCAACGACAGAGCTTTCAGTATCTTCGCTATCTGTAGCAGCATTCTTAGCATCTGCAATCGAGTCTGTGTTTTCGCTTTCAGCCTGATTTACTTTTTTCAGCGTATCAAGATGAGGATCTAACTGTTGCCAAAGTTGACCATAGCTCAGCTCAAACGTTTGCCAAAGCTGTCCATAGCCCAGCTCTAGCATGTCTTCTTCAAAAGTTTGCCAAAGCTGTCCATACCCTAGTTCAAAGAGGTGGCTTTCCAACTCTTGCCAAAGCTGCCCATACCCTAGCTCCAGCATGTCCTCTTCTGATCCGACCGCCTCTTGCCAAAGCTGGCCGTAGCTTAACTCGAATGCCTGCCAAAGTTGTCCATAGCCTAGCGACAGCATTTGTTCTTCAAAGAGTTGCCATAGCTGTCCGTAGCCTAAAGAATAAACATTGCCTTCTATCCTGTCCGCTGTGAAAGCATCACTGACCAAACCAAAATCTTCAGCGACCGCTTGTTCGGCCTGAAGCAACAGTGATTCTAGGTCTAGGGCGGTATTTAGTGACTGATAGTCAACGTCCCATCCAAGCACATCTATCGCCTGCAGATCTAGCTCAGAAAGACTCAATCGCTCTTTGTAGGCCAGGGTTGGATCCATGATGCCCATTGCTTCTTTTAGGCGCTTCCAATGGCTCGCCTGATAGCCATCACCCTCTTTTCCCGTTGAAAAATCTCCCAGATTTGTGACGCCTCCATCAATCGAAAAGTAGGCATTTTCTCCAATACCCACACTGCTGACGCTGCCATCTTCGTTTTCTATATGGGCAGTGTCTACAGTGTGGCGAAACAAGTCTAATACGGTAAAGTCTTCTACCTTAACCTGGCCAGAAAAGAGCTGTTTAACATCTATCGCGCCGTCTAACCCACTGACAAAGCCAAGGTTGTGGCCAATTTCGTGAAGGGCCATGCTGAGGAAATCTAGAGTACCTTCGGCGGCTTCCCCAGCACGGGTGTAGTCATAACTCCAGTTATAACTGGAGTTAACGACGATATAACCATCGAGTCCAGTAGCCGGTACAAGGTCTCTATCCCAGGTGGTGCCGTTCTCCAGGGTCAGAATCTCATCCATCCCTAGCGCCTTTGCCTGAGCTGAGGTCAGCAGAATATCAGTGTTGCCATGTACGACTTGCCCATAGACGCTCAAATCAACAGTATTGCCTTCTTGCAAGCTTTCAAGGGCTTGCTCATCAGCGGAGAGCGTTTCATCATCTGTTGAAACTGTGGCATCCTGCTTATAGTATTCTCCAAAAACACCGTAGTGTTGTTGGTAGAAGATAGGAACGGCCCCACCAACGGCGTTGTTATTATCTAGTCCTGAAGTTGCTCCAATGTGCAGATTAATTTCAACGTCGTCTGTGAGCACAGAAGACCAGATTGCCGCTGCCATCTCAAAACCAATTCTCTGCTCAACACCAACATTGATGTCGTAAGTAAAGTTGAACTCGACCATGACTGTAGGCGTGCCTTATTCCTGAAATGTAAACGAGATG
Source organism: Cyanobacteria bacterium J06623_4 (assembly GCA_038524545.1). Taxonomy (GTDB): domain Bacteria; phylum Cyanobacteriota; class Cyanobacteriia; order Phormidesmidales; family Phormidesmidaceae; genus Phormidesmis. The sequence goes on along the minus strand of JBCBIK010000147.1, from coordinate 8,091 downwards.
TCCGGCGCTAAACTAAATTGCCAAGGCTTGACAGAAAAGATTTCGGACTTCATTCCAATTAAGGCTAACAATCGTCGTATAAAAAATTACCTGTATACTTACTGAGTTATTTCCCTAAGGAGTTTACTTTGCAAATACTTTATTTTGCGAAGTAAGGTTGAAGCAATAAATGTACGATTTCAGTCCTGTTTTATTAGGATAGGCAGTTTGCTGGTGACATATGAAAAGCGTTGGCAGTAATATCACTGTTTTCAAAAGCGATGAGCGCTCCTGTCTCTATATTTATGTTTCCGCCTGTGGCAGTGCCCGTGGCATTAGTAGTGAGGTTACTGCCTCGCTGAAGGACGATACTATCGGATTGAAGGGTGATGTTGGCGTGATCGCCTGCTGCGGTATCTGCCGTAATTAGCGCATCATCTCGCAGCAAAATGCCTGTTGCTACAACATGAACATCGCCCGCTTCTCCTTACCTGTGCTATGCGGAAGCCCTGCGGCACTCAGCTCGCTCGCAAATAATCCACTACGCCCAGTTTCATCGCTGCCTCGCAATTCAACAGAATCCGAGGCGTTAACAACTAAATCTCTAGCTGAATTATTGCTGATGGTGGCTACAGCAATTGGACCGCCGTCGGCAACAACTTTTTTTGACCTAATCTTGCTGGTGAGAGAATTGGTATGCGCCAATGAAGGAGAGCGCGATCGCAAACCCCAGTAAAATCGGAATGCTATACCAAGGAAACTCACCCAAAGACTTGTAGGCAACCGCCCGCAAGCCAACCGTAGTGTACGTCAGCGGCAAAGCATACACAATCGGCTTTAGCGCTACCGGCAGCGTCGTCGGGTCAAAAAACGTGCCCCCCAAAAAAGACATTGGAACAATCAAAAAGTTGTTGAAAAGCCCCACGCTCTCCAGAGATTTCACATTCAATCCAACAATAACGCCTAGCCCAGCAAATACCGCACAGTTCAAAACCACCAATAGAACAAACAGCGGATTCAAAAAGCTCCAAACTTTTCCTGTAAACAAAACAGCGACAACAACAACTGCCGAAGCCGTCATCAGGCCCCGCACAATCCCAGCGAGCATCTTTCCCAAATGCAGCGACAGCGGATGAATCGGGTAGAGCAGCATTTCTTCAAACGTTTTTGAAAACAATCGCTCACCACAGATCGAAAAGGTCGTGCCGCCAAAGCTAATCACCATAGAAGACAGCGCCACCATACCCGGCAAAATGAATTCTAGGTAGCTATCGCCAGCGGTCGGCGTGCTCACTCGGTCGAGAGAGCTGCCCAAGCCGAGGCCAAACGCCAAAATATAGATAAGCGGTGAGACCAAGCCTGAAGCAGCTACCTGAGGAATGCGATCGCGCAAATCCAGCCAATCTCCCCAAAAAACAGTCAGCGCATCCGATATCAACGTACCAAAAGCGGCTTTAGACACTTTAAACTCAGCTTTCACAGGCGGTCATTAGGCTACGAGACCTAAAGATTAAAAAATGCTTTTGCATTTCCTATTGTGCCGCTATTTGTGCATCTGAGCGAAAGAATGTGCCCATGATAGAAAAGGCACGACCCGCACTGCGATCACGCTGTACCTGCCGACTGTTGGGCTTCTATCCCATCAATCTCTAGGGAAGCGGCTGACCGAAGGGAATGGGTTCTGGCCAACGGCTAACCGATGAAGGAATCACCCGCCCAGTCTCATCGGTGGGTACAGCATTCTCCGCCGTGACGGCCTCTGGTGCAGCTTCTACAGTAGAACCGCTGGCAATCTGTGCCTCAGGTAGCGGTTCTGCAATGCTCTCAGGAACTGGCGGAGCAGGCGCAGGGGCACTAGCAGCGCTATTCATCACGTTCGGCACACTCACGACATTGGGCCGTTCCAAACTAGGCGCTTGCTCTCCTGCTTCCACCACTGGCAAGTCATCAAAAGAAGGAGGCTCTGCAGTCGGCGCTTCACTGGGCACTCCCACATCTGGTGGATTGCTCTGGCCGCTGCCCTCCAAGTTTCCAATGAAGGGCGGCTCTGAAGGCACCACATTATCTACCGGCGCAGCTCCGGTTGCCGTTGTCTGCTCCGATGCGCGAGGCACAGGTTGGCTGACCACAGGTCTATCCTGAGGACGCTCCGCAGGAATCACTTCCACCGACACGCCAGAGCGATCGCCCTCATCAGCTACCTCAGCTTCCACCACTTCCTCAGCGGCCTCATCAGCGGTCTCCTCAGCTGACGCAGCAGGCACCACTGGCTCCAAAGGCGGCACAACCACCGGCTCATCAATGGGCATAGCAGGCTCTAGTATCGGCAAGTCAGAAAAATCTGGCGCTTGAGCGATCGCACCCGCCGGTTCTCTCAGCTGACTCGCAGACGCGCCCACCGGCCCTACCGCCTCACCATCTCCTTGCGCAGTCGCAACAGACGTATTCACCGCCTGGCGACTGGCCGCAATCAGCGTGGGTCTCACCTGCCATTGCTGCTCACTGCCATCCGTCTCACTAGCCAGCGGCGTTGCACTTTGCGAAGCCGACAGAACAGTCCCCGCCGCAAACTCCATCACCATCCACACCGTTTCAGGCGTCGCTTGCTCCAGCACAATGTTATCCACAAGGCCATCGCCCACCGTTTGCCCCATCACATCACCCACCTGCGTATTCGGCAGCTCTAGCAGCAGCTGATCGGGCGCCACCACAGACACCGTTGGCGTCACAGCCAACGGTAACGTCAGGGTCAAAATTTGAGTTTGGGTGTCATACTGCCAGTCTCTGAGTTCAGCTGCGATCGCAGCCAGCGGGCTGAGCACCGTTCCAGCACTCGCCAGCGCCGCCACGCCTGCCGTGAGCCACCAGCGAAAACCACCTGAATACAGGCCTTTGACCGAGTTGCTACCCATGAGACTTGCTTCCATCAATCAAATTCAATGTAAGGATACGCTAAATCTTAAAAATTCAACATGTTAATTTTCAGAAAATCGTTAGCTTTACCACCAGAAAAGGTCTATATTTTCGACCCAAGTTCGCCATTATAGAGACGGTACACACACAGTACAGAAGCGCTAAACTCACGAACGTATATGGAACTACACGATTTCTTTCTGCTTGTCATTCTGCTCAGCCCAGGCCTGCTCTTGTCGGTCTTGGTCATGGCAGGCATGAGCGCGGGAGGCTAGCCCCATGGTCAAAACAGCCTCCACCATGCTTCCTCTGGGCACCCTCGCGCCCGATTTCTCTCTAGAAGATGTCGTCTCAGGCAATGCCATTTCCCTCGACACCTTCAAAGGTAAAAAAGGACTGCTGATGATGTTCATCTGTCAGCACTGCCCCTTTGTAAAACACGTCGAAGACCAGCTCGGCAAAATTGGCCACGACTACCTGCCTCAAGATATTGGCATCCTCGCCATCAGCGCCAACAGCATCGAAACCCACCCTCAAGACAACCCAGACAACATGAGAGCCCAGGTAGATCGGGCAAACTTCAACTTCCCCTACGCCTACGATGCCACCCAGGCAGTCGCCAAAAGCTACACAGCAGCCTGCACACCAGACTTCTTTTTGTTTGACAGCAGCTTTAAGCTCGCCTACCGAGGGCAACTAGACGATAGCCGCCCCGGCAACGATATCCCCGTCACCGGCCAAGATTTACGCGCCGCGCTCGACGATGTCGTCGCAGGCAAAGCAGTCCCCGAACGACAAAAACCTAGCATCGGCTGCAACATCAAATGGATAGCCGGCCAAGAACCCGCCTACTTTGGCGCCTAGCGTGAAGACTCGCCTAGTCAAGGCCAATAGAGAAAGTCATGCTCTCGGTCGATTGCTAAGGAAATAGACTAAGTCAAAAACGACGAAATCACTTCACAAGGTCCATCCTCTGCATCGTACATGGCAGGTAAAGGAGGGGCCTTTTGAGTTGGCTGCCACGTTTCAAAATAAGCCTCTAGCGCGGCTATCATCGCCGCTTCAGGCTGCGCTATGCCCTGGTCATTTTGATACGCCTGCAGCTTGATTCGAAGTGTTTGCGGCATATCAACGGTCAGCGTTTGCATAACAAAAAAGCCCAAATTTTGTAAATATTTCAACTGTACCGGAAGGCCCTGTATCAACGTGCAGACCACTCCTATTCATAGCCAAATTTCTAATTAACCCGCATTCAAATCATCCAAATTCAGTCCATTAAAACGGCAAGTCCGCTCGTGGATTGAATCGCTCAATAGCTCGCAGTTCTTGGTACAGGGCTTTCTCTTCATCATCCAGCACGGCAGGCATCACCACCTCAATCTCTACGATCTGGTCGCCATACATCCCCTGCCCAATCGGATAGCCCTTACCGGTCAGTCGTAGCCGCTGTCCCGACTGTACCCCCGGCGGAATCATCATATTCACCGGACCGCCAAGCGTCGGCATCGCAATCGTCCCACCTAGCACGGCTTCACTGGGCGTCAGTGGCAGCTGGCAATACACATCGCCATCCCGCACCGCAAAGTAGCTGTGGGGCTCTACCTCTATTCGCAAATATAGGTTACCGCCATCTATACCCTGTCCCTTCAGGCGAATGCGCTGACCGGTCACCATCCCTGGCGGCATATTCACCTCCAGCGATCGCCCATCTTCTAGCCTCACTCGCTCTCGCCCTCCAGCAAAAGCTTTCTCCAAAGGCACCGTCAAATCTGCCTCGGCATCTCGGCGAGAAGGCGAAGGCGGTTGCGTGCGATATTTTGGCCGCTGGCGTCGCGGAGTCGCCTGAGCACTTTTTTCAGCCGTTCGAGGGGCCGCACTGCGGGCTGTGCTGTTTTGGGTGCGCTCGGTTGCCGACTGATCGAAGCTCTCACCGGGCGCTTCGGCAGCATCGGCAGTGCTACTCGCAGTGCCACCATTCGATTGCACCCACCGAGCAACGCCCTTATCCGTTGTTTTGTGCTGCTTCAGCAGCTGCTCTACAAAGTTGTCAAAATCTTCAAAGGCGCTGTAGTCAGCCGACTTGGCAGCGCGCGATCGCTTTCCACGGGTGCCCCATCCCTTGGCTGCTTTCTGGTTCCAATACCGGCTGTATTGCTCATATTGCTGCCGCTTATCAGCATCCGACAGCACACCATAGGCCTCACCCAAGAGCTTAAATTTCTCCTCGGCAGCTTTGTCTCCTGGGTTCACATCGGGGTGATACTTCCGGGCAAGTCCCCGATAGGCCCGCTTGATTTCTTCAGCAGTGGACGACTGAGGTACGCCCAAAATTTCATAATAGTCCCGAAAATTGTGCATGTACGAACGCGTATCTTACCTGTGGCTAAGCCAGTTGCTAAAACCAGTCATCTTCAGTGCTTCGGCGCTCCCGAGTAGGACGCGATCGCCCCTGGTCATAGTCACCTTGCTGACGAGCCCTCTCCGACCGATTATCGGCAGGTCGTCTGTTCTCACCATAGTCTGGCTCACTAGAACGATACTCGCCCGGTCGATACTCATCTCGCCGATACTCGTCTTGTCGATACTCATCTTGTCGATACTCGTCCGGACGGTATGCATCTGGTCGGGATTCACCCGAGCGATACTCATCTTGCCGGTACGCATCCTGTCCATATCGGTCCGAGCGATATTCCGGTGGCGGCGCACTCTCTCTGCCGTAGCTCGCCGGGTCGTTGTAAGCATTCCGATTGTAAGCGTCCTGCCCATACGCACTTTGACCATAAGCGTCTTGCCCATAACCATCCTGACTGTAGGCATCGTCGCGTGGCTGACGGTAGCCATCACCGTTTTGGCGACTCAGATCGCGGTCGTCGGTTGGGTAGCGGTTGCCATTACCCGCAGCATAATCATTGCGGCTGTAGTCATCACGCCGATAGTCGTCTTGTCGATAGTCATCACGACGGTAGTCATTATTGCGGTCATTGCGGTCGTATTGACCGCTGCGGGTGTAGTCGTCGGCGCTGTAGCGATCGCGTCCATACACATCCGCGCCATATCCTCCCGTCGGCGGCATTGCAGGCGGATTCTGTGATCGCCTCGGATTTTCCCAATCGTCGTCCCAGTCATCCCAGCTGCTCTGCCCCGAGGTCGAGCCTTGATTCCAGCTCGGCGCATCCCACTGCGCCTGACGGCCATAGGGATTGTTCTGAGCATAGGGCTGCGGATAGCTCGCGCCGTATCCGCTACCGGCGCCATAGCCATAGTCGCCATTGCGGTAGTAGTCATCGTCTTCACCCGCAAACGCCTTCTTCAGCGTGTTGCCAATTTGGCCAATAATGCCCTCGCCATCGTCGTCAATGTCGTAGAGGTAGGCCTCGCGATTCATCTCATACACTTCATTTTGCAAATCGGCCTGAAACAGATCGATACCCCGATCATCTGACTGCTCTAGTGCTGCCCGTAGCTCTTGCACCAGCCCCTCGATTCGCCGGCGGCGATCGCGGGCAAACTGCATGCCAAAGTCAATCGCCACTTCCCGCAAAACGCGCTCCGCTTTGAAAGTGAGCGCCTCAGCTCGGTTTCGCTTCTCAATGCGATCGCGCTGCAGTCTATCAGTCGCAGCATTTTCTTCAGCCGCCCGAATCATGTCTTGAATCTCAGCCTCCGACAGGTTCGAAGCTTCTTGCACGGTAATGCTCTGCTGCCGTCCCGTTGTTTTATCGAGCGCCGACACCTGCAAAATGCCATTGGCATCAATATCAAAAGACACCTGCACCTGAGGAATTCCGCGCGGCGCGGGCGGTATGCCCATCAGCTTGAAGCGGCCCAGCGACTTGTTGTCGCCGACCATCTCTCGCTCCCCCTGCAAAATGTGCACTTCCACCACCGTCTGATTATTTTCAGAGGTCGAAAAGGTATCCGAGCGCCGCACCGGAATCGTCGTATTTCTGGGAATCAGCTTTTTCATCACACCGCCGACCGTCTCTAGCCCCAGCGAGAGCGGTGTCACATCCAGCAGCAAAATATCCTTCACTTCCTGAGTCAAAATGCCCGCCTGAATGGCTGCGCCTATTGCCACCACTTCATCCGGATTCACGTTCCGGTTGGGCTCGCGGTTCATCACCGAGCGCACCAGCTCCTGCACCATCGGCATCCGGCTCGCACCACCCACCAAAACCACTTCATCTACCTGGGAAGGCGTCACATTCGCATCAGCCAGCGCCTGCTTGAGCGGGCTGCGCATGCGGCTCATCAAATCCCCGCACAAAGCCTCAAATTGAGATCGCTCTAGCTTCGTCTCAATGTGCTTTGGGCCGTCCTTGGTCGCCGTGATAAAGGGCAAGTTAATCTCAGTGACCGGCACACCCGAGAGTTCTATCTTGGCCTTCTCAGCCGCTTCACTCAAACGCTGCAGAGACTGGCGATCGCGCCGCAGGTCGACCCCTTCTCGCTCCAAAAAGTCATCAGCCAGCCAATCTACAATCGCCTTGTCAAAGTTCAACCCACCCAGCTGAGTGTCACCGCTGGTAGAGCGCACCTCAAAAACGCCATCCCCCACATCCAGCACTGACACATCAAACGTGCCACCCCCTAGGTCAAACACCAAAATTGTTTGATTATATTGCTGGTCTAAGCCGTAGGCCAGAGAAGCCGCCGTTGGCTCATTGATAATCCGCTTCACTTCCAAACCGGCAATGCGCCCGGCATCTCGAGTGGCCTGCCGCTGCGCATCATTAAAGTAGGCAGGCACCGTAATCACCGCGCCCGTCACGGGCTGCCCCAAATACTGCGCCGCCTCATCTGCCAGCTTACGCAGCACCATCGCCGAAATCTCCTCCGGCGCAAAGTCCTTATCGAGCCGCGGACAGCGCACCCTCACATTGCCAGACTCATTGCGCCGCACCGTATAGGGCACCCGCTTAGAATCAGACGACAGCTCGTCATACTTGCGGCCAATAAATCGCTTCACCGCAAAAAAAGTGTTCTGAGGATTCAAGACAGATTGTCGCCGGGCCATTTGCCCAATTAGCTTCTCGCCTTCTTTGCTAAAAGCCACGACAGATGGCGTTGTCCTCATGCCCTCTGCATTCGCAATGACAACGGGCTTCCCCCCTTCCATCACTGCAACTACAGAGTTCGTCGTACCAAGGTCGATGCCAACTACCTTACCCATCCGAAGCGTTTCTCCTCATCTGACAT
>JBCBIK010000146.1:0-13001 GCA_038524545.1 Cyanobacteria bacterium J06623_4 | reverse complement strand
ACACCCTCTCTCCCCACCTCATCCGTCAGTCACCCCCGAAAATGGTGCCTTTCGACCCATCAGTGACCTTACTCAAACATCCATGACCAACCACCTAGCCCTATTAGAACAAGGTATAGAGCGCTGGAATCAGTGGAGAGCCAGCCATCCTGAGGTGCCTTGTAGCTTAGAGGGACAGGACCTGAGCCATGGATATTTCTTCGAGGGCAACTTTAGCAACGTCAATCTGCGTGGGGCAAATCTGCAGCGAGCCTGCCTGGTGGGCGCTGATTTTCGCGGCGCGGACCTGAGCAATGCCGATCTCACCGGCGCGTACTTAGGCGATGCCAATCTTCACGGGGCCAACCTGCTCAATACAGATCTTTCGAAGGCGAAGCTAGAGCGCGCCGATATGCGACGGGCCAACCTGATCGGCACCCGGCTAGAAGAAGCCGACATTCGCACCACCCATTTGCCCGATACTGCCGCCGCGCCCTACACAGAAACCGTGGCCTACCTGCTCTGGCAGCAGCAGCACGCCACATCTAAACTCCTTCCTCCTGTCGCCGCCGCTCAAGCGCAGGCCCCATCGCCAGATAGCGACCGGCGCAGCGAGCAAAAGGCGCCGTCACAAAAGCGCCGCACCGAAAAAGCGAAAGCCAGCCGCGAGCAGAGCATTCGGCAGTCAGCGTTTCCAGGCCATATCAACTCTGACCAGCGCTGGGGCCGCCGGGCCAAAGACAGACGTCTTCCCTCACTCATTGCCAACCGATTTGCCCGACAGGCCATCTGGCTACCCACCGCTACCGCTGCCGCGATCGCACTGGCCATCGGCCTCCCCTTCATTGCGCCGAACCCTATCGACTCTCAGCAGGTCGCCGCGCAGTCGGGCATTTCTCTAGCCCTAGCCAAGTCCCTCACCGGCACGAGCCAGGTGTGGGCAGTGGCCACCCACACCCAAGCCGACGGCACCCCCATCGTGATCGGCGGCGGCTCCGAAGGCCAAATCGAAATCTGGGATGGGCACACGGGCCGCACAATGCTCACCCTGATGGGCCATGCCGACGGGGTGAGAACCCTCGCCGTTTCTGAATCTGGGCAGTGGCTGGTGAGCGGCAGCAGCGACGGAATCAATGTGTGGCGGCCCGAAACCGGCGAGCTGGTACACCACATTCCCCTGTTTGGCTCGGCGGTAGAAGCGCTGGCGATCACCCCCGACGAAAACACCTTTATCAGCAGCGATCGCGAGGGCAACATTACCGCCTGGGACCTGGCCCAAGGTGAGCAGCGCTACAGCATTGCCAGCGACAGCATTGTCTGGTCTATTGCGATCGCTCCCGACAGTGCATCCTTTGTCACCGGTAGCGGAGACCAGGCCATTCGCCAGTGGGATCTCGCCACCGGCGACTCCCTCAAAACCTTCACCGGTCACAGCGATGACGTGCGCACTGTCGCCATTAGCCCAGATGGCGAAACCCTGGCCAGCGGCAGCTCAGATGAAACCATCAAGCTATGGGACATCGCCTCAGGCACCCTACAAAAGACTCTGACCAGTCCGGGCGATCGCATCTTGAGCCTGGCCATCAGCCCCGATAGCAAAACCCTCGCCAGCAGCGGCTCCGACCGTTCGCTCAAACTGTGGGATCTGGACAACCATCAAGTTGCCAACCCCCCCAAAACATTAGATGAAAACGTCGACGTCGTCGTGGCCCTCGCATTTGACCCCGTCAATCCAACGCTGATCAGTGGCGGTAGAGGGCAAACGGTTCGCATCTGGCAATAGACTCTGCCGGTTGTCTGTTAAAAAACTCCAGCCGTGACAAATTCTATATTTTTTTAGGGAAACTCTCAGGAAAGATTCAGATCAGCGCCATACTCTTGGACAAGAGTGGATATCAGCACGTTAGTCGATAACGCTTGTCGCCCCAACGAGGAAAGCTCAGAGGAAAGATCATGGCAGTTGAATACGATTTGGTGATTATCGGTGGCGGATCTGCAGGACTGGTCGCCGCCAGCGCAGGCGCACAAATCAACGCCCGAGTCGCCCTGATTGAAAAGCACTTACTCGGTGGCGACTGTCTTCACTACGGCTGCGTGCCCAGTAAGTCACTCATTCACGCCGCCCAAATCGCCTACAACGTCAAGACCGCCTCCCGCTTCGGCATCTACACCAACGAGCCCACCATCAACCTAGAAGAAGCGATGGGCCACGTTCACAACGTCATCGACACGATTCAAGAGCACGACTCCACGGAGCGATTTGAGAAGCTCGGGGTCGATGTCATCTACGGCACGGGCCAGTTTGTCGATGACAAAACCTTTGAAATCAACGGACGACAGCTCAAGTCTCGAGCCTTCTTGGTCTCTACCGGGTCCCGCCCCACCGTGCCCCCAGTCGAAGGGCTCAAAGAAGCCGGTTTCCTTACCAATGAGCAGGTCTTTAATGTCAAAAATCGGCCCGATGCGCTCGCCGTCATTGGCGCTGGCCCCATCGGCTGCGAGCTAGGCCAGTCTTTTTCCCGGCTGGGCTCTCAAGTCACTTTGCTGGCCAGCCGAGATGTCATCATGCCCAAAGAAGACCCCGAAGCCGCTGCCGTCGTGCAGGCACACATGGAGGCAGAAGGGGTGAGAATTTTGACCAACACCCGGGCCAAAAAAGTCGACGTCATCAACGGGAAAAAGCACATTCACACCGGCAGTGAAACCATTGTGGTCGATGAGATTTTGATCGCGACGGGGCGGACGCCAAACGTCGGCTCACTGAACCTAGAAGCAGCCGGAGTCACCTACGACAAAAAAGGCATTAAGGTAGATGCCAAGCTGCGCACCACCAACAAGCGCATCTACGCAGCCGGAGACGTCATTGGCGGCTACCAGTTTACCCATGTGGCAGGCTACGAAGCGGGTGTTGCCATGCAAAACGCCCTGGTCTTCCCCACCAAAAAGGCCGACTATCGGGTGATTCCTTGGGCTACCTTTACAGAGCCTGAGCTTGCCAGGGTCGGGCTGACCGAACGGCAGGCGCGCGATCGCTACGGCGACGACGTATATGTGCTCAAGCAAGGCTTTGATGGCGTAGACCGGGCCCTTGCCGAATCAGCAGGCTACGGCTTCGCCAAATTCATCACCAAAGGCAACGGCGAAATTCTGGGCGCTCATATCGTTGGCGCCCATGCCGGAGAGCTGATTCACGAAGCCGTCTTGGCCATGAGCAAAAACTTAAAGGTGAGCGCCCTTCAATGCATTCACGTGTACCCCACCCTCAGCGAAATTAGCCCCAAAACCGCCCTACAGCTCACCAAGCAAAAGTACGCCAAGAACACCTTCTTGCAAAACACCCTGAAAAAATTCTTCAACTGGCGACGCTCGATTGCAGGGTAGATTCTGCAGGGCAAATTCATCCAGTATTGCAGGCAAAACTTCAGTAAGACACCTCTGCAAACTACAGTCTCTTTACTAAGATTCTCCTTAGAAAAAGTCTCTCTGAAGTCTTCACCCAATCGAATGCGTAAACCTACCGAACGCGATAGCGTACACTCAACTAGGCAGTACAAACTTTCTTATTTTTAACAGGCAGCGCTTGCAGGTGCCGCCTGCGAGTGCGCTATGGCAACTTCTCCTATCTCCATACTCAAAAGCGACATCGACAGCTGGAACCGCTGGCGGGCAAAGAACGATCACGCTCCTTGCAGCCTCGCCGGAGAAGATCTTAGCGGCGGCTACTACTTCGAAGGTGACTTTAGTCACGTAGACCTGAGCGGCGCGAACCTAGAGCGAGCCTGCCTAATTGGTGCAAACTTCAGGCAGGCAAACCTCACAGGTGCTAACCTGAGCAACGCATACACCAAAGGCGCCGACTTTACTGACGCCATTCTCACAGGTGCTGTACCCGGCGACGCTTCCCATCAGCCATCTTCCACCCATTTCTCATCGGCCCAAGCCAAGGAAATCCAAAAAGTAGCCGATGCCGCAGACATTCCCCTCAGCAGCGGTATCGCCGTCGCCCTAAAAGAGCGACCCCAAGCATCTGAAGCAGACCCCCAACAGTCTCAACAATCCAAGGTAAAACAACTGAATTCTGTAGGCGAGGTAGCAGCGCAAAGGAAACAAACTGCCCAGCGCAAACTCTTCAAACGAAGAACGGTATTGGCAGCTGCGATCGCCATATCAGGCACCCTCTTTGCCCTCTCACATGTCGTCCCCAAAGCACCCCCATCTCCTCAATCCCTATCGACACAGCCCAGCAGTTTGCCCGATACTCCCTCAGCAGCGACCGTTTCGCCAGACCGCCAGCAGCCACCTATTGCCCCCTTCGACCTCGTCAGCTCAGTCAGTGACACTAGCCAAATTTGGGCCGCCGGCACGTTCGCCGGTGACGACGGCGGCATGCTCGTCATCACTGGCAACCAAGACGGCCAAATAAAGCTCCGAGACGCTGCCACAGGTGAACTTTTGTACGAGCTGACAGACCATACCGACGCTATCAGAAGCTTAGCGATGTCACCCTCTGGGCAGCGACTGGTGAGCGGCAGCGGCGATGGTATCAAAGTTTGGCAGCCGCAAACGGGCGATCTGCTCTATAGCCTACCGACTGAGCCGGGCCTCACGGTATGGACCGTGGCCATCAGCCCAGACGGGCAGACCCTAATCAGCGGCGACTACGGCGGCAACATTGTCGCGTGGGATTTGGAAAGTGGCCGACCGCTGTACCAGGTGCAGGTAGAGGTGCCTGTGTGGTCAGTGGCGATCGCACCCGATGGAGCTTCTTTTGTCAGCGGCAGCAGCGATCGCAAAATTCGCCAGTGGGACCTTGCCACCGGCGACCTATTGCAAGACTTCACCAGCCATACAGACGCCGTCCGAGCAGTCGCCCTCACCCCCGACGGCGAGACACTCATCAGTAGCAGCTGGGATAGCACCATCAAGCTATGGGACCTCGCCACCGGCCAACTCATCACCACCTTTATTGGCCACAGCGACCGAGTCGTCACCCTAGCGCTTAGCCCCGACGGCAAGACCCTAGCCAGCGGCAGCGTAGACAACACGCTTAAAATCTGGGACCTCCCAAACCAAACCCTTGCCCAAACCCTAGACACCAGCGACGACTGGATACTCACCGTCGCCTTCGACCCAACGATGCGAACGTTGGTCAGCGGCGGAAAAGATCAGCAGGTCAAAATTTGGCAATAGGCACCACGGCTTACCTCAGCAGTCGAGCACTGTACATTCTAAAACTGCATTCTAAAACTGCATTCTTAAAAAACGTGCCACTTCATCGGCATATATAGCAGGCGCCTCCAAGTGAATGTTGTGCCCGCACCCTTCTACAAGGCTCAGCACTAGGTTTTCTTTTCCCGCCATTGCTTGCGCCATGTCACGATTAATTTGGACAAACTTACTATCTTGCGCACCGGCTAACAACAACAGAGGATTTTCTATTTCAGAAAGTTCATCCCACAGCGAAGGCTGTCGCCCAGTGCTCAAACCCCGCAAGGCATTTGCCAACAGTTTTGGTCTGTTATTTTGGCGTCTTGCCAGCATTGAATCGTAGATCTGCGGGTGCTCCTGCAAGCTAGCAAACAAAGGGTTGGCATACCAACCAGTGAGAAAGGTCGTCAGCTCAGCCGGAGTGTGAATCTGCTCTAGTTTGCGAGCGATCGCACTATCCCGCAGCTGTCTTTGCTGCCTTTCTTTCGCCGTCTTCAGCCCTGGCGAAGCCGACTCCAGTACCACTCGCCGGATTCGTTCTGGAAATTTACAAAGCACGTATAGCGCCAGCCGTCCGCCCATGGAGTATCCCAGCAGGTGAGTATGGCGAATATGGCAGGCAGTTAGCAGCGCCAGCAATAGATCCGCTACTTCAGAAAAGGTGTAGTGACCGGGCGCTGTAAGCGTTTGGCCATGGCCTGGCAAATCGGGCAGAATGCAGTAAAACTGCTGCGTCAGGCTGGGCAGCAGCGGCAAAAAGTCTTGATGACTACCCAGAAAGCCGTGCAAGAGCACGAGCGAAGGATTGCGCGGATCGCCGGCTGTCAAATAATAGAGCGTATGATTTCCATGCTGAAAACAGTTCACAAGCTATTCTGCCTTCAGTAGTCGCTTTCTCTGTTCTACACTTTGTTGCCGGTCGCAAATCACTTCTACCACACGCACCCCCGAAGTCGACAAAGTAGCAATATTTTCCACCAACGATTCCACAGTCTTCACCTTGCAAAAGTCAACCCCGTAAGCTTCACAAAGCGAAGAGAGAGCAATCTTTTGAGGGGTTAAAAAATACTTCTCAAAGATATTCTCTGGCGTTTCTCCCGATACTTTATCGAACTGGGCAACGGGCAACATTTCAAAAATGCCCCCACCACCATTGTTGATCACAATAACAGTAAGATGACCCACTAGCTGCGCCGCATTCAACAATCCGTTTGTATCGTGCAAAAAGGCCAAATCCCCCGTCAGCAGCACTGCGGGCACATTGCGATGGGCCACTCCCATCGCCGTCGATAGCGTCCCATCTATTCCATTTGCGCCTCGGCTAAACACAGGCTGTACCCGGCGATCGCCTGGCGGCCAAAAGTACTCCACATCCCGCACCGGCATACTATTGGCAATAAACAAAGGCGTCTCTTCTGGCAAGTATTGAGACAGCAGCCACACCACCTTACTCTCTACTAGTTCTTTCTCTTTAGAGAGTTCTCCCCTCAGCCGCTGTTGTTCTACCTTTTCACAGGTCAGCCAGCGTTCCACGTAGCCATCCTTGTCAGAGACAGCATTCGACAGTTCCACCGCTTCTAGCCGCTGTGCGACATAAGACAATTCTGCTGCTAGCTGCTGTGCGACATAAGACAATTCTGTTGTTAGCGTCTGAGTCGGACCGTGTAACGGGTCCATGTTTCGCCCTGAACCCACTATCCAACGGCAGGGCTGATGCAGCTTCAGCCACTGCCGCAGAACTTTGCTGATAGGCAAAGGCCCCAGCTGAATCACTTGGTCTGGTGCCAGCGCCGCCGCCCGCTCAGACCGTCTCAAAATAATGTCGTAGCTGGCAACCAAGGTAGGATTCAGCGCCTGATAGTTTCTCAGCGGCGACAGGCCTTCGGCCAGTACTGGCCAGCCGAGTTGCTGAGAGAGGATGCTGACCGCCCGGCAGTAGGCTTCGGGGTGCTGAGGCGTGGCCGGACCGGCGATGATGAGGCCTTTTTTTGCCTGCTGCCAGGTACGCAGGGGGAGTGGTGAATGGGGAGTTGCGATCGCAGGAGGAACCACATGGGAAAAAAAAATGCTCGTGTCGAAGTTGGTAGAGAGCGATCGCGTTTTTCCATCTGGCAGCGGTGGCAGCGGATCCCGAAACGGACAGTTGAAATGCACCGGACCGGGCACTCCCGACACCGCCTGTCGCCAACCGCTGACCAGTGCCTGACGCAAGTAGGCCAGCAGGTCTACCTCGGCTGCAGGCACTGCCAGCTCGCTGTAATCTTTTACAAAGCTGCCGTATAGCTTCTGCTGATCGATGGTTTGCCCAGCACCGCAGTGTCTCAGCTCCGGCGGACGATCAGCGGTCAACAGCAGCAGCGGAATACCACTTTCGTAGGCCTCAATCACCGCCGGATAAAAATTTGCCCCCGCCGTCCCCGACGTACAAACCAGCGCCACCGGCAAGTGCTGACGCTTCGCACACCCCAGCGCAAAGAACGCCGCCGAGCGCTCATCGAGAATGGGCAGTGTTTCAATCTGTGCGTGAGCCGCAAACGCAAACGTCAGCGGCGTTGAGCGCGACCCCGGACAGAGAATGGCCGTTTGCAGCCCTAAGCGTGCCAGGGTCTCAGCTGCTACTGAAGCCCAGAGCGAATTGGTATTGCGAAAATCAATGGGCATCACCCGCCCCAACCCAAACGAGCATCACACCAGCGCATTCAACAGAGTTTGCAATTTTAGCTTGATTTCTGCCAGCTCCTGCTTCGGCTTCGACCCGGTGACGATTCCCGCACCCGCGTATAGCCTAGCTCTGTGCCCATCGATCAGCGCCGAGCGAATTCCCACGATAAATTCGCTATTGCCTGCCGTATCTATCCAGCCGAGCGGCGCGGCGTACAGGCCCCGGTCAAAAGATTCGTGGTGGCGAATGAGGTCGCAAGCTTCTGCTAGGGGCAAACCTGCGACTGCCGGGGTCGGGTGTAGCTTGGCCAGCACCTCTAGCGGTGATATCTGCGTCGGATCGAGGGTGGCGATGATGGGCGTGTGCAGGTGCTGGATGTGGAGCAGCCGCAGCAGGTGAGGAGACTCGGCATACTGTGGTGATAGACCGAGCGATCGCAGCTGCCGCACAATAAATTCCACCACTATCTGGTGCTCGTAGCGCTCCTTTTCACTATTGAGCAGTGCCTGACCCAAGGCCTGATCTTGTTCTGGGGTCTCTCCTCTGGAGGCAGAGCCCGCTAGGCCATCGGTCATCAGCCGCCCTTCATTCAGGCTGAGCAACCGTTCAGGGCTCGCCCCGATGAAGGATTGCCCTCTGCCATTGCCCACCGAAAATACGGTGCAGTCAGGGTGATTGTGTCGCAGCGTTTGGAGCGATCTCACCACATCTACCGGCTGCGGCGCAGCCACATCCATCACATCGGCCATCACCACCTTACGCACCGTACCCGTCTCGATTTGAGAAAGCGCCCCTGTCACCGCGCTTTCAAAGCTCGTCACATCTTTCTCCAGCACCTTGCGAGAAGCTTCCTGCGCCGTTCCCAACAGCGTTGCGACAGCCAGCCGCTGCCGCTCCGCTTGGATTCGCTGAGCAACCCGGGCAACTTCCGTCTTCGCGTTCACCAGCGTATTGAACGTGATCGAAGACCCGGCTTCCAGGGTCATTACCTGCATCCGAGGAACAAAAATATAAACCGGCTCAAAGCAGTTCGGCGAAAAGGGTCCAGCAGCCGGTTCAGCAGTCGTCTGAGCAATCGGAGCAGACATCTGAGGCGCGTCAAAAAAAGTCGCACTGCAGAAAAACCGTCCGGCCAAATCGGCCTTAGAAGTTGTCTGCGCGTAGATAAACTGGTTTCGCCAGGCCGCCGTAAACGCCTGGGCTTCATCGAACCGCGTAGGTCCCGCAGCGCTGCACCCCACCACAGCATCCATCCCAATTAGCGCCCACTGCTGAGGCGAATCGTAATAAAAATGGCGCTGGCTCAGCTCACCCAGCGCCGACAGCACCACCCAAGGCGCCATCGCCTCAATCGGAAAGGTAATGCTGGCAATCTTAGCTTGATTTTCTTGGATGACCTGTCGCTGGCATCGGCCCAAAAAATCCAGAATTTTCGTCGTCTCACTCGCTATCGCAGAAGCTGCCACAGCTCCGGATTCGGCTATCTGATCCATCTTCAGATCTTGCTTAAAAGGATATTTTGAAGGTTCAGTTCCAGACAAGGAAGCAGGCATAAGTTGCAATAACAGGCGATCTCTCTATCTTCCCATGCCTTTCACCGATGGCAAAACGGCCCTTAGAGCCGAGCACAGCGAACTCTCGAACTCGCGCTTCTACAGCACCTCGTCTTCGGTCAGTAACTGATCAGCCGTTACCAAAAAGTCGGGGAAAGCAGCCGATTTAATGGTGCGATCGCCCTCATAAGTCACCTCCTGATAGCGACCCTCCCTTAGCTGCAGTACCGTCACAATCCGCTGATACCGGTCTAAAATCCAGTATTCAGGAATTCCCCTTGCCTCGTACTGCGCTCTCTTGTCTGTGTAGTCTTCATCCGAATTAGACTCACTGACAACTTCCACCACCAGCTGAGGATTGTCTTGGGTGAGAGAGATGCCGCTATAGTCGCCGCGAATCTGCTCAAACCCTGACTTTGTCAGCACCATCAAATCGGGAATGCGCGCCCTTCGACGCACCTGACGCGTTCTCCCATTGGGCAAGCGCACCGATATCGGCGTTACTTCTATCGCAGTCGCGTTCATTCTGATCAACCGGCGACTGACAAACTGCTTAAGATACTCATAGAGATCCATTGCCAGATTGATATTGATGTCATTCTCATTTGACAATTCAATCAGCTCTCCATTGTCCAGTAGCTCGTAGCGCTTCTCAGAACCATCGTCGTATGCCAGATAGGCCTGAAAATCTAGCGGTTTTGTCGGTAAGTAAGCAGCCGTCATTTTGCATCCTCAGCCAAAGAGCTGACAGAGATTTTCCTGTGGTTTTTGATTTACTTATTATAAGGAGTGTCTAGGGAGCGATACACCACATATACCGCCCGCTGCACTTTTACACCTTGTCAGAAGCTGCTTGTACCTCTCTGCCTCCGTCTGCCGCCATCATCAGTCTTCCATTTCGCGTGCCTTAGACAATGCGGATGCCACAAGACCAGCGGGAACTGATCGGTTGCCAACGATCATCAGTAGTGGGTTCCAGTTTTCCGATGGTGAACGGCAGTCTTGGCATTGCTGTCCATCACTTCGCCGCCGCTGACCGTCGCGTAAATTACCCAATGGTCGCCGCAGTCCATGCGTCCGGCCACTTCGCATTCTAGGTAGGCGATCGCATCTGTCAAAATCAGCTGCCCGTCCTCAGTTTCTTCCGTTTCTATCCCCGCAAACCGATCTTCCCCAGGTCCAAACGGCTTGAGAAAGTGCTTCATTGGCCCCAAGTGCTTGCCCTCAGCCAAAATATTGAGCACAAAGTTTTCCCCGGTATGCATCAGCGCTTCTACGGCCCTGTCTTTGGCCACAGCAACCGTAAATCCAGGAGGCGTGAACGTGGCCTGCGCCACCCAGGAAGCCAGCATCGCGCTACTGACATTCCCTTTCTTAGCGGTGACGACGCACATAGAGCCCACCAGGCGACCAATGGCCCTCTCCACAGCGGAGGCGGCAATCTTGGGCGCGGCCTTCTTCTTTTTCGCCGCTTTCTTGAGCTGCTGAGCAAAGTCCGTCCCTGCCTGCTCACACATCTGCAAAGTGCCATCATCCGGCGTAAACTTCACCCGAATCGGCTCAAAGCCAAAGCTATAGCCCGCATCTTTGAACTTACTTTCGAGCAGGTCAATCGCTTCACCGCTCCAGCCAAAAGAACCGAACACGCCTGCCAGCTTGGTTTTACTGGCCGCCGATAGCACCACGCCCAGCGCCGTTTGAATCTGCGTGGGCGCGTGGCCACCCAGTGTGGGAGAGCCCATGATAAACCCGGCTGAATTCTCCGCAGCGTCTTTGATTTCTTCCGTGGTGGCCTGTTCTGCATTGATAGAGTGAACAGAGACTCCTGCCTTTGTGATGCCCCGCGCGATCGCCTGTGCCATCGTCGCCGTGTTGCCATAGGCCGAAGCATAAATCAGCGCCACCGACTCAGACCGATTTTTTTGCTTCGCGGCCCAGTCGTGATAGCGCTGATTTAGCTCGGTGACGCCGTAGCGTACCAAGGGACCTTGCCCCACCGCGTAGAGGCGAGGGGCGTAGTCTTTGAGCCTTTCGAGCACAATCTCGACCTGCCGGGCATTAGGAGCCATCAAGCAGTCAAAATAATATTGCTGGTCTTCTAGGAGAGACTCGGTGGAGAGATCGTAGACCTCCTCACCGCAAACGTGGGCACCAAAAAACTTGTCGCTAAACAGGACTTCGCTGTAGCTGTCGTAGGTGCACATGCCGCCAGGCCAGCGAGGGGTAGGCGTGAGGATAAACGCTAGATGGTGACCTTGGCCTAGATCTAGGTCTTGGGCGGAGCCGCCTTTGATGGGTTGGATGGCATGGTCGATTTCGGCGGCTTCAAGAGCGATCGCAGCAGGTAAAGAACAGACAATCGTCGCCTGCGGCGTCAGCTCCAGCAGTGCCTTCAGCGTTTTAGCCCGGTTGGGGTTGGTATGTCCCAAAATAATGTAGTCAATGGCGTGAGGATCGATCTCTTTCTTTAGCGCCTCTAAAAAGAACGTTGTAAAAGATTCACCCGGCGGATCGATCAGGGCAATTTGGTTTCCCCGAATTAGGTAACTGTTTGCGGTTGTGCCTTTTTCCAAAGCATATTCAATTTCAAAGCGTAGACGCTTCCAAGAGCGCGATCGCAGTACCACCGTATCAGCCGCGATAGGGAGTACCTGCACATCCCGTTGTCGGGTGGGCTCAGAGACCACATCGGCAGAGACCGCATCGGCAGAAGAACTATCGGTAGAAGACTGAGCAGCAGATGTGGGTGCATTCATGAGTCTTATTAAAACCGTTGAAGAGTATATTTACTTATTGTAGATGACTCACCGTAGTCGGATCGTTTTTCACGAGTTTGTCATCTGAACTTAAGAAAAGGAAGATCTTTACGTGATAGTTTTTTCTACTGAGACTATTTACTAAGATGATTTGTGAGGATTGAGCCATGACGCAGTCAAAAACATCGCAGCGCAAGGTTTTTCGCTGGTGGGAAGAAGGCGTCATCTACCAGATTTACGCCCTAACCTTTGCAGATGCGAATGGCGATGGCGTAGGAGATCTGCGCGGCATCATCGAACGGCTCGATTATCTCAACGACGGCCAAACCCATCATCTAGAAGAGACTTTAGGAGAAGAAACTTTAGAAGATCTTCCAGCAGGCAGCAATACGCTAGGAATAGACGCTATCTGGCTGTCCCCCATCAACAAATCACCCATGGTCGACAATGGCTACGACATTGCCGACTACAAAGAAATTTGCCCTACCTTTGGTAACCTAGAAGATTTCGACGAGCTCGTCGAAAAAGCCCACCAGCGCAACATCAAAATTATCCTCGACCTCGTTGTCAACCACACCTCCAACCAGCATCCCTGGTTTGTAGAATCAAGCAGCAGTCAAGACAACCCAAAAGCCGACTGGTACCTATGGCAAGACGCCCAAGGTTCACGCGACTACCCCAACGACTGGCAGTCATACTTCGGCGGACCAGGCTGGACCTATTCGCCCGAACGAAAACAGTTTTACTTTCATACCTTCAACAAGAATCAGCCAGATATTAACTGGCATAATCCCGATGTCAAAGCAGCCATTTACGACATTGTTCGCTTTTGGCTAGAGCGCG
>JBCBIK010000145.1:0-13149 GCA_038524545.1 Cyanobacteria bacterium J06623_4 | reverse complement strand
ATTGGTTGGAATTCGCTGCTGCTGATTTTCTTTGGTAAGTCGGTGGCTCAGCTGCTCATCACGCTGGGTGTGTTGCCCGCTGGGGGGACAGGTTTTGTGGTGCCGCTGATGTCGGCGCTGGCCTGCGCGGTAGTATACAGCGTACTCATAAAGGGGGCTACTGGGGTAGAGCGCACGTCTAACCTGCTGTTTGCCTTCGTGGTGGGAGTGAGCTTGTGGATGGCGGTGATGCTGCTGACGCGGGAGTCGGGTGCGATCGCTGCTGCGACCCCTGCGTTTGCTTCCGACAGGCTGTGGGACTACACCACCGGGGTGGAAATTGGCATTGTCAGCCTGCTGTCTTGGTGGCCCTACATTGGTGCGATGGTGAGAGTATCGCCCAATGCTAGTACGGCTACACTGCCTGCGATGGTGGGAATGGGGTTGCCGGTGCCGCTGGTGAGCGTGATCGGGCTTGCCGCTTTTTTAGCGCTAGAGAATTCTGACCCAGCGACTTGGCTGGTGTCTCTGGGAGGCAATTTCTTTGGCAGCATTGCCCTGCTGTTTGTGATTGCGGCAAACTTGGGGACGGCTGTAATTGGGGTCTATGCCTCGGCACTTGGGCTGAGACATCTGCCTGTGATGGACCGGTTGGCTTGGCGATGGGTGTTGGCGATCGCTATCATACCGATTGCCCTTGTCGGCATTGCCATTCCCGATGCCTTTTTCAACAACTTTGGCACCTTTTTAGCCTTCCTCGGCGTGATGTTTGCCCCGCTCTGCGGCATCCAAATCGTTGACTATTTCATCCTGCGCAAGCAGCAGGTGAGCATTCGCGCCCTGTACGACACCAGCCCCCAGTCCCCCTACTACTTTATAAAAGGGTTTAATCTAGCTGCCTTTTTAGCGATGGCCGTTGGGTTTGGTGTGTACCTTTACCTACTCGATCCGGTTGCCTACACCTCTAGGGCGCCCTACCAGTACCTTACGGCGTCGCTACCTACTTGCCTCGCCGGTGGCGTCTCTTATCTGCTGTTGACGCTGCTGCTTAACCTGCCTAGAAAGTTAGGCGGCTATGCCGTAAGTGATTAGATTAATTGAGGCGGCCCTGTTTTTTGAGCTGATAGAATCCCCAGCCTGCGATGCTGGCTAGCCCCAACAATCCGAGAGGTTCAGGGGTGGACTGGGCGGTGGGCTGGATTTGGCCGCGCAGTTCTCCGGGGAACCCCGTGGCAGAGTCAAAGCGATTAGTGTGGACCTGAATGTATAGTCCGCCGGCTTCTAGGGCAGTGACAAAATTTGTCAGCGGCTTGCTGTCATTGGGGTCGGCGATGCCGTTGCCATTGAGATCTGAGGCGTCGCCGTCGTCCCAGACGCCGCTAAGGGTATTGGCCGCGTAGTCGACGGATAGGTCGGCGTCGTCTTCAGCAGGCAAACCAAAAATATTCAAAACATGGGGACCATTTTCACCCGGCCCGGCAGCATGAATATGAATTTTGTTCACATCCCTGAGAGCTATGCGTTGGTCTGCCTTGAGCGTCACTCCCGATAGCGACAGGCTGTACGATAGCTGTGTTTTATCCTCATTGAGTTCCAGTATCATATTTCCACTTGCTGTGGAGTCGGTGCCGGGAACCACCTGATCGCCAGAGAGGGTTGCCTGGAAAGTGGCACCGTGAGCAATATCTGCGCTACCGATTGCCGCTGCCACCCCTAACCCGAGTGCGCACCCACTTAGCTTGAGCTGCTTATAAAACTGCTTCATTTAAGGTCTCTCTTGAATCGCCAAAAATCTTCAAAAACTGTCGCCACCCCGCTGCAGGTTATGTAATATCTGCATCAGCTCATTCAAACACGCTGTCCCGCCGCCTATCAAAAGACCTACAGTCAACTATTTGCGTTTGCCTGCCCATGCGTATCCTCCTTGTCGACGATGAAGTCGAACTCACCGATCCGCTCAGCCGACTTCTCCAGCGACAGGGCTACACGGTAGACGTCGCTAGTGATGGGCAAACTGGCTGTAGGTTGGCAATTAGTGGCAGCTACGATTTGTTGATTTTGGATTGGATGTTGCCTGGTAAGAGCGGGCTGGAGATTTGTAAGGAGGTGCGATCGCAAGGGGAGTCTCAGATCGATTCGCCGCTTGCCGCTACGCCAGTACTGTTTCTCACGGCAAAAGATACGCTTGATGACCGAGTCGATGGCCTGGACGCAGGTGCGGATGACTATTTGGTGAAGCCTTTTGAGCTGCGGGAACTGCTGGCGCGAATTCGCGCTCTACTGAGGCGCCCTAATGCCCGCCCTGAGTCCCAACCCCAAGCTGGCAGTGTGGCTCAGCCTACTCCTGTGAGTGCCCAATCAGCCGCTCCCGGGGAATCGGACCCGCTGCTCCAGGAAGCCGACCTCACCCTCAATATTCAAAATCAGCTCGCCACGCGCAATGGTCTGACGATTGAGCTATCTGAAAAGGAAGTGCAGCTACTGGCCTACCTGATGCGATCGCCCCACCAGCTACTCACTCACAGCCAAATATATGACGCGGTGTGGGGCAAGGGTGCAACGCCTAGCAGCAATGCCCTCGCTGCCCAGATGCGACTGCTCCGAAAAAAAATAGAGCAGCCTGGCCAACCGACGCTGATTCATACGGTGTATGGAAAAGGCTACCGCTTTGGCCTCTCTGCATAAATTTGCGCAGTAAACATGTATAAAATGTGAAAAACTCTTCGGTAAATCAAGACATGCGGAGAAAAACCCTCACGGCTACGTCTAGTGAGGTATTAGGTGCAAATACTCTCTTTGTGAAAGCAGGACGCGATGACTCAGTCAGTTGGCACAGCTCTATCCCCAAGCGCCGAATCATTAAGCGCTGACCAAGCGGGTGATTCGGCCCACCGCAATGGTGCCGCTTCGCCTCAGTCAACGCAGCTTGGGTATGAGGTGTTGTACAGCAGTCGGCGGCCTGGGCGCTTGCATTTACCGCTGTCTATGCCGGTTGGTAAGTTGTCTGGTGCTTCTACAGGAAGCGCGCTACTAGACTCTTTCGAACGCGATCGCGCTCAAAAATCCATACCGCTGCGCAATCTTCGGCTAGTTGCGATCGCTGGATTGCAGGCAACTACCCCAACCCCATCTGTTCCCATAGCGAGCAAGCCGACTGCTGTTCAAGCTGATTTGCAACTTGCAGTCGGGCGCGCAAATCCAGTCGCTCCGCCAGCGCCAGCCAACTCAGCTGTTCTCCCTTCCACATCCCCGGATCGGCTAGATACCCAAGTCCAGCCTCCAGCCAAGCAACCTCCAGCCAAGCAACCTCAATTAAGACGACCCGACGTAAAACATGGTCTAACCCGGCTACCTGCTTCGCAGCACCCGGTCTCTGCTCGCCCAGGACATCTCCCGGTCAACACAGGCAAAGTCGCTAGGGATAGTGCGGCGGCTGTAGGTTTACTCGATCTAAATGACACGCTGCTCTTCGGCGGAGACCATGAAGATCTTTCCTGCGTAGATCCCTTTGTCGCTTTTCAGAGTTCGGTACGGCCGGCGGAGGTTCTCGACTATCTTAGCCATCAGGTGTCGGCGTTTACGGTTGAGCGACTCAAGCACAACTTCCCCATTACGACTCACCTAGAGGTGCTAAACCGTGTCGCCCCACCCGCCTATGGCACTGTTTTAGAGAGCCAGTTTTTCAGGCTAAAAGACCTCCTAGCTGAGGAAGACAGCGAAGCAGAAAATACAGCGGAGCCTGGGGCAGCATCAAGCAGCGACTCGCTTCCTGCACCGTCAGCCGATCTAGATGCTACCGAAATTCACGCGCTGAGCAAGCAAGTACAAGACCTCAATAAGAAGATTGAATATCTAAGCCGGAAGCTGGAAGAGGCAAGTGGCTCTGAGATAACGCCCTGAGATAGATCCTCTAAGATGACGCTCTGAGATGGCACTCTGAGATGGCACACTGGGGAGAATTAACGACTGCAGTCCTCTCTCCGCATGCGTGGTTTACAGAGTCAAAAACGCGATCGCATCTGGCTGTTGGGATGGGTAGTACTGCCCTATGCCAGCTATCTTGGGCTGGTGATTCTGGCGGTTGCTTTTGTGACGGCTTTTCGGTGGCGAGGTGAGCAGATCTGGCGGCTGTGCGGTCAGCGAGGATTTAGTTGGCTGACGGTGGGATTGCTGCTGAGCAGTGGTGCGGCGGTGACGAATCGGGGTGACGCTTTTTTGCAGCTGACTAATTTTTTGCCGTTTTTTCTTTTCTTTGGTGTGCTGGCGCTCGAACCGGCTATGGTGAAGCAGCCTTTTGCCAAGCTGGAGACGATTGCGAGAACGCTGCTGCTGACTTCTATGCCGCTGACCTCGCTGGCGATTGTGCAGTACTTGCTCAAAACCGATGTCATCCTTGACTATGCAACCCAGCGGCAGGTCTTTCCGCGCTGGCTGATGAGGCAAATTTACGGTGGGGCAATTGACCGCGCCGACGCTTTTTTTAGCAATTCCAATACTTTGAGTGCTTACCTGCTGATTCTCTTCGGGTTGGGCTTAGGGCTGCTGATAAAAGGATGGGTCGCTTCGCAGGGGCGATCGCGTCAAT
Organism: Cyanobacteria bacterium J06623_4; assembly: GCA_038524545.1. Taxonomy (GTDB): domain Bacteria; phylum Cyanobacteriota; class Cyanobacteriia; order Phormidesmidales; family Phormidesmidaceae; genus Phormidesmis. Next base: position 8,585 of record JBCBIK010000145.1, on the reverse strand, counting down.
TGGAAGTTGTGGAAATTGTGGCCGTGCTGCTGTGCGGGGGGGCAATCTTTTCGACCGGGTCGAGAATGGGGCTTGCGATCGCGCTGCTGCTGCTGACCATAGCGCTCTATCAAGCCCGTCACAAACGGTGGGTACTCCTAACCGGGTTAATTTGCGGGGGCTTGCTCATTTTGGCGGCGGCGACGCTGAGTATTGGTGAGCGCAATTTTTCGCTGGTGATGGTGCAGTCGGATGTGCGGGGGCCGCTCTGGGGGCTAGCGCTAGACTTGGCTTGGCAGCGACCTTGGCTGGGCTGGGGATTGGGTGGATTGCGATCGCAGTATGTCTCTGGCAGCATTGCAGGCTACGAGCAGCTGGCCCACGCGCACAATATCTGGCTATTTTTAGCTTCGGAAACGGGCATTCCAGTAATGGTGGGGTTCTCTGTAGTGATTGGTAAAATTTACTACGACGGAGTTGTAACCTGGATGCGGCAGCTTTATTCGCCAGCGCATCGGGCTATCTTGCTGGGTTACCTGCTGGCCTCCACCAGCTGCATTTTGTATGGGCTGATTGACGTTGTGCTTTTCGATTCGCGGGTAAACGTCTTGAGCTGGAGCGTGTTAGCGGCGGTCTATGCGGTGAGCCAGGCACCGTCTGAGCGAGTGGGCTCTGCCTAGTGAAGGATGGCTGTTTGCGGACGGCTGTTACCTTATGGCTTTTGCTTAAAGGACTGCTTTTCTCGGTACATGTTTTTGTCGGCCTGCTGGATGAGCTGACTGAGCGTGGTTGCGTCGGTAGGGTAGTAGGCGATGCCGATGCTGGCGCTGATGCTAAAACGATGACCTGCAAGCACAACGGCGCGGTCGAGGCTGCGGTGCAGGCGAGTGCGCATATCTGTGGCGATGGCAGTATCTGCGTTGTATAGCAGGGCGACAAACTCGTCGCCGCCCAGGCGCACGACCATGTCTCCCTGGCGAACGCTCTGACTCAGACACCGGGCAAAGTATTTCAGCACAATATCGCCGACGTCGTGCCCATACCTATCGTTGATGGGTTTAAAGTCATTGAGGTCAATATAGAGCAGGGCTAGCTTCGGACTAGACCCTAGCGGCGTGGATATTTGGGACTGTGACAGAAAGATTCTTTGGGCGGCAAGCTCCAGCTGACGGCGATTAAAAAGGCCGGTCAGACTGTCGACGTAGGCAAACTGTTCGAGCTGGGCCTGCTGCTGTTTTTCTAGAGTGACATCGCGAATCATCACGACCCATCCAACGCTGCGCTTGCCAGGACTGATCAGCGATCGCACCTTGACCTCTCGGTAGGCTGCTTGTGGCTGCCCGGTATGTTTGTTGGGCAGGCGGGCAGGTAGCTGTATCGTCCGAGTCAGTTCAGGCTGCCTTTGCTCGGTCGGAAAAAGAGTGGCAAACAAGTTGCCATAGTCTACAAAAATATCTTCTAAATAGCGGCCAAGAGCGGCTTTGGCGTCTATCAGATGGCGGCTCTCGGCAACTGCGCTAGGGTTGAGATCCACAATGCGCCGCTGCCCGTCGATCAAAATAACCGCGTCAGTTGTGTTGGTAAAGACGGTTTTGTAGGAGATGGGCGCAATTTCTAGAAAACCTACTCGAAAGAGACCGAAATAGATAAGGCAGCCTGCGAAGGCAAACCCCACCGGTGTGAGATCTAAGCCATATAGCGTAATTTCTGAAATGACGTAGAGGACGTTGCACCCGAATGGAATCAGCGCCGCGGTGAGTAAAATCACCGTCTGCCGCCGGTAGAGCCGTGACCCTGAAAAAGAAGCGCTTAGCAGTACGCCAAACCCTAATATCAGCAGCGCATAGCTATGGGGCACCATCACATAGTCAAACCACCAGCCATGGACAATTTCTAGCTGCGGAAAGTTCGTCTCTTTTAGCCTGGCTGACTGCCATACCCAGCCGTGCCATCGGTCTGTAAACGCAAAGACTAGCGACAGCAGGGGAATGGTACTGATCGCCGCAATAAACCCGCGACTGACCCAGCCATCTCTCTGGGCGTAGCGTAGGGTAAAAATCAGCCAAAAGATGGGGAAAGGGGCAAGGCCAAGATACTGGGCTTTTCCGAAGATGACTTTGGCGACTTCTCCAGAGGATAGGAACTCGAAAATGGAAAAAAAGCACCAGAGGAAGGTTGCAGCTGAACATAGCGAGAAAGCTTTGGCACCGTTAATTTCGGGTCGCTGCCAGGCATAGAGGGATAGGGTGCCTGAGGCCAGCGCTGCGATCGCAGGGAGTGCTGCGATCGCAATAAAGGAAGACGTTGCAGAATTCGCCAAATTCAACCATTCAAAGGAACCTGTCGCCATTAACCATATCGGTCGGCGGTCCCGATGTTATCAGCTATCCTGCTTAGCCTGGCATGCCCATCAGAACGCAGGGCCCGCCGTCTATGTTTAGACGACGGGCCCTGTAGGAATTCAGCCTTGAACCCTTAACCTTGCTTGCTAACCTCTAGGGCTGTGCAGGGGCTGGCGAAAAGCCCTATGCAGAGATCGGATATACGCTCACTTTCTTGCGATTCTTGCCCTTACGCTCAAACTTAACAACACCATCGATGAGTGCGAAAAGCGTATCGTCGCCGCCGCGGCCTACGTTCTCACCAACGTGGTACTTAGTGCCACGCTGCCGCACCAAGATGTTGCCTGCAAGAACAGCTTCGCCGCCGTACTTCTTCACGCCGAGCCGCTGAGCATTCGAATCGCGACCGTTTCGAGTACTACCGGTTCCCTTTTTATGTGCCATGGTTTCAACAATCTCCTGAATCTTCGACTACAAATCCTAAACAAAGGAATAAGCTGCTCGCAGACTGCCTTTAGTCTACATCCTTTATACATTTGAGGTGTAAGTGTATGACCTAGAATCGCTAGGCCTCAGCTTCAGCCTCTACCTTTTCTGTCTCGGCCGCTTTCTTACTGTCGGCCTGTTTGCTCTCAGCTGTCGCGCCGCCAATGGTTTTACCACCGACCGTGATCGAATCGATCATCACTCGGGTCAGCTCCTGACGGTGACCGCGCTTCTTACGGGTCTTTTTCTTCGGCTGCATCTTGTAGACGATGACCTTCTTGCCCCGGAGGTGACTGATCACAGTGCCGCTGACAGAAGCCCCTTCAACCAAAGGTTGCCCAATGCTGACATCGCCATCGTTTTCTACCATAAGTACATTATCGATGGTGATTTTTTCGTCTGCTTCTACGGGGAGCCGGTTGATATCGTAAAAGCGGCCGGGCTCCACCCGTATCTGGGTGCCCCCAGCAGCAATGATTGCGTAAGCCATAATTTTTGAATCTCTCTAAAACTGCCGTACAGGTAGGCTATTCGGTCTTTTGTGAACTCCATTCGAATTCCATGCAGAGCCAAAAAATAGCCTTCGATGAACCTGGTCCGAACGTTTGCACGAACAATCATTGTGGCGATGAAAGACTGCACTGTCAAGTACTCAATTATTCTCCTACCGTTTATTTTCCCGTTTTTCCCCTGGCCCAACAACCTCGTACAATAGAGAGCCCGTCTTTTATATATTAGAGATCCGCTATGAAGCCTTATTTGGCGGCTGCGCTACAGATGACCAGCGTGCCCGATCTCGGCAAAAACTTAGCTCAGGCAGAAGAGCTTATTGATCTTGCCGTTCGTCGGGGGGCTGAGCTGGTCACCCTGCCTGAAAATTTTTCATTCTTGGGAGACGAAGAGGCCAAATTTAAGCAGGCTGATGAAATATGCACAGCGAGTGAAAAATTTATCAAGACGATGGCTCAGCGCTACCGGGTGACGCTACTGGGCGGTGGCTATCCGGTGCCATCGCCCGATGGACGCACCTACAACACGGCGCTGCTGGTAAATGCCAACGGCGAACAGCTGCTGCGCTACGACAAGGTGCATCTATTCGATGTGAATTTGCCCGATGGCAATACCTATCAGGAGTCGGCCAATGTGACTTCTGGCGACACCATTCCCGATATCTGGTCTTCAGATCGCCTCGGTATGATTGGCATCTCTGTCTGCTATGACGTTCGCTTTCCAGAACTGTACCGGCAACTTTCTAAAGAAGGCGCTGAAGTTTTGATCGTGCCTGCGGCCTTCACTGCCTATACCGGCAAAGACCACTGGCAGGTGCTGCTGCAGGCCCGCGCCATCGAAAATACCTGCTACGTGATTGCTCCCGCCCAGACCGGTTTTCACAATGCTCGCAGACAGTCGCATGGGCATGCCATGGTGATTGACCCCTGGGGGATTACGCTGGCTGATGCGGGCGATACTGTCGGGATGGCGATCGCTGAAATTCGACCCTCGCGGTTGGCCCAGGTCCGCCAGCAGATGCCTTCCCTACAGCACCGAGTATTTGGCTAGTGTGTTTGGGCAGAGTGTCTAAACAGTGCATTTGAATCGCGTTTGAACATCATTTAGATAGCACTTGAGTCGTTTAAAGCTGTCATTTGAGTCGCGTTTGAGTGGCGTTTAAGTCGTTTTTAGTATCAATTGAATAGTTTTTGTAGGGAGGTATGTCGTCAGACTATCGAGATAGACCAAAATGAACACATCACCATACAGCAACTCATGTAAATTAGACTAACGACGAGTTGCACAAGGCGGCATGATGAATCCAACCGGATGGCTCGGTATCGCGAACTATTTTTCTGGTATCCATCTCATTGATGGTACGAGCGACATTCCCAGCACAATAAACGCTACTTTTTCCCAGGCGCTGTTTTCTTCGGTGCCGTTTGCGCCGATGGCTTGGCTGGGAGAGGTCTGGGGTGATGGCCTGCTGACCGGTGTGCACTCGAGCTTGTTGCCGGTCCTTGCAGAAGTGGATGAGGCAGAGATTAGTTCATTTGTGATTGCGGGCGTCCTGCTGAGTCTGATCACCGTATTTATCGCTGCGAAAATAGGCGGTGAACTCTGCGCCCGGCTAAATTTGCCCTCTGTGCTGGGCGAGTTGGTCGGCGGGGTTGTGGTCGGCGTTTCGGCGCTTCACCTGATTGTGTTTCCCGAAGGTGGGGTAATTCCTACCTCGGGGCTGATGAATCTGATTCAGCTGACGGCGGGGCTCGACCCGGAAAGCTTGCGGCTGGTATTTAGCGGAGAGAGTGAAGCGCTCTCTGTGCTGGCCGAACTTGGCGTGATTATTTTGCTGTTTGAGATTGGCCTAGAGTCGGATCTTAAAGAGCTGATTCGGGTGGGGCCGCAGGCTGCAGTGGTTGCTGTAATTGGTGTGGTGGCACCCTTTGTGGCGGGAACGGCTGGCCTGGTTTTGCTATTTGGCATTGGTACGATTCCAGCCGTTTTTGCAGGGGCGGCGCTCACCGCGACGAGCATTGGCATTACCGCCAAGGTGCTGGCAGAAATGCAGCAGCTCAGCTCCCGGGAAGGCCAAATCATCATTGGCGCGGCTGTGCTGGATGATGTGTTGGGAATTATTGTCTTGGCGGTGGTGGCTAGCCTGGCAAAGACGGGCGAAATTGAGATTACGAACGTTGTTTACTTAGTGCTGGGGGCCGCAGCCTTTCTGATTGGCTCTATCTTTATTGGCCGACTGCTGAGCCCGCTATTTGTGTCTTTGGTCGATCAGCTGCAGACGCGGGGCCAGCTGATTATTAGCTCACTTATTTTTGCTTTTGTCCTTTCTTACATTGCGGCGGCTATTCAGCTAGAGACGATTTTGGGTGCGTTTGCGGCGGGCCTGATTTTGGCAGAAACTTCTAAGCGGCGAGAGCTAGAGGAGCAGATTACGCCGATTGCTGACATGCTGGTGCCGGTATTTTTTGTCACGGTGGGTGCGCGTACCGATATCAGCGTGCTAAATCCGCTAGAACCGGCAAATCGTGAGGGGCTTATTATTGCCTCTTTTCTGGTGGTGATTGCCATCTTGGGTAAGACCATTACGGGCTTTGCGGTATTTGGTCAACCGGGTATCAATCGGCTGGCTGTAGGCTTTGGGATGATTCCTCGGGGAGAGGTGGGATTGGTCTTTGCTGGGGTCGGCGCCGCCAGCGGCGTTCTCTCTGAATCTTTGGATGCTGCCATTATTGTCATGGTGATTGTGACGACCTTTATCGCGCCGCCGCTACTGCGACTGGTCTTTGACGACGACGAGAGTACGGGCACGCTGGAAGCCGCGACGGCTGATGCCGATAAACCTGCAGAAACCGCTGGCGTGGCTAGTTCGGCGACAGAAGCTGCCGATGCGTAAAAAATACCGGCTGGGCGGTGAGACCTGACAAAATGCTGTTGCTCTGAAAGATTAGAGCGACAGCATTTTGTAGAGCCTGAAAAAATTGATTTGAATAGAAATTTCTAAAAATACTTCTGCGTTTGCTTGGCAGAGGTAAAAGGACAATAGTAGACTCTTTGCAACTGAGCCATCCGTATGATTACGGATGGCTTTTGTAGGGAATATTGCCTGCTCGGGGTGTATACAGAGATGCATTAATTTTTCGGAGACCCATGGTAGTAAAAGGGAAATTTGGTGTTTCTCTTGCTTCTATGTAGCCGATCAACTGGAATGCAAATTTACAGATTTACTCCCGAAAGGTCCGTGAATAAACCTGGTAAAGTTCCCAAATCCTACTAAACTCTAGAAAACAATCATCCGCTTTAAAAACTGAGCATTTATACCTATGAGCATTCCCGTCCTTTCCAGCCAGCCGCGCTCCAGTCTCAAGATTGGCGTCTTCGATAGCGGTGTGGGTGGATTAACGGTATTACGTGAGATATTTGCTCAAATTCCCAGAGAACCGGTGATTTACTTTGGGGATACGGCCCGGGTTCCCTATGGTAATCGCTCTAAAGGAGAAATTCTTAGATTCGTTCGAGAAATTATTGCTTGGTTTATTGATCGCGATGTCAAGATGCTGGTAATGGCTTGCAACACCAGTTCGGCGCTGGTTTTGGAGGAGGTGCGCTCAGAGTTTCCGATTCCGATTCTCGGTATCATTTTGCCGGGAGCCCGGGCTGCTGTAAAAAGCGGTCGACGGATTGGCGTGATTTCGACGGAGGCTACTGCCCGGAGCAATGCCTATCAGCAGGCTATTTTAGAAGTTGAGGCGAATGCTGAGGTTTTTCAGGTGGGCTGTCAGGAGTTTGTGCCGCTGATTGAGAGCGATCGCATTCACGACCCGTATACACTTGCGATCGCCAGACGCTATGTTGAACCTCTGATTGCAGAAGGCATCGATACGCTGGTCTATGGCTGTACCCACTATCCGCACCTGGCACCTGTGCTCAAGCAAATTTTGCCCGCCCATATCAGTCTGGTAGACCCAGCCAAACATTTGACCGCTGCTGCTGCTCAAGAATTAGAAATTCTCGGCTTGGGCCATCCCGAAGCTGATTGTTTTTTGCCGACGCAAACTGAGTTTTACGTCAGTGGTGACCCCGCCCAGTTTGCGCAAGTCTCTCAGCAGTGGCTAGGCTACAAGCCATCGGTGAAGCAAGTTTCGGTTGCTGCGCTTGAGACTATTCATGCCGCCTCTTCGCAGATTCGTGAGTATTGAACACGAGTATGAAAAGAGACACTGAAAAGAGACCCCCAAAAAAGAGAAAAAATACGCTTCTCACGGTCAGCAAGGACACAGAAGAAGCGTATTTTTTGTGTATGACGTATCTAGGTTTTGGAGGTTCTTTGAGGTTCCTTGAGGTTCTAAGTGTCTGAAGTTCCAGCACTCATGAACATCATGACTAAATACACCACGAGCAAGTAGCCCAGGGCAGGTAGAACAATCACAATCGGGTCAGCATTGAAAAAGTGCAGCATGGCAAGCACAGAGAGGGTGAACAAGGAGCAGCGGTTTGTATTAGCAAGACCTCACCTAAAACCTAAGACCAACGCCCCAGTGATAAAACCAACCTGTGGCATATTTTGGTGCTTTCAGCTTGCGAAAAAATTGGCAATGAAAAGACGACAGCACTCCCCCCTCACAGAAAGCACCCTACTTACATCTTGGTCCTTTGCGCCGTGCAGCTCACTGAGATAGCAGACTTACACAAAAAACCATACAGATAAATCCATATAGAAGGTATATAAGCGCTAAACGCGTGAGCTACCGACCAACCCACCGGTATAGTGCAACCGGCACAGTGCAAGTGTTGTCTTGTCTGAAAAGCCCGTCTTGGCTGCGCTCCGTACGAAATTCAGGTTTCCGTTTTGCCCTCGCACAGGCTGAGTCGAAATCAACGAATCGGGAAAAACGCGTTGAGAATCAGTGTGCTGATTTAGCGTGCTGAGATGGAAGCACTCATTGATAGAGTGGGTCACCACAAAGCCACAAAACAGAAAAGCCGCAAAACAGCAAGGAGCCTCGCAGCGTAGTTGCCTACGCCTCAACCAAGACAACCGACGGATGTCATCAGGCTTTCAATGAAAAGTCTTCTAATAGCTTAATCTTATCATAAGATTTTATTATGTGACACATTCATATGACGAATCTTTTACAAAGAGCTCAGCCAGCTAAAACCGCTGCATTAGCCGTCTCATATAGATTTGAAAGCTTTCCTGCCTAGAAGTAACCCCTTTCCCATCGCAATAGCTTAGAATAAAGAAAGACAGCTTAAACTTTCGTAACTTAA
>JBCBIK010000144.1:0-13266 GCA_038524545.1 Cyanobacteria bacterium J06623_4 | reverse complement strand
TTTGCGCCGTGCAAGTCACCTTCGAGCTCTGCCTCGTGGCAGCGGTTGCAGTTTTCATTAGAAACTGGCTTGAACCCCTCATGGCAAGACGCACAAGACGCCTCAAACACGTGGTGCCCCACAGAGGTTTCTCCAGGTAAAAATATCTGCTTTTGCTCCAGGGCAAAAGCACCCGATACCGCAACAAACACCGTTGCCACCGCAAGAATAATCGCTGCCCTCAGGTCAAACTTCTTGCGCCAAAATACATTTCGATTGGGTCGATTCTCCATTGAAAAAAAGCGATATTACAGAAGAATCAGCAACAGAAGTGCAAGCGCAACTGCACCGCCGCCAATAATGCCCGCTGCCGTTCCACCCCCGATGCCTTCTGGCGATTCGAGCGTTGTCACGGCTTCAGAAGCCGCTGTCGGATTTGGCACGCTGGGCATTGCTCCAGGCGTTTCTTCGAGCTGAATATCAGCTTTCGAGTAGTCTGCACCATCAAGCATGAGCTCGGTGATAGCACCGTAGGCACCTACCCAAGCGTCTTTGAGCTGCGGCGTCCAGGCAGCACCCGCATACTGCTCAAGGGTTTTGATGAGGCTACTGCCCACTAGCGGATAGTGCTCTGGCAATGCGCCATACTTTACGTGGCGTGCGCCCAGTCCGCCGAGTGCCTTGCTAAGCACATCAGGGTTGCGCAGGTTTTCAATCACCATCACCAGTGCACTCTTTAGCATTTGCTGCTGCTTCGGCATGCTGGTGTGGGCAAAAAGAGGCTTAGCCTCTGGATAGTCAGTCAGGAGGTTGCCATAGAAGCTAGCAACAAACTCGTCAGCCTTTGGCTTGACAAGTTCGAAGCTCTGTTCGAGCAGCTCTACCTGTAGGCCGCCTTCCTCTGCTGGGGGGGCTGTAGTAGGGACATTCTCAATCGCGATTTCTTCTTTGCTGTAGTCTGCGCCCTCTAGCATGAGCTCGGAGATAGCGCCATAGGCATCTGTCCAAGCCGACTTTAGCTCGGGTGTCCAGGCAGCGCCTGCGTACTGGCCAAGCGTCTTTAGCAAACTGTTGCCCACTAGCGGATAGTGCTCTGGCAGTGCGCCATACTTTACGTGCCGAGCGCCCAGCCCTTGGAGAGCGTTGCTCAATACATCCGGCTTGCGCAGATTTTCAATCACCATGACCAAAGCACCTTTCAGCATCTTTTGCTGAGCTGCCATATCGGAGTGCTCAAACAAGGGTTTGGAAGCTGGGTAATCGGTAAATAAATTGTTGTAAAAGCTAGCAACAAAGTCGTCAGCTTTCGGCTTTACAAGTTCAAAGCTTTGCTCTAAGAGCTTTACGTTTAAAGACATGTTCTGACTGCACTCCAGAAAACAGTTAGGAATTGGTAAAAAGACGCCCTGGTCCGAGAATCTCCACGGGAAACACAAAACGCCGAAAGCACCGAAAATTGGCACTTAGCGATAGCTTTCTCATAAAAGACTGTCTGATAGCAAGGTTGTTTGTTAGAGGCAGAGAATATAGCGCGAAGAATATCCGTAACCTTGATGCTGCAGAAGTAGGAAATCCTATTCACTGCAAATATCTAAGACAAAGTCATCTACCCGTGGTACTACACAAACCTATGGCGACTCACGTTCTTTTTTTGTGCCCGTCGTTACAAAAAATACTTAAGAAATGAGAAACACGCATAACTGCTGTGCAGAAGCTGAATTGTTGATTATTTTTTACTTCCAAAAAGGAATTTTATTTACAAATGCTGACAAAATACGCAAACTCCTTTTGCATCAAAGGCTTGCGGCGGCTGAGAAATCACCTTTTTTCTCGCTCTTTTTCGCGACAAGACCAATGCAATTACTGTTCTACTGAAATGCGGTATGCGGATAGGTCAGTAGATTTATGCAATTTTAGATACAAAAACAAACTCAAATCTATTAGAACAATGGTGGGTACCACTATCATGTGGTGCATTCTCCTGTTTTTATTTCGATGTATTTTTCTCCATCGTATCTTCCTACTGTCTCCCTCGTGTGCGGAGGCACCCTTACATGAGTTCTAGTTTCACAGGTTCCTTTGTTAATTCTTTTGCAAAATCTTCTTTCGGTAAAACGCTTGGCTCGATCAAGCTGGCTGTGCCGTTGCTGATTGCGATCGCAGCCATCCTCATCGGCGCAACTTTCTACGAGGCAGAAGTCGGCTCTGCGGTTGTCCAGCAGGAGATTTACAAGAGTCCTTGGTTTGGCGGCCTAATGTTTTTGTTGGCGCTGAACCTTGGCACCTCTACCTTGTCTCGCTATCCCTGGCGAGGTGCACGAAAGGTGGGCTTCGCGATTACCCATTGGGGGCTTGTGGTGATTATTGCCGGATCTGCGGCTGTGATTCACCTGAGCGTGGAAGGCATGCTGCTGGCGCGCACCGATGCGGGTCCCGTGGGTACGCTGCGAGTAGAAGGAGACTTGCTGGAGGTAGTTGCACCCGGCGAGGCGCCTCAGCAGGCGTCTCTATTTATTAAGGCAGATGGGACGGTGGTGCCGAGTAAAGTGGGTGCGCTGTCGATACTGGGCTACAGCAACAATGCGATCAATACGGTGCACTTTGAGCCGGGTGGGCGAGTAGAAAATCCGGCAGTGCGTCTGGTACTGAAGAGTGATCGCATGGGACAAACCCTAGAGCGTTGGCTTGCTGTCGCCCCTGCTGCCTACAGCGCGCTAGATATTGGCCCTGCCGAGCTGCAGATCGCGCGTGTCGCCGATGAGGAGGCACTCACACAGGCGCTGAGCGAACCCGTCGCCGAGGCTCAGTCGGCAGCGTGGGGAACAATCTCGCTCGACTGGAAAGGAAAGTTTCGTGAAATTGACGTGGAAGCGGCGCTAACCCAGTCTGCGAATCAGCCCATTGTATTAAAGGATGAAGGCGGAACGCTGAAGGCTGAAGTGACTGGCTTCTGGCCAGACTTTCGCCTAGATGGTAACCGGCAGCCGACGACGGCGACCCAGCTGTTGCGCAATCCAGCGGTGCGCTTGGTAGTGACGGAAAGTAGCAGTGGCAAGGGCGAGACTGCTGAGGGCGATCGCCAAGAGAGTTGGTTTTTGTTTGGTAAGCCGGGCTTTGAGCCTGTGCGAAATGGGGAGGCGGATGCACCCATTTCGCTTGGCCTATCTTACGAAGCGGCTCCAACCGCGAGCGGTCCAGACGCGTTCTTTCGAATCGTGATAGATGCAGCAGGGCAGCTGCACTACGCGGCAAAATCTTCCAAGGGATTTCTCTCGGGGCCGATGGCTGTCGGCGATACTGTGAGCCCGGGCTGGGCCGACTTTAAAGTGACGCTGGCCGAATATATCCCTCGGGCAAAAGTTGCTAGAGAAGTGGTTCCCCTACCGAAGGATGCGCCACCGCAGGGTGAACCTGCGCTGCTCGTGTCGACGGGTGAAGAAACCTCGCCGGTGTGGGTGGCTTGGGGAGAGCCTACTGCCATCTCTGGCAAAACGGGCAGCCGCTCAGACGACTGGTATGTGGCCTTTAGCCCCAAGCTAATGCAGCTACCGTTTAGCCTCAAGCTCAATGAATTTATCGTTGAGCGAAATGAGGGCAGCGAGTCGGTCGCGATGTGGACGAGTGACATTTCTCTCATGGATGCGGAGGCCGGGCAAATCAGCGATCGCCGCGTATGGATGAACCATCCAACCTGGTTTAAGGGGTGGAAAATTGCCCAAGCATCTTGGAATCCGGGCGATTTGAACCAGTCTACGCTGCAGGTGAAGCGAGAGCCCTGGTGGGTGACCGGGCTAACTTGGCTAGGCTCCACAATGGTGACAGCGGGCGTTGCCACCATGTTTTATGGTCGCGCCGTCGCCAAAAAGTTCAAGAAAGTCTCGACGCTCCTCGATGTTCCCGAAGATTCCCCAGAAGCAGGAAACGATACTTCTCCAGGATCCATTCCTCTGTTTAATGCCTTTCTCGGAAGGTAGCTTCGAGAAAAAGTAGAGCATTCAGGTTTCTCTGTTCTCAAGTTTTCTTCTGATTTCTCATCGCTTTCTTTTCAGTTTTGCTCTCTAGTTTTCCAAAGCGCTAATCAGCCAGCCAACCTATGAAACTTTTGAAATTTGCAATCGGACTTTGTTTGGGATTTTTGCTGATTGCGATGCCCTTTAGTCAATTTCAGCCGAGCCCGCTAGACTCCATAGAAACGCTGGTAGTACAGCAGGGCGGACGAAAGAAGCCTTTAGACACGGTCGCCCAAGAAACCGTTGCCAAAATTCATGGCCGAACGACCTACAAGCACGACGGCATTGTCGAAGATTCGATGACGACATTTATGTCGCTGTGGCTCAACAATCGCAACTGGAACGAAGAGCCCTTTGTGCTGTTTAGCTATCGCCCGCTGAAAGAGAAAGTGGGACTCGAGCCTGACCAAAAGTATTTCACCTTTCAAACGCTGATGACAAACCAAGCGCTAGGAGAGGTGGTGCGCACAGCGCATCAAAAAGAACTAGAATCGGTTGACCTGAGCCGAGATGAGCGTGAGGCGCTGACGCTCGAAGATCGGCTTTCACTCATGCTGGGCTCTGTCGATGACGACACTATCGCCATCGTGCCCCATCCCACCGACCCCAAGGGCAAGTGGCTGGGCATCACAGAGGGGAAAACGCTGTATTCAGAAACTGCGATCGCACCCCAACTCGCAACCTTTGCCGCTATGAAGCAGCTGTTCTTGGCGGGCCCCAACCATTTAGAAATGCTGGCACCGCTAGCTGCTGACTTGCGCGCAGGTCTCAGCAGCCTGAGCCCAGACGTTTACCCAGCCGTCGGAGCAGTCGACCAAGAAGTATTTTTCAATCACTTTCACCCATTTGCCAAGGCTTGGATGCTGTATGGTTTGGCGTTTGTTGCAATGCTGGCGACGCTCTGGATTAAGCCGGTAGAGCTGTACTGGAGCGCAATTGGCCTGTTTGTTGGTGGGGTCGCCGTGCAGAGCTACGGCTTCTGGCTGAGAATGCAGATTGCTGGGCGTCCGCCGGTGACGAACATGTATGAATCTGTGATTTGGGTGGGGTTTGGTATTGCTGCGATCGCACTCACCTTCGAGCTCATTTACAAAGCAAAGTACTACCTATTGGCTGCAGCTCCCTTAGCGGTTATGTGTTTAATCCTGGCAGATAGCCTGCCAGCAGTGTTAGATCCCAGCATTTCTCCGCTGGTTCCGGTGCTGCGCGACAACTTCTGGCTGAGTATTCATGTGCCTACCATCGCGCTTAGCTATGCCAGCTTTGCCCTGGCACTGGGCATTGGCCATGTTGCTTTGGGCAGCTATTTGTTTACCCCGCAGGCGAGCGCGCGCATTCAGCTGCTCTCTCAGCTGAACTACCGAGTGCTGCAGGTGGGTGTGTTGTTGCTGACCGCGGGCATTATTCTCGGTGGCATTTGGGCGCACTTCTCCTGGGGACGCTTCTGGGGATGGGACCCCAAAGAGACTTGGGCACTGATCGCGCTCCTCTGCTACTTGGTGCCGCTGCACGGCAGACTGGTCGGCTGGATTGGCAACTTTGGCATCAGCGTTGCTAGCGTGGCTGCTTTCAATGCGGTGCTGATGGCCTGGTATGGCGTCAATTTTGTTTTGGGTACGGGGCTGCATAGCTACGGTTTTGGCACGGGCGGCTCAGAATGGATGATTGCCAGCGTAGTCGGGGCAGATATGCTATTTGTGCTGGCGGCGACTGCCAGACACAAGGGATGGCTGTCCCGGATAGTAACAACCTCAACTGCGCCAACTGCACCAACCGCAACAGAAGTCAGTGCCAACTAGAGAATTTTTTTGACCGAAAGCTTTCGGAAAAACCCTTTGAGAGAAAATTTCAGAGGCAAATTGTTGCTCTGCATGTTTCAGTTTGCAGATTTTGAAGAGTACCTTTCAACCGGTGTTGGTTTCCAGACATCATCTCCGGAAGTTGATTGCTAGGGAGCGATCTTCAGATCTTGATTTCAGGAAATATTCATCTACTGTCAACATCTGTTGTTATATTTACTTAAGAGTTGGACAGTAATCGAGATTAAACTATGAAGCGTCGAGCATTTATGAACTGGGTTGGCGTGAGCTTTATGGCGTCTTCCCTGCCAGTTGCGATCGCAGCTTGTTCCCCTTCTGCCGAAACCGCTGACCCCTGTGCGGCAGCAGACCCTTGCGCCGCAGACCCTTGCGCAGCAGACCCTTGCGCCGCTGCCAAGCAAGAAGTCGATAGCAGCATTCGCGACGATGGGTTTGCTGCACTCGGTACTGTCGAAGAGCTAGACAGCACCGGGTTTCTGTCTAGTAAAACATTTGTTGCTGGCTCAGTGATTGTCATACGAGACCCGGCCAACCCAGACGGCATCATCGCGCTCGACTCGATGTGTCCTCACCAGGGCTGTCACGTAGCCTGGGCCGATACCGAATTTGCCTGCCCCTGTCACGGTTCTAAGTTCAGCGCAGAAGGTGACGTGACCAGCGGCCCAGCAACAGAAGCACTCAGCCCCTACGAAGCAAAAATTGACGGCGACTTAGTGCTCATCAGAGCCGCTTAATTCATTGCACCCTGATCAGCGTTATCAGGGGCATTTGTTTGAAACGCAAAGTCATGGCCGGTTCAGAGCAGCTGATGCGGGTGGTCTATTTTCTAAATAACGAGCCTTGCTAAATAACGAGCTACGCCAGCAGTGGCGATCGCTAAGATACACCACCCGATAGAAAGAACTGATGATCGTAAATGCTGAATATGCCTTTATCCTGGAAAGGCCAGTAATATTCACAATGCGTTTCAATGACCGATACGGAATCCCTTATTGTTCGTCTCAATCCAGCTATTTTGTCCACCTTAAATAGTCTGGCGGCGGATTGTCCTAGCTCTGAACCCGCCGAACGGATTTACTTTTGCCTGGCTCGGCTGCGGGTCTTGATGCGTGGCGTGGTGGTCATGCTGGAGTCAGAGAATGAAGAAGTTAGGGCCTCAGCGCAAAGGATAATTGACGATTTGGTACTACTCACAGCCAATGCTAACAATGCAGAATTCTTAATGGATGAAGAGGAGTAAGCACAGCGTTGGGTACGCTGGCGATCTCTAGCACTCCTGTAGGCACGACAAAATAAGTAAAGAATTGTGCTTTCCAGGAACATCTTTTTCTGCAGCCATGTTTGTGAAAACTTGTCAAGAAATGTCGGCTTTTCGATATTTCCTTAGAGAATGGTTTTGCAAGAATGATTCATCTAAAGAATCATTCTTGGGACAATACTCTCAAATGAGAATAATGCCGCCAGCTAAACAAAGATGACTACGGCATCACTATAGAAATAGAATA
This sequence comes from Cyanobacteria bacterium J06623_4, assembly GCA_038524545.1. GTDB lineage: Bacteria > Cyanobacteriota > Cyanobacteriia > Phormidesmidales > Phormidesmidaceae > Phormidesmis. Next base: position 5,952 of record JBCBIK010000144.1, on the reverse strand, counting down.
AGCGGCGCAATAAAGCAAGCGGAGAAATAAGGTGATGGTGCGCAGAGAGCGGAGCACTTTTCAAGATTTTGTAACCCCCTTGGTTGTCTTCTGCTTTCGCCTTGCTGTGATAAGTGTGGGGCTACAGGCTGTGCTTGTGCGATCGCTCAGCGCCCAAACCACACCCGATGCCTCCCTCGGTGCCGAATCTTCTACCGTGCAGCCTGCCACCACCACCATTAATGGCCGCGCAGCCGATATCGTAGAGGGGGGCGCGGCCAGAGGCGAGCAACTGTTTCACAGCTTTCGTGAGCTAAACGTTGGCGAGCAACAACAGCTCTATTTCTCTCCAGCATCGACAATCTCCACTATCTTTACCCGCATAACGGGGGACGACGGTTCTCAGATTCTAGGAACGCTAGGCGTATTGGGAGACGCTGATTTTTTTCTTATCAACCCCAACGGCGTTTTCTTCGGTCCGAATGCACAGCTAGACTTGAGTGGTTCTTTTTTAGTGAGTTCAGCCGATGAGATTGCGTTTGGGGAAGCGTTTTCGTTTGGGACGCGATCGCTCACCGCTCCGTCCCAAGCGCTGCTCACCGTACAGCCCACGGCACTGATGTTCAACCGGTTGTCCCCAGCTGTACCAATTGAAAGCCAGGCCCAGCTAGAGCTAGCGATGGGCGAGCGCTTCCAAGCGGTGGGCGGCGACATTCACCTGACCGGACTGCAAGACAGACCCCAGGCAACTATAACGGCGCGGGAAGGACTCATCGAGCTGGGCGGGCTGACAACCGCGGGGTCGGTGGGGCTATCGGCTGAGGGGCGGCTACAGTTTGCTGATGACGCGGCGCTAGCAAATGTTGACCTATCGCGGGCAAGGTTGCAGGTCAACAACGCTGGCGGCGGCGATGTCAACATAACGGCGCACGATATTTCTTTAGAAAATAGCCGCATTACGGCGGGCTACCGGCCTGGGGAGGGCCTTGTGCAGAGCCGGTCCGGCGATATCACCCTAGAAGCCACGGGAGATTTCACCACCACTAACACGTCAATTTTCAACAGTTTGGCGTCTCGGTCTCGGGGAACCGCTGGCAATATTTCGATCTCTGTAGGAGAGAATCTGTTTTTATCGAATTCTCAAATTGCCAGCAATTTAGAAGGTATCGGCGCCAACAGCGATATCGATATTCGCGTAGCGGGCGATGCGACGGTGAGTGCCACCGTTATTCGAAATGCGGTGTTAGACACAGGCGTCGGTAACGCTGGCAACCTCTCCATTCGAGCTGGCTCTCTCCTGATGGAAACGCCCAATCCAAACCGTAGACAAGCCTTCATCACCACAGGTACAACAGGTCAGGGCGATGCTGGCAGATTGCTCATTGAGGCGGATGCGCTGACGGTGGTAGGGCCTGGCATCAGCGGACCCAGCGGCATTACGTCTACATCTGGCAACAGTGAAACAGTTGGCAATGCGGGCCCGATAGTTCTCAATATTCGGGGGCCTTTTGTTATGTCTGAGCGGGGCAAGATAGAGTCTGCGGTGACGCGGGGCTCTACTGGTATTGGGGGCGATGTGAGCATTACCGCCGAGTCTATGCGATTGAGCAATACGAGCTTCGTTCAGGCCAGAAACAACAGAGCGATTGGTCTGCCCGGCAATGTTGATATCAACCTGACCGGCGAGCTATCGCTGACGGGAAATAGCTTTGTCGATACGGCGTTTTCGGCGCAGAGTGTGGGCATCGAAGGTGCTTCGGAGACAGAAAATGGCAACATCACGATTGATGCAGGAGCGGTAAGGCTGGCTGACCAAGGCTACATCAGAGTCTCTACGTTTGGCGGTGGCAATGCAGGCCGGATAGACATTACAGCCGATACGATAGAGATAGACGATCCCTACATCCGAGGAGAGATTTCTTCGGCGAGCGGTCTATTTAGCCGTACGCGGCCCGGTGCCGGTGGCATTGGTGGCGACATCACGCTACGCACCCAACAGCTACGGGTCAATGAAAACTCAGTCATCAATGCCCAAACGGACAGTGACTTTCGGGGCGGTAGCATTCAGATTGGAGCAGACCGCATTGAGCTGACCAATGGGGGGCAGATTTTGGCGTCGGCGTCTAGCGCGGGTGCCGCAGGCGATATCAATATTGTTGCGGGTGAAGAGATTGTTATTTCTGGTCAAGATGAGAACTATGCGCTGCAGGTCATTGATGCGACGGAGAGAGTCGGCCTAGGATTTATTGGCGATCTGCGGCGCATTCTGAACCGGGAAGGTGAAGACGGGGTGGCAGCCAGCGGCATTTTCTTGCAGTCTCTAGGAGAGGATGCAGACGCGGGTTCGGCAGGGTCTTTGACCATTGAGGAAGCGCCGGAAGGCAGCTTGAACTTGATTTTGGCCGATGGTGCCGAGATTAATGCTGAAACAGTGAGCACCATTGGTGGCAACCTGAGTTTTTTGAATTTGGATACTGTTTTGCTGCGGGGTGGGAGCAGCATTACGGCTGAGGCAGGTGATGCCCAGCGAGCCGGTAATGGTGGCAATATTACGTTCTCTATGCCAGAGGGCATTCTGGTTGCCGTACCAGATGAGAATAGCGATATTGTGGCCAATGCCTTCGAAGGAGATGGCGGCAATATTAATATTCTCTCTCGCAATATCATCGGCTTAGAAGCGCGGGGGGGGCGATCGCCCGCTAGCGACATTAGCGCCAGTTCACAATTTGGCTCCGATGGTCAGGTCAGGCTACAGACGCTAAATGTTGACCCGGACCAGGGGCTGGTGTCTCTACCTGTAAATCTAGACGATCAGAGCGATCGCATCGACCGTAGATGCTTGGCCGACAGTCAGCAGGCGGTGAGTTCCTTCGCCATTACAGGCACTGGCGGCGCTCCCCCTAATCCCAGAGATGTCATTCGCAACGAAGCTGCCGGGCTGATCGATTTTGGCAGTCAGCAGGCGATGCGGTCTCCCGAGCCCGAAGAGAGTGACGAATTGGAATTTTCAGAGGCTGATAGCTTCTCCGGCCAGCCGTTGCCGATTGTAGAAGCGCAGGGTTGGCAGAGAGACCAACATGGAGAGGTTTCGCTGGTGGCTGAGCGGACCTATGCCGAAGCCGCAGCGGGCCTGATGCCATCGAAGTTTTGCCAGCAGAGAGGTGCTTGATCGATGAGAAATAGACTTCGTCTCCAATGGTTCGCCTACTTTCTGTTGTTTTGTTTCTCTTTTTTATTATCCTTCAGCCTAGGTATCGGTTACCCTTTGAAGACTGTAGTATTTGCTGCTACGCCATCACAAACGACACAACCACACGCTAAGGGGATACAAATCGCCGGACTTCTGGCACAGTCTATCCCCACGATTGAGCCTATCCCCACGATTGAGCAAGGCAGAGCGCACTACGAGACGGGTCAATTTTTAGAAGCGGCTGAAGCTTGGACGCTAGCAGCGGACGCACTGGCCAGTCGGGGAGATGTGGTGAGTCAGGCAAGCGTGCTGAGTAATTTGGCGCTGGCCTATCAGGCATTGGGGGATGAAGATCTTTCTGAGGCTGCGATCGCACAGGCCCATGCTCTGATCGACACGCTTCTCTCTTCCCCCCAAGCTACCGAACAAATTAATGTTTTTACAATCGCAGCCCAAGTCTGGAATGCTCAGGGCATTTTACTACGAGGGCGATCGCAGTCATCCCGAGCATTAGAAGCGTTTCAAACCGCAGCCGAATACTACCGCCAGGCAGAAGATAACACTGGCGTACTCCGCAGCCAGCTAAACCAGGCTCAGGCCTTGCAATCTCTAGGGTTCTACCGTCGCGCGCTAACGCTGCTCACCGACTTACCCACACCGCTCACAGTGCAGCCCAATTCCACCCTCAAAGTTCGCGGTATGCAGCTCCAGGGCGACCTCTACCGGTCGATTGGAGATTTGGCAACTGCTCAAACAACTTTGGAAGAAGCGGCGGAGATCGCTCAGACGCTGGACATCCCACACCCTGACCTGCTGCTCAGCCTAGGACATGTCGCAGAAGCGCAGGGAAATAATGAGTCAGCCTTGAACTATTTTCAGCAGGCGAGCGATCGCACAGCCACAGTGCAAACCCAGCTCCGGGCAAAGCTCAGCCAAATCTCGCTCCTACAGTCAGCCAGACAGTCAGCTCGCCAATCAGACAGCCCGTCAGACAGCCACACCCAAACACTCACCGCCCTCTATTTAGACCTTCAGACACAGCTGAACGCTTTACCGATCAGCCGCTTCACGCTCAATGCCCGGCTAGACTTAGCACGTCAGCAAATAACCGACCCCAGCATCTCGCCAGCATCCATAGCCCAGCAGCTCGCGGCAGTCCGGCAGCAGGCCCAAGCTGCAAACGATCCGCGCGCGGAGTCTTACGCCCTTGGCACACTCGGCGAGCTGTACCTACAGGGGCAGCAGCTACCAGATGCACAGCAAGCACTGCAAGCAGCCCTCGCCCTCGCCGAAGCCCTCAATGCGTCAGATATTGCCTACCAGTGGCAATGGCAGCTCGGCCAGCTGAACCGCCAGCTCAATCAGCTAGACGTGGCCGGAAAATATTATGAGAGTGCTGTTCAAAGTCTGCAGTCGCTGCGAGAAAATTTGATTGCGATCGCCCCCGATCTCAGATTCGACTTCCGTGAAAAGGTAGAGCCCGTGTACAGAGAATGGGTAGACCTTCTCCTCTCCGAAACTAAGAACACTTCTCAAAACGAACAGCCCAACCTCGTAAAAGCCCGCCAGGCCATAGAATCTCTGCAGCTTGCCGAACTCGAAAATTTCTTTCAAGAACCCTGCGTAGCCCTCAGCCAAGAAATCGACCAGGTGATCGAAAATACGGTCTCCCCAACGGCTGTCATCTATCCCATTATTTTGCCGGATCGGCTAGAGGTGATTCTCAAGCTCCCTCAGCAGCCCCTGCTAAGCTACACAGCCGCTGTTTCTCAGACAGACCTAGAATCTCTGCTAACCAGTCTACAGCGAGATCTGCTGCTACCCTTCACCCTAAATACTGTTCAAAGCGAGTCTGCGCAGCTATACGACTGGTTAATTCGCCCTGCTGAAGCTGCTCTAGAAAGCAACAATATCGACACCCTTGTCTTTGTTCTAGATGGCTTTTTGCGCAGTATTCCTATGGCCAGCCTTTACGACGGTCAACAGTACCTCGTCAAAAAATACAGCATTGCCCTCGCACCCGGCTTACAGCTGGTAGACCCTCAACCCCTGCGACGTAAAGCCTTAGCTGCCCTAATCGCCGCGCTAGGAGAATCTCGCCACGGCTTTTCAGAACTTCCTTTTGTATACAGCGAAGTCTCTCAGGTACAACAAACCACCGACAGCGAAGTCCTCCTCAATGAGACCTTTACCAAAGACAACTTCACCACCGCCATTAGCAACAATGCGTATCCGTTAGTGCACCTGGCAACCCATGGCCAGTTTAGCTCCGACCCCGATGAAACCTTTGTATTGGCTTGGGACGAGCCCATCAAAGTGAACGAGCTGAACGCGCTTCTCCGACAGAGTGAACAGCGCAGACAGCAGGCCATTGAGCTGTTGATCTTGAGTGCTTGCGAGACGGCTGCAGGTGATAAGCGAGCGGCCCTAGGCTTGGCAGGAGTCGCAGTCCAAGCGGGCGCCCGCAGCACCTTGGCCTCACTCTGGAGCCTAGATGATGAGACCAGCGCCCTATTTTCCAACTACTTTTACCAAGCGCTAAAAGATCCCAACATTTCCAAGGCTCAAGCGCTCAGAACTGCCCAGCTGCAGCTGCTCGGCGACCAAAGCATTCAGTCGACTTACCAACACCCGCGCTACTGGGCACCCTACGTGCTGCTGGGCAACTGGCTCTAGCGTACTTCCAATATCCTGGCTACCGAAAAGAGACTTCTATTGCTTTAGGGTGATGACCTAGGGGATGTCATCTTTCAGAGATATCTATAAAGGTATACTGACAGATG
>JBCBIK010000143.1:0-13436 GCA_038524545.1 Cyanobacteria bacterium J06623_4 | reverse complement strand
TCCCAGGTGAGGAAGAAAATGTTGTTTTGCTTGAAGCTGTAGTAGTAGGGGAAGCCGCTGGCTTCGATGAAGGTGAGGTCGGTGTCGGTCTGGTGGCCCTCCCAGAATTTGGTGGTGGCTTGGCGGTCGAGGATGTAGAGAAATTCGCCGTTTTCGTTTTGGTAGCTGGAGGCATCGTGGTTACCGACGGTGAGGGCGAAGGGGAGTCCGGCGGCGCGGATGTGGGAGAGCACTTTTTCGTCGAAGGCGGTCCACATGGCTTCGATTTCGGCGACAGAAAGGTTGATGCTTTGCCCGGCGACCATGTCTCCGGCGCAGATCACCATGTCGGGCTGCCAGTCGGGGAGGAGGGTGACGCCTTCGATGACTTCACGGCGGTAGTCGGTGGAGCCGTAGGCGCTGTTGAGGTCGCTGATGACGACGAAGCGAATGTCGCCGCGGGGTGGGGCGTAGTAGCCAGCGGGGGCGGTGGGAAGATGGGGGGAGGGGGGCGCTGAGGGCTGAGCTTGGGGAGAGAGGGGGGCAGTGGTGGACTGGGCTTGGGATTGAGATTGGGCGGTGGATTGGGTGCAGGCGATCGCGCCGGTCGCGCCGAGGGCGAGTCCGCTGAGGAGAATGAAACGACGACGGTTGAGCGGCATGGTGGGTCTGAGGGGAGGGGAGGGTTTGTAACTTGTTTTACCGGTTTAGTATGCCATTTTTGTTGCGGGGTGGGGTGGGCCTGCAGCTACACAACGGCGCTTTCAATGATTGAAAGGGTCTTTTCGGTGGCGTCTAGGGTGGCACGTGCGCCAATGGGGAGGACGGCGTTTTCTTCTACGTGGCCAAACATGAGGTTGTAGAGGGTGGGTTTGCCGGTGGGGATGAGGCGATCGCGGAGGACTTCTTCGACGCTGAAGCTCTGGATGACGCCGTCGGAGGGGAAGCAGTCTACAAAGTGGCCGAGGGCGATACCGGCGGCGTCTTGAAATTTGCCGGCGAGAAGGATCTGGGTGAGCATGCGGTCTACGGCGTAGGGCTCTTCGGCGACTTCTTCTAGGAAGAGGATTTTGCCGGTGGTGTCGGGCTCGTAGGGGGTGCCGAGCAGGTTTACAAAGAGGCTGAGGTTGCCGCCGATGAGTTCGCCGGTGGCCCGTCCGGGTACGAGGGTGATGAGTCGGTTGTTGCGTTCGACTTGGTTGGGCGGGGTTTTTGGGGGCTGGGCGGTGGAGCCGACGGGCTGGGCGGACATGATGGCGTCTCGGAAGTGGGCTTTGGCGTAGTTGCCGACGCCGGTGAGGCCGGAGGAGCCATGGAAGGTGATGAGGCCGGTCTGGCGGTAGATGGCGAGGAGCAGGCTGGTGATGTCGCTGTGGCCAATGATGACTTTGGGATTTTGGCGGATGAGGTCGTAGTCGAGCAGGGGTAGGAGGCGGGCGCAGCCGTAGCCGCCTTGGAAGGTGGCGATGCCTTTGATGTCGGGGCGGCGAAACATGTCGTGGAGGTCGGCGGCGCGGTCTTCGTCGCGGCCTGCGAGGTAGCCATGTTTGTCGGCGATGTGCTGGCCGAGCACGACCTGGAAGCCGTAGCTTTCCATGGTTTCTTTGGCGATTTGGATGTGTTCGGGTTCGTAGGCGTGGCTGGCGGGGGCGACGAGGCCAATGGTGTCACCGGGACGGAGGATGGGGGGCTTGATGGCGGGAAAGGCTGTGGGTTGTTGTGCGATCGCAGGCCCGGTGAAGACTTTACTGGTGGCTAATGCGCCTGCGTTTGCAGCGGCTGCAAGGCCCAGTCCTCTGCCTAAAAAATTTCGACGAGACGTGAAGTAGCGCATTGATTGATGAGCTATGGACTACAGAAACATCATTACGATTGAGCCTGGAAAGCACAGTGGTAAGCCATGTATTCGAGGAATGCGCATTACCGTGTACGACATTTTAGAATATTTGGCTGGCGGAATGACCGAGGCAGAAATTCTTGAGGACTTTTCTGAACTTACAGCAGAAGACATCAAGGCCTGCCTTTTTTTGCAGCAGGTCGTGAGAAAAAGTTGTTCAATGCCTCCTAATTTATGGCGATATCTAGGTCATAGGTGGCGTTGCCTCGGGTGCCGCCGACGATGATTTGATAGTCGCCTGTTTGGGGGAGGGGAATGGTGTCTTGGGTGAGTTCGGTGCCGAGGATGATGCCGCTGGGGGTGACGATATCGAAGACGGCGTTGTCTTCGGGTGAGCGGATGGCGAGGGTCATGCGTTGGCCGCCTTGGGCGGTGAGAGTGTAGACGTTGCGATCGCCTCTGACGACTGTGTTGCTAAGGGTTGTGCTACTTTTGCCAGAATCGAAAAAGACTTGCTCGGTTTTGACTTGGTTGGCGCTGCTGGTGAGATCGCTGGCTTCTAGGCCGTCTTCGTTTTGGAAGGTGCTGTCTACGATTTGGCAGCTTTCTTTGGTGAGGGTGTTGCCCGTGAGGGTGAGCTCTTTGTCACTTACTTTCCAGGTTTCTTGCTTGTTCTGGCGGTCGTATTCTATCCAGGTGGCAATGTCGAGGTTGAGGTTGCTGCCGTCGATGGTGCCGTCTAGGTTTTGTTGGTAGCTGGTGTAGTAGCCTTCGGCTTCGTTGTGAATGGTGCCTTGGGCGTTGCCGATGACTCTATCTGAAGGGTCTACGGTGAAGCGTACGTAAATGGTTTCTATGTCATTGCTGGTGGCGTAGCAGTATTTGCCTGGATCTAAGGCTGGGTAAATGGGTTGGGAGGTGGGTTTTTCGGGTGATTTTTTGGCGTCTGGATTGACGTCGGGGTTGCTGCTAGTTGTGGCTTCGTCGCTGCTGCCTGTGTCGGGTTGGGTGGCGGATTGCTCACCGTCTGTCGCTGGGGTGTCGGGGGAGGCTGTTTGCTGGATATTGGGCTGACAGCTGGTGAGGGTGGCTATGAAGAGTAGGGGCAGGGCGTAGCGATAGCAGGATAAGCGCATGGTTTTTGGGTGATGTTTTAAGGGAGCTGCGATTGGATAACATTTCGGAGGCCCTCACCCTAGCCCTCTCCCTGGGGGAGAGGGGACCGGATTCAAAGTCCCTCTCCCTCAGGGAGAGGGATTTAGGGAGAGGGCGGCAGTAATGCTGAGAGCAGGGACCTTATGACTTTGCGCTTCCCTAATGAAGAGAATTGCAAGGAAAGGGACATCGAACAAAGATGTATTAAACAACCGCAGGGTGATAGTAGCAACAGTAACAACCGATAAGTTTCCGAATGGCGCTGTGACAAAAGTTGTGACAAAAAATTGACAGCAGCGAGTAACGTCCGCATATCGGGCAGGGGACGGACCCAAATAAACGGTACTGAGAGGGAAAGATAAGGGCGGTGCTGTCTCCCTAGTAAATTTTCTCTGCTGTCATGGCTCAGTCTCCAACGAGTAGCGTTTTTTTGTCGTTGTCCCATCACCATCAGGGCCGTCTAGCTGAGTGCGTTGAAGATCTTTCTATTCCTGACTTTATTGAGTTTTTGGAGCGGACGACCCGCGATTTTAAGCAGTTTTTGAAGGTCATCGACCTGATCAACAATCAGTCGTTGGAACCGATGCTCGATGAGCTGCTGGAGACGTTTACGCTCAAAATTGGTCAGATTTTGCAGGCGGAGCGGACGACGATTTTTGTGGTGGATGAGGACCGGCAGGAGCTGTGGTCTAAGATTGCGCAGGGAACAGGGGCAGATAGTTTGGAGCTGCGGCTGCCTTTGGACCAAGGGATTGCGGGTAGCGTCGCGACGACGGGGAAGGGGCTGAATATTCCGGATGCCTATGCCGATGAGCGCTTTAGTGATGCGACTGACCGGCAGACGGGCTACCGGACGCGCAATATTTTGTGTATGCCGGTGATGAATAGCGATCGCAAGGTTGTGGCGGTGGCTCAGCTGCTAAATAAGGTGGGCACGGCGGCGTTTTCGACGGATGATGAGGCGCGGTTTGCCCGGTTTGCACCTTCGATTGGCATTTTGCTGGAGAGCTGTCAGTCTTTTTACCTGGCGGCGCGCAACCAGAAGGGGGTGGCCGCGCTGCTGAAGGCGATCTCTTCTATGGAGCAGAGTCTGAATTTGGCGGTGACGCTGCAGTCGGTGATGGCGGCAGCGCGAGGGCTGATGCAGGCGGATCGCAGTACGCTGTGGCTGCTAAATGAGGAGGCCGGGGAGCTGTGGTCTCAGGTAGCGAGCGCCGATGGGGAAACGCTAATCGATTTGCGAATGCCTGCCGACAAGGGAATTGTGGGCCATGTGGCGGCGACGGCTGAAACGCTGAATATTCCGGATGCTTACCGGGACGCGCGATTTGATGTATCGGCGGACCGCAAGACGGGCTATCGGACGCGCAATATTTTGTGTATGCCGGTGTTTAATTCTGGGGGGAAGCTGATTGGGGTTAGCCAGCTGATCAACAAAATGCAGGGGCAGTTTACGACGCTAGATGAGTCGTTTATGCGGGCGTTTAATACGCAGGCGGGGATTGCGCTGGAAAATGCTCAGCTTTTTCAGGAGATTTCTCTGGAGAAGCAGTACCAAAAGGACATGCTGGAGAGTCTGTCGGATGCGGTGATTTCGACGGATATGGTGGGCCGGATTGTAACGATCAATGAGGCGGCGCTGAAGCTGCTGGGGTGCCCGGTAGGTGAGCTGGGCGGCTGGAGACAGGCAGGGATGAACGAGGGAGATGAGCAGCGGGTAAATAGAGCGATCGCAGCTCAGTGGCAGGCGGCGCTGGCGGGCCGCTATATCTGGGATGTGGTACCGCTGGAGCGACTGCAGCAGCGGTTGGAAGATAGCCTGCACAGCGGGGCGCGGCACTATGTACCGGAGCAGGGGCTGACGGTGGCGGTGGCGGCGCTAGGGAAGACGGGGAAATGGGGAGAGGGCGAAGAGGGACCCATTGGGCGGGTGCGGCCTGAGAACTGTGTGCTGGTGGTGCCGGATGTGGAGGGCTATCGGCTCTGGGGTAGTGATGACTGTGAGCTGGATGCGAAGCAGGTGACGGGCTGGAATCGGAGCATTAACCTGACGGTGAGTCCGCTGAGCGACCCTAAGGGCGGGGTGCGGGGTGGCCTGGTGGTGCTGGAAGATATCAGCCAGGAGAAGCGAATGAAAACAACGCTGTACCGATATATGACGCCGAGCGTGGCGGACCGGGTAATGGCGCTGGGTGAAGATGTGCTGATGGTGGGTGAGCGCAAAGAGGTGACGGTGCTATTTTCAGATATTCGGGGCTACACCACGCTGACGGAGAAGCTGGAGGCGGCTGAGGTGGTCTCGATGCTAAATGAATATTTTGAGACGATGGTGGAGGCAGTATTCCACTGTGAAGGCACGCTGGATAAGTTTATTGGGGATGCGCTGATGGCGGTGTTTGGTGCACCGCTGCCGCTGGAGAATCACGCTTGGGCGGCGGTGCGCTCGGCGCTGGATATGCGACGACGACTGGTGGCCTTCAACACGGATCGGCGGGCCCAGGGTCAGCCGGAGCTGCGGATTGGGATCGGCCTCAGCTCTGGGGAGGTGGTCTCGGGCAATATTGGCTCTCAGCGCAAGATGGAGTACACGGTAATCGGCGACGGGGTGAATTTGAGCTCGCGGCTGGAGAGCATTACGAAGCAGTATGGCTGCGACATTGTGCTGAGTGAGCATACCTATGAGCTGTGCCAAGAGAGAATCAATGTGCGGGAGCTGGACCTGATTCGGGTGAAGGGCAAGCTCAAGCCGGTGAAAATCTACGAGCTGATTGGAGAGTGTGCTCAGCCGCTGGATATGAAGCTGAAGACGTTTTTGGACCTGTACGGTCAGGGGCGGGAGGCCTACAAGGCTCAGTCGTTTGACCTGGCGATTTCACTGTTTCGGCTGGCGCAGGCGCTGTTTCCAGAAGATAAGGCGGTGGAGCTACATTTGGCCCGGGCGAATAGCTATTTGCTCAGACCGCCAGCGGCAGACTGGGACGGGGTACATACGATGACGATGAAATAGGCTTATAGAAGAAGTGGGCTTATAGAAGAAGCATTCGGCGCAATAATGGGGAGGTTGATTTCACTTTTTAGCGAGCCCCATGAGCGATTCTTCAGCGCCGGATGCCCAGAAACCTGATGCCCAAAAGCTTTACGAGGGCAAGGCGAAAATTATCTACGCGACGGATGATCCGGAGGTTTTAATTACCTATTTCAAGGATGATGCGACGGCGTTTAATGCGCAGAAGCGGGGGCAGATTGCGAATAAGGGCGCGATTAATTGCAAGGTGACAACGTATCTGTATAGGCTGTTGGCGCAGCAGGGGGTGGAGACGCATTTGCTGGAAACGGTGAGCGACCGAGAGATGCGAGTCAAGCGGGTGGATATCGTGCCGCTAGAAGTAGTGGTGCGCAACATTGCTGCTGGTAGCCTGTGCCGACAAACTGGAATCGCGCTGGGGACAAAGCTAGAACCGTCACTGGTCGAGTTTTATTACAAGAATGACGACTTGGGTGACCCGCTACTGACGCGCGACCGAATTGCGGCAATGCAGCTCACGTCACCGGCACAGCTCGATCAGCTGACTGAGAAGGCACAGACGGTGAACCGGGTGCTCAGTGACTTTTTTGTTGGCTGTGGGATTACGCTGGTGGACTTTAAGCTGGAATTTGGCACTGATCGGGCGGGCAGTCTGTTGCTGGCGGATGAAATTAGCCCTGATACCTGTCGTCTGTGGGATGCAACAGAATCTGATGAGCGTAAGCGGGTGATGGATAAAGACCGCTTTCGACAGGACCTGGGGGATGTGGAAGCGGGCTATCAGGCTGTGCTGGAGCGGATTATGGCGCAGCTTGAAGACTGAGTAAAGACTGAGTGTGAGGTCACTGGCTGACCCTAGAACATCTTCTGAGACAGATGTTTGGGCTTCACTTCACCGTGCAGCCTCCAATTCTGTCACATCAAATCCTAGGCGCTGGTTTGACGTTGCGGTAGTATCTTCTGCAGTGCACGGGTGCGTGAAACATGCGCAGCTGTGGTGTGAGGACTGACCATATCTTTATTCTAAGGATCCACTGTTTATGCGTGTTTCACCGGCTCTTTTAGCTTGCTTTAGCCTGGTTGCCATTACGGGTTTGCCCAGCAAAGCTGCTGACTCTTCTGAGGCATCGTCAGATAGTGTGACTACCCTGGAAGCTAATCTTGACGCTGCGCCTCAGCTGGCGGTTGATGCTGCTGAGGCGACAGCCGATGTGCAAGCGGCGGCACCTACGTTCTCTCGGCTGCTAGAGGGTGTGCTCGATCAGACGCCGCCACCGATGATGGCTGCTGATAAGGCGCTGGAAGAGGGCACGACAGCAGCGCAGCCAGAAGTGATGCAGCTGGCTCAGATAGACGCGGTGGAAGAGGCTATTGAAGACGGGACCGAGGCGGTAGAAGACGCAGCGGAAACGGCTGAAGAGGCGGTAGAGGAGGCGCTTGAGGAGACGGAAGATGCGCTAGATACTTCTGAAGAGGCTGTGGATGATGCGGTAGAGGTGATTCCGGCTGAGGAGAATGAGGAGGACGCTGCGCCTGGCTTGCCGGTACCGGCTGCGCCAAATAATGAAGTTCCGAATGAGACGCCGGGAGACGTGCCGCCGGAGGAAGGGGTAGAGGCCGATGAGGCGGAGACGGATGACGGGGCTGCTGAAGAAGCGCAAGAAGAGGCGCGAGTTTTGGTGGCAGAGGTCGATGTGGTTTCGACGAATGAGCGACGCCCACTAAATACGGAGCTAATTGATGCGGTTTACCGGGCGGTGGAGACGGTTCCTGGCCGGACGACGACGCGATCGCAGCTGCAGGAAGACATCAACAATGTCTTTAGTACTGGCTTTTTCTCGAATGTGCGGGCCGAGCCCGAAGATACGGCGCTGGGCGTGAAGGTGACCTTTTTTGTAGAGCCAAACCCGGTGTTGACCCGGGTGGATGTGCGCGGTCGTCAGGTGCTCGATGATGAAACGGTTGATGAGATTTTTAGCCCGCAGTACGGGGATATTCTGAACCTAAGAGATTTTCAGAATTCGGTGCTCGACCTGAACGACTGGTATGAGGACAATGGGTATGTGCTGGCTCAGGTGACTGCCGCGCCGCAAATCTCGGACGATGGAACGGTGACGCTAATTGTCGCTGAAGGTGAGATTGAGTCGATTGATGTGCGCTACATTACTCCCGACGGGGAGGCGACGGATGAAGAGGGCAATCCGATTGGGGGGAAGACCCGCGACTTTATTGTTACCCGTGAGTTTGAGACGGAGCCGGGGGATGTCTTTCAAGACGATGCCATTCGCGAAGACATTTTGCGGGCGGTGAATCTGGGAATTTTTGAAGATATTCGGCTGTCGCTGGACCCGGGGGATGAAGACCCTCGCAAGGTGAAGCTGATTGTCAATATTGTAGAGCGCGATACGGGGTCTATTGGTGCGTCGCTGGGCTTTAACCTGCGCGGCGACTTGTTTGGTCAGCTGAGCTACAACGAAGACAACTTTGGGGGTAACAACCAAAAGCTGAGAACGGAGGGCCGAGTAACGACTCGCGGGGACTTTTTGTTTGATGTGAGCTTTACCGATCCGTGGATTGCGGGCGATCCGTTTCGAACGTCTTACACTGTCAATCTGTTTAACCGTCGGGCGACTTCTTTGATTTTTGACAACGGTCCGATTGATGTGGATTTGCCGAATGGGGAGACGCCTCGGATTAACCGTTTGGGGACCGGGCTGAGCTTTAGCCGTCCTCTGGATAACGGTCTGTCGCTTTCGCTCGGGGGGCAGTATGAGCGGGTGGCAGTCCTGGATGACGATGGTGATGTTACGCCTGAGGACGAGTTAGGTAATCTGCTGACGGCGAGTTCTTCTGGGCGAGATGACTTGTTTACGGTGCAGTTTGGCGCGGTACTGGACAGGCGGAATAATTCTGCTCAGCCAACGAGCGGTAACCTTTTCCGGTTGGGAACTGAGCAGTCTGTGCCGGTGGGTAATGGCAGCATTTTCTTTAATAAGCTGCGCGGTAGCTACAGCCAGTATGTGCCGGTTGGGTTCTTTGGCGATACCGGCCGCGAGACCATTGCTTTCAATGTGCAGGGGGGGACGACGATTGGTGAGATTCCGCCCTATGAGGCGTTCTCGCTGGGTGGCGGTAACTCGGTGAGAGGATTTGAGGAGGGCGCTGTCGGCGCGGGCACTTCGTTCTTGCAGGGGACGGTGGAGTATCGCTTCCCGCTGTTTAGTGAATTCTTGGGCGGGGCGCTGTTTGCGGACTACGGTACGGATTTGGGGTCGGGTGATTCGGTCCCTGGCGACCCGGCGGGCGTGCGGGGTAAGCCGGGCAGTGGCTTTGGCTACGGTGCGGGCGTACGGGTCCAAACGCCGCTGGGTGCTTTACGCTTGGACTACGGCTTGAGCGACGATGGTGGCAGCCGTTTCCACTTTGGCTTTGGAGAACGTTTTTAATGGTGAGGTCACTGTCTGTTCGACCTGGGGCTGATAGCCCGGTGGATGAGTCTCAAGAAGCGGCTAGGGCGTTTCAGCAGACGCTGGCAAATGTTGCGATCGCAGCTGGGGTCGGGCTGCACTTGGGTCAGCAGACGACTGTTCGCCTGGTGCCTGCGGAGGTGGGGACGGGGCGCTACTTTGTGCGGACCGATTTGCCGGGGGATGTGCTGATTGCGGCTGAGGTGGGCCGGGTGGTGCAGACGCAGCTCTCGACTGAGCTGGGGACGGAGGCGCATACGGTGCGCACGGTGGAGCACTTGCTGGCCAGTTTGATGAGTCTGGGGGTGGACAATGTGCGGATTGAAATCGATGGTCCGGAGGTGCCGCTGCTAGATGGCTCTGCTAAAGAGTGGACGGAGACAATTCAGGCGGTTGGGCTGCGATCGCAGTCGGCGGTTCGGCAGGTGCGTCCGCCGCTGAGTGAGCCGGTGTCTGTGCAGGCGAAGGATGCACTGGTGACGGCGTTGCCGAGCGATGAGCTGCGGTTTAGCTACGGGATTGATTTTGACTTGGCGGCGATTGGCAATCAGTGGCACAGCTGGGCGATGCCGCTGTTGGGTAATGCGGTGGCGCCGGGTGAGCGGTTTGAAGCAGCGATCGCACCGGCGCGCACTTTTGGGCTAGCGCATCAAATCGACTATTTGCGGGGGCAGGGACTGATCAAAGGGGGGAGCCTGGACAATGCGCTGGTGTGCTCTGCTGAAGGCTGGGTGAATCCGCCGCTGCGGTTTGAGAATGAGCCTGCGCGGCACAAGCTGCTGGATTTGGTTGGGGATTTGAGTCTGCTGGGCGACATTCCTCGGGCTCACTACATTGCCTACAAGGCTAGCCACGCGCTGCATGTAGAACTGGCTAGGTTGCTGTGCGATCGCTGTCCTTTTTGAGGGGCGGTGCCGACTGGATTGGGCTGACTCCATCGGTGGGATTTATCTGCAATCTAGGCGACAGGGGAAGGGGCCTAATTCTAATTCTTCGTAGCGTCAGAGACCGTCTAATGGCAGAATCTTGAAAGGCTTGAAAAAGCTTCACCAATTTTTTAGCTTTTGTCTTACGGTTTAATGTCTTATGCCCACTAGTGCTCCTGTCTCGACTGAGGTCCCTGCTGTTTTAGATGCTTCTTCTGCCGAAGGGGCTACGTCACCGGCTGAAAACAACGCCGCTGCTGATGTCCCTGTTAAGAAGACGTTTTCGCTGGAAGAAGTTCAGCAGCTGCTGCCTCATCGCTATCCGTTTGCGCTGGTTGATCGAATTATCGACTATGTGCCGGGTGAGTATGCGGTTGGGATTAAAAATGTCACGTTCAATGAGCCGCATTTTCAAGGACATTTCCCGGGGCGGCCACTGATGCCGGGTGTGCTGATCGTGGAGGCGATGGCTCAAGTGGGTGGGATTGTGCTCAGTCAGCTACCGGGGGTAGATGGCCGGCTGTGTGTGTTTGCGGGTATCGACAAGGTGAAGTTTCGCCGGCCAGTGGTGCCCGGCGATCAGCTGATTATGACGACTGAGCTGCAGACGCTCAAGCGTGGCCGCTTTGGCAAAATGAAGGCCCGGGCGGAAGTAGACGGCGAGCTGGCTTGCGAAGGCATTCTGATGTTTTCTGTGATTGATTAGGAACGGATGGGTGCGATTGACGGTGCTGATGGCTAGCGGTCTGGTGGCTGGTGGCTCAATGGGTGGAGTTGATTGTCTGTTCTTGTTCGGTTGTTTGGTTAACTTTTGGGCGTGGGTTTTCTTATGTGCTCTACTCGTTTGGTGGCTCTGCTGGAGGCATGGCTTTGACTACTACTCTGATTCATCCGACTGCGGTTATTTATCCGGGGGCTGAGGTGCACCCGAGCGTCAGCGTGGGTCCCTACGCTGTGATCGGAGAGAAGGTCACGGTCGGCGCAGATACCGTTATCGGTGCCCATGCGGTGATAGAGGGCTACACGAAAATCGGCGATCGCAATCGAATTTTTCCTCACGCGGCCATTGGCCTAGAGCCTCAAGACCTCAAGTACGACGGCTCGATGAGCCTGGTGGAAATCGGGGATGACAATGCCATTCGCGAGTGTGTGACGATCAACCGGCCAACGCGGATTGGGGAGGTGACCCGGCTGGGCAATCACAATTTGATTATGGCCTATGCCCATGTGGCGCATAACTGTGAGCTGGGCGACCGGGTGATTATTGCCAATTCGGTGGCCCTAGCTGGCCATGTCGAAATTGAGTCTCACGCTCGCATTAGCGGACTGGTGGGGGTGCATCAGTTTGTGCATATTGGGCGGTATGCCATGGTTGGCGGCATGAGCCGGATTGAGCGCGATGTGCCGCCCTACACCATGGTGGAGGGCAATCCTTCTCGGGTGAGGGGCCTCAATCAGGTTTTGCTGAGTCGTTCGGGTATTGCGAAGGAAGATGACGGCAGGGTCTATCAGGGACTGAAAGAGGCGTTTCGGATTTTGTATCGCTCTGGTCTGACGCTGGAAGATGCCATTCGTAAGCTAGAGGCGCTTTCAGACAATGAGCGGGTGAAGCACCTCTATGAATTTTTGCGGGCGTCGGCTCAAGATAAGGGCCGACGGGGGCCTGTGCCGGGGAAGAAGCGGTAGGCGTGATGCGGATCTTTATTCATACGGGAGAGGTATCGGGGGATTTGCAGGGCGGGCTGCTGGTGAGCGCCCTGATGCGGCAGGCGGCGAAACGGGGTCTGCCGCTAGAGGTGACGGGGGTCGGTGGCCACCGGATGGCGGCGGCTGGGGCGCGGATTTTGGTGAATACGCTGAAGCTGAGCGCTATTGGCATTTTGGAGGCGCTGCCTTATTACATCAAGGGGCGCAAACTTCAGAAGCAGGTCAATGAGTACTTGCTGGATGAGCCGCCGGACCTGATTGTGCTGCTGGACTACAAGGGGCCGAACCTAGCAGTGGGGAAGTTTGTGAGAAAGCACCTGCCGTCAGTGCCGATGGTGTACTACATTGCGCCGCAGGAGTGGGTGTTTGCCACGCCAAGCACGAAGGCCATTGTGGAGGTGAGCGATAAGCTGCTGGCGATTTTCCCGGAGGAGGCGACTTACTACCGGCGGGCGGGGGCCGATGTGAAGTGGGTGGGTCATCCGCTGGTGGATATTTTGGCGGAGCCGATGACTCAGGCGGCGGCGCGGGCAGATCTTAAGATTGCGGAGTCTGCGAAGATTGTGACGCTGATGCCTGCTTCGCGTCAGCAGGAGCTGCACTACATTATGCCGGTAATGTTTGAGGCGGCGGCCTACATTCAGGCGCAGGTGCCTCAGGTGAGATTTTTGATTCCGGTGTCGCTGCCAGATTTTAGGGAGGAGATTTCGCTGGCGGCTGATAGCTATGGGCTCAATGCGCGGCTGATGGATAAGGCGGATGGTCAACGGGCGATCGCGGCGGCGGATGTGGTGATTAATAAGTCGGGCACGGCCAACCTGGAGGTGGCGCTGATGACTGTGCCGCAGGTGGTGGTGTACCGGCTGAGTCACTTGACTGCGCTGATTGCTAAGTATGTGGTGAGGTTCACCGGGGACTATGTCTCGCCGGTGAATTTGATGGAAAATCAGCCGATTGTGCCGGAGCTTTTGCAGTGGGATGCGACGCCTGAGGCGATTAGTGAGGCGGCACTTGCGCTGCTGACCGATGAAGAGAAGCGGCAGACCATGATGGCGGGCTACGCTCAGATGAAGCGGGCGATGGGCGAAGTGGGGGTGTGCGATCGCGCGGCCAATGAGATTTTGGATATGCTGACCTGAGCGCTTAGACGATTTTTGTGGTCGTTTGACGGTCCTTTGGGGCTCAGGCAGGGTGCGGACTGGGAGAGGGTGGTCTGAACGCGTATTTTTGACTGTATTTGACGACTTTTTCCGTGCTAGCCCGGTTGAATATCGCAAAAAGTGTACAAAAGGTGATGAGGGCTAACCCTCTATGCTCTACACTAGGGCAGAAAATAGTGA
>JBCBIK010000142.1:0-13753 GCA_038524545.1 Cyanobacteria bacterium J06623_4 | reverse complement strand
TGAGCCGCACCAAACGGTGGGTCGTGGCTGACATCCTCAGTTCTGCGGAAATATAGAGAGAGGATTCACCCGTGATTCAGCAAGAAACCTATTTGAACGTAGCCGACAACAGCGGCGCCCGTAAGCTCATGTGCATCCGCGTTCTCGGCGGTCGCAAGCAATATGCTGGCGTTGGCGATGTGATTGTGGCCGTTGTCAAAGATGCCTTACCCAATATGGGCGTGAAAAAGTCTGACGTAGTCAAAGCTGTCGTCGTCCGCACCCGCAAAGGCATTCGCCGCAGCAGTGGCATGAGCATTCGCTTTGATGACAACGCCGCAGTGCTCATCAACCAAGACGGCAACCCCAGGGGCACTCGCGTGTTCGGCCCGGTTGCCCGTGAGCTGCGCGACAAAAGCTTTACCAAGATTGTTTCGCTAGCGCCGGAGGTACTCTAAATGGTCATTAAGAACAAAAACACCGGGCGCAAGAAAATGCACGTCCGCACCGGAGATACGGTACAGGTCATCACCGGTAAAGACAAAGGCAAGGTCGGTGAAGTTGTCGCCACCAACGCCAAGACTTCTCAGGTCATCGTGCAGGGTGTGAATATGCGCACAAAGCACGTGAAGCCACAGCAAGAAGGTGAATCAGGTCAAATTTTGACCAAAGAGTTTCCGATTCACAGCTCCAATGTAATGCTGTACTCCACCAAGCAAAAGGTGGCTAGCCGCGTTGCATACACCATCAACAGCGATGGTCGCAAAGTTCGCATGCTCAAAAAAACAGGCGAAGTCTTAGAAAACTAGGTAGGTGTCTTCAGCTCGCCACTTGGCAGGTTGAAACGACTGCAAAAGTTTTAAGGCTAACCTATCGCCATTCACATAGTTTTCGATTGAAAATCAGTCATGACGTTCAGTCCATAAGCTAGACAGCAATCGCACGAACATCGCAAACGAACATCACTCATGCCCTGACCAAGCCCAGGGAAACATTTTTTAGAGGTTACAATGCCCGACTCGCTCAAAACAACGTATTTGGAGAAGGTGGTTCCTAAGCTGAAAGAACAGTTTGGCTACACCAACCCCCACCAGATTCCGAAGCTCTCCAAAGTCACGGTAAACCGGGGCCTTGGCGAAGCATCTCAAAATGCTAAAGCGCTGGAATCATCTATTAGTGAACTGGCAATGATCACCGGTCAAAGGCCGGTAGTTACCAGAGCTAAAAAGGCGATCGCAGGCTTCAAAATTCGCGAAGGTATGCCCGTGGGTGTCAAAGTCACCCTGCGCTCTGAGCGGATGTATGCCTTCACCAATCGTCTTATCAATTTAACCTTGCCCCGCATTAGAGACTTTCGAGGCGTTAACCCTCGGAGCTTTGACGGCAGAGGCAACTACACCCTGGGACTGCGCGAGCAGCTAATTTTTCCAGAGGTCGACTACGACAGCGTTGATCAGATTCGCGGCATGGACATCACCATTGTCACCACCGCGACCTCCGATGAAGAAGGGCGTGCCCTTCTGAAGGAGCTGGGAATGCCCTTCCGAGATAACTGAGGCCCCATGCAAGGTAACCAGAGCAAACAAGAGGATTATGGCGTCTAACGATACGATTTCAGATATGCTGACGCGCATTCGGAATGCTACCCTTGCGCGACACCAAACCGTCGACATCCCATCGACCAAAATGACCCGCAGCATTGCCAGCGTACTAAAGGAAGAAGGCTTTATTGCGGACTCTACAGACGGTGGGGAAGGTATCAACCGGAAAATCACCATTACCCTAAAGTACAAGGGTAAGACTCGTCAGCCTATCATTCGCAAACTCTCCAGAGTCAGCAAACCTGGCTTGAGAGTATACTCCAACCGCAAAGAGCTACCCCGAGTTCTAGGCGGCATCGGCATCGCGATTATTTCCACCTCTAGCGGCGTAATGACTGACCGTGATGCCCGCAGGCAGGGGATTGGCGGAGAAGTCCTTTGCTACATCTACTGATTATCTATCCGTCTGATATTTACCCGTCTATGCAGGCCACACAAGAGGAAAAGGAACATGTCTAGAATTGGCAAACAGCCTGTGCCAATCCCCAAGGGCGTGACCGTCACCATTGACGGTCAAACCGTGACCGCAAAAGGATCTAAAGGGCAGCTGTCTCGTGAGTTTCCCCCAGAGGTGACCTTTGTGCAGGAAGGCGAAGAGATCGTTGTCAGCCGCGCTGATGAGTCTCGAAATGCCAGACAGCGCCATGGCCTCGTCCGGACGCTGATCGCCAACATGGTAGAGGGCGTCTCTAAGGGCTACGAGAAAAAGCTAGAAATTCAGGGTGTGGGCTACCGGGCCTCAACCCAGGGCAGCAAGCTCGTGATGGCGCTGGGCTACAGCCACCCCGTAGAATTTGACCCACCCGAAGGTATTACCTTTGCTGTCGAGAAAAACACCAACGTGACTGTCACCGGCATCGACAAAGAAGTCGTTGGCAACACAGCTGCCCGAATTCGGGCAGCTCGTCCACCAGAGCCCTATAAAGGCAAGGGTGTTCGCTACGCAGGCGAGCGCATCAGACGTAAGGCAGGGAAAGCCGGTAAGTAAACCAGGTAAGTAAACGATGAAAACATCTAGAAGAGAATCGACCCGCCGTCGTCACGCTCGGGTTCGTCGTCGGGTAAAAGGCACCACTGAGAGACCTAGGCTAGCAATCTTTCGCTCCAACCAGCATATCTATGCACAGGTGATTGATGACACCCAGCATCAAACGCTGGCAGCTGCATCTACTCTAGATGCAGACTTCACCGAGTCATCTGGCTCAACCAAAGAGGCCGCAGCGTCGGTCGGCAAGCTAATTGCCGAGCGCTCCATCAAACAAAACATTTCCCAAGTTGTCTTCGACAGAGGCGGCAAGCTCTACCATGGCCGGGTAGCCGCTCTGGCCGATGCAGCCCGCGAGGCTGGCCTGAAGTTTTAAGGACGACAGTCTACCAAGCCCAAAAGCACACTTCTCAACACTCACACCTAAACACCCAATCAAGGCTAAATCGAAGGTTTAAACCCAAGGTCCAATCTTATGGCAGAGCAACGTCGCAAAAAGAACAAAAATAGAGAAAAAGATTCTGAATGGAAAGAGCGCGTCGTTCAGATTCGACGTGTCACTAAGGTCGTTAAGGGTGGTAAAAAGCTCAGCTTTCGCGCGATTGTCGTGGTTGGCAATGAGAAGGGCCAGGTTGGCGTCGGCGTCGGCAAGGCCAGCGACGTGATTGGCGCTGTGAAAAAGGGCGTTGCCGACGGCAAAAAGCACCTTGTAGAAGTGCCGCTCAATAAGGCTTACTCCATTCCCCATCCCACCACTGGCATCGCTGGGGGCGCGCGCGTCTTTATGCGTCCGGCTGCGCCAGGTACGGGCGTAATTGCGGGCGGCGCGGTTCGCATTGTGCTAGAGCTAGCTGGCGTACGCAATATCCTAGCCAAGCAGCTGGGCTCAGATAACCCGCT
The DNA here is from genome assembly GCA_038524545.1 of Cyanobacteria bacterium J06623_4. Classification (GTDB taxonomy): domain Bacteria; phylum Cyanobacteriota; class Cyanobacteriia; order Phormidesmidales; family Phormidesmidaceae; genus Phormidesmis. Next base: position 10,288 of record JBCBIK010000142.1, on the reverse strand, counting down.
CAACAACGCCCGGGCAGCCGCTGCAGCCATCGACTCGCTCAGGACGCTCGCTAGCGTGGCCGAAGAGCGCGGCATTCCCATCGAAAAACTCTACGCTTAACCCCAGATAGGCCCAACGGAAGGAGAAACCCACCATGAGATTAGACGACGCACGACCCAAGGCAGGGTCGAAAAGACGACGTAAGCGCAAGGGACGCGGCATTTCTGCTGGCCAAGGTGCGAGCTGTGGCTTTGGCATGCGAGGCCAAAAATCTCGTTCAGGTAGCGGCACTCGGCCTGGCTTTGAAGGTGGTCAGCTCCCGCTCTATCGTCGCATTCCCAAGCTGAAGCACTTTCCCATCGTTAACCAGACGCGCTACACCATCATTAACGTGAAGGGACTGGCTGATTTACCGGCAGGTGAAGTGACGCTGGCATCACTCATGGATGCAGGCATCATCACGTCCAACGATGGCCCTTTGAAGGTGCTGGGCGACGGTGAGATTTCGACTGCGCTCAACGTCAAAGCAGCGGCCTTTACCAAGTCTGCCAAGGAAAAAATTGAGGCGGCAGGCGGCACCTGCGAGGTGGTCTAATCGCCTTTTGCTGACCGATACGCCCTGTGGCCTTTATGATGAAGAGGTAAGTTTGGGCGAGCGCTGCTGGCTAACGCTTAGCAAAGGTCTTTCTGTAGGCCTGTAGCGCTGACGTTCTCGGACTAATTTTTTATTAGTTTCTTTGGTTCTTTAAAGCAATAACTATGGTTGTCAGTCAAGGCAGGTCGCCCAGCGCCCAGGAAACATTTTTGCAGATGGCTCAGGCTGCGGGTCTGCGCAGTCGGTTACTCGTAACCGTTGGCCTTCTGGTCTTGGTGAGGCTGGGCATTTATATCCCCGTCCCTGGCATTGACCGGGTTGCTTTTTCGCAGTTTGTGCAGGGTGGCGGTGCTGGCGGGGTCTTGGGCTTTTTAGACATCATTGGGGGGGGTGGACTCTCCCTAGTCGGTATCTTTGCCCTCGGTATTCTGCCGTTTATTAACGCCTCGATTATTATGCAGCTGCTAACGGCTGCTATTCCGGCCCTAGAAGATTTGCAGAAAAATGAAGGGGAAGCAGGCAGGCGTAAAATCTCCCAGGTGACGCGCTACGTTGCTTTCGGCTGGACCATTTTGCAGAGCACGATGCTCTCTTGCTTTTTGCTGCGAGACTTTGCCTTCGACTTTGGTGTGCCGTTCGTTGTTGAAACAGTAATCGCGCTGACGGCGGGCTCCATGTTTGTGATGTGGGTGGGTGAGCTGATTACTGAGCGCGGACTTGGGAATGGCGCGTCGCTGCTGATTTTCTTGAATATTGTTTCTTCGTTGCCCCGGGTATTGGGTGAAACGGTCGACCTAGCTCAGACGGGCGATCGCAGCACTATCGGCGGTATTGTTATTCTCTTTCTTGTCTTTATCGCCACTATTATTGGCATTGTTTTTGTTCAGGAAGGCACTCGCCGCATTCCCATCGTGTCTGCAAGGCGTCAGGTGGGCCGCAAGCTCTACCTCGAAAAAAGTAACTACCTTCCCCTCCGACTCAATCAGGGCGGCGTGATGCCCATCATCTTCGCCTCCTCAATGCTGATCATCCCAATTTCGCTGGTGCAGTACATCCCCAGCGAAGCCTTTGCCCGGTTTATGAATGCAAACTTCCGAGCGACCTCACCGCTGTATATCTTTGTGTACTTGGTGATGATTGTCTTCTTTAGTTATTTCTATGCTTCCTTGGTAGTAAACCCAGAAGATATGTCTCGCAACCTTAAAAAGATGGGCGCGAGTATTCCTGGCATTCGGCCTGGCCGGGCAACCACCGACTACATTGGCAAGGTATTGAACCGGCTAACGTTTTTAGGTGCGATTTTCTTAGGACTGGTTGCCGTTGTGCCCAGCTTGGTGGAGAGTGCTACCCGGGTTCAGACCTTTCAGGGATTTGGTGCAACCTCGCTGTTGATTTTGGTGGGTGTGGCAATCGACACCGCTAAACAGATTCAGACCTACGTCATCTCTCAGCGGTACGAAGGAATGGTGAAACAGTAATGACAAGGCTAATTTTTTTAGGCCCGCCTGGCGCAGGTAAAGGTACCCAAGCACAAGTACTCTGCAAAATTTGCGAGGTGCCCCATATTTCGACAGGCGATATCTTGCGGGCTGCAGTCAAAGCAAAGTCTGAGCTAGGGCAGCAAGCAGAAGGCTACATGAATGCAGGCGAGCTTGTGCCCGATTCGCTGATGTTGGGTCTGATTCGCGAGCGGCTAGCTCAGGCCGATACCGCGAAGGGTTGGCTGCTAGATGGGTTTCCAAGAAACGTTGAGCAGGCTGAATTTCTCAATGAGCTGCTCGAAGAAATTGAGCAAAGCTGTGAATTTGTCATTAACTTAGAAGTGCCTGATGAGGTACTGGTTACCCGCTTGCTAGAGCGCGGACGAAAGGACGACCGAGAGGACGTGATTCGCAATCGCCTGGAAGTATACCGGGAGCAAACTGAACCCCTGATCGATCTCTATCGAAACAGGCAGCAGCTACTTTCTGTCAATGGCAATCAGCCGATGGACGCAGTGACAGATGAACTGAAGAAAATTGTGCAAGTCGAACAAAAAAGTAGCAAAGAGTAGCAAAAAACAGCAAAATGAGCGCTTTTGGCTACCGGTGAAGACTTCTACCACGAGGTGTTTACTAGATTTGCTAGTCTTGTGTTAACAATGTATTCAACTGCTGATATTTACTGAGGAACTGTTAGGTTGTCTAAACAAGATCTCATCGAAATGGAAGGGACGATCACCGAATCGTTACCCAACGCTATGTTTCGCGTTGACCTAGACAATGGGTTTAACGTGCTGGCGCATATTTCCGGGAAAATTCGTCGCAATTACATCAAGATTTTGCCGGGCGATCGCGTCAAGGTAGAGCTGACCCCCTACGACCTCACCAAAGGTCGTATCACCTACCGACTCAAGAAGCCCAGATAGTAATAGATAAGCAGGACTGCTGCTTTCTTTCACCAGAAAATAAACGCTTACCCAATCAACCCTTATTCAGAATTGGGATAAGCAGAGGCTCAGCGCCAAACCGTACCACATCGGTACAGGGCAGACCGGTTTCTTTTGAAACGTCTGCAATGGCTTGGTGGGCCTCTTTTTCATGCAGGCCAAACGTATTGAGCGCCACGCCGGTGATGGACGTTTTGGCAAAGGTGCCTCCGGCGCTGACCGCCAACTCATAGAGCGAAATGACGTCGGGCAACGGGGGAATGGCAAAATCTGGAAAGTGCTGTAGGTGGGTTAGCCCTGCTTTGTGTACCAAGATGAGATGGGTGGGCTGAGCGCCTCGCATCAGCGGCAGCGTAGCTGTAGAGCCTGGGTTGAGCAGTGAACCCTGTCCTTCTACAAACAAAATATCGTGCGCTTCGCCGTAGCACATCATCATTTGCTCGACGGCCCCAGCAGCGTAGTCTACGCGAATGGCATCTAGCGCCACCCCGTCTTCGCCCAGCATCAGCCCGGTTTGCCCGGTAGCGATGAGCTTGGCCCGCATCCCTCGCTGCTGACAGGCCCGAGTCAGCTCAATGCTGGTCGACATCTTGCCGATGGCCATATCGGTGCCGACCGATAGCACGCGATCGCACCTCAACCCTCTCGCTCGTCCGCCCCCCACCATGCCATCGTCAGGCTCTTTGCGAATATCCCAAATCCATCGCCCCGGTTGAATCGCTGACCGAATATCCGGATCTTGATTGAGCTGAGTGTGCAACCCATTCATCACAGAGAGTCCAGCCGCCACAGCCTGCTTCACCTCAGCGTACCAAGGCTCCGGCAAACGCCCGCCTGAAGGCGCAAGGCCAATCGCCAGCACCGTCGGCTGATAGGCCAGCGCCTCGGCCACAGACGCCACAATAGGCACCGGGCGATCAACCCCAGTCAGCGCCTGAATCGACTCTCCAACGGCGGTTTCATCGACCACCGCGACGATTTCATTTGGGCTGTAGCGCAGCAAAGAAATGCCCGTCTTCCCCTTTGCACCCTTCAAGCCATTGTGTAAAAAAATAACGAGGCGATCATCAGGTGTCAGCATGGCGAGAGAGTCCTAGTCCAGGACGAGTATTGGGAATCAGAGCGCCATCGGACAGCTGCGCGCCATCAAACGGATCGTCTTTGAGATTGAAATGGCTATCGAGATCGAGGTGATCGGCGAGTGGGGCGAGTTGGGCCAGTGCGGTATTTGCGATCGCACTATCGGAATAGCACCCAAACATCACCTGCAGACCACATGCTCGGGCAGTGTGAATCATCCGCCGAGCCTCAGTGAGCCCGCCTGCCTTCATCAGCTTAATATTAATGCCATCCACGCAGTGGGCCAGCCGGTGAATATCAGCACTGCCAAAGCAGCTCTCATCAGCAAAAATCGGCAGAGGAGACTGCTCACGAAGCTGCGGCAGCAAGTCGTCCTCTTTTACTGCCAAGGGCTGCTCCAAATAGCTCACGCCTCTATGCGAGAGCCACTGCGCCATTTGTACAGCATCGGCCAAATTCCATCCCCCATTGGCATCTACACTCACCTTGGCACCCATCGGCACACCCGGTAGCAGCGCTGAAAACATGGCTTGGTCAGCCTCGATACCGGCAGGCGAGCCCAGCTTCACTTTCACCGACGCCACCGTTTGCTGATGGCACCATTGCTGCAGTCGCTGGGTCGCGCCCTCCGGCGAACTAATGCCGACGGTAACCGCCGTTGGGCCAATCCGCGCCAAGTCTAGGCCCCATAGCTGCCACAGCGGCAGACCCACGCGCTTACCCAGCCAGTCCCAAAGCGCCACATCTACAGCCGCCCGAGCAGCCGAGCAAACGCCCTGGTGCTCTGATGCGATCGCTTCTTCTACACGCTGACGCTGCAGCGGATGCATCGCCGATAGAGCCGGCACCAGCCCCGCCAAATCATCCGCTATCTGTTCAGTCGTTTGCGTCTTTTCGCCAATGGAGAAGGGAGACGCCTCGCCCCAGCCCTCATAGCCCTCAGCCTCAATGCGCACCCACAGATTAGTAGACCCCGCCCGGGTCCCACGACTAATGGTGAGGGGCACTCGCTTGTGGACGGTAAACGGCTCAATGTGAATCTGCATAGATGGGATTGGCGACCTCAATCAGATTGCCATCAGGATCTCGGATATATACCGATAGGATAGAGCCTTGCGCTCCCGTACGCTGAACAGGGCCCTCAATGATTGGGACAGCGAGAGTCTGAAAGTGGGCGATTACATCTGTCAGCGGCGTTTTGGTTAAAAAACAGAGGTCTGCGGTCCCTGGCTGCGGGACCTGGGCGGCAGGCAGCATAGGTTGCTTGGCCGAATGGAGATTAATTTTTTGACTCGGTCCGATGCGGAGAGCTCGCCGCGGATTACCACCCGGATCTTGCCCAAAGAAAATCACCTCGCAGCCCAGCACCGCGGTGTAAAACTCGCAGGTTCGCTCCAGATCAGAAACCGTCAGCACCATGTGATCTAGGTAATCTAGAGAAATCATGCCGGTTGCAATTACTGCAGCTGAGTTTTTGAAACGATGCGGGTCTTTTTGCGATCGCGCTCTGATAGCTCTTTGCCCGCCTGCAGCTGAGTCGCGTTATTTTGCAATACCGTGGCAGCATTTTGGTCACCCATCTGAATGGCGGTATTGGCCGCTGACTGCAGCATGGTCACCGCTCCCTTGCGGTCACCGGCTTCCAGCTTCACTTCGGCGATTTGGGTTTGCCGGTACTTGGCCAGAGCTAAAATGTTTTGCTGCACGTCCGGGTCAGGACTGGGGATGTAGGCCGACTGCGCCGCAATCTCGATAGGGACAGGTGCCGTAGACTGAGCTGCTGAGCCCGCGCCAGGGTCATCGTAGGCAACCTGCAGCTTGCCCACGGTCGCTGTGCCGGGCGACAGCTGAGGAATATATAGATTCAGCAAAATGACTCTAGGCTGGTCTTTCATCAGGTCGCCCAAGCGAACGATGGCCTGATTGCCCTCCTGAACAGCCGGTAGCTCCACTGTTTCAGGAGAGACTTGGGCAACCGGCTTTAGGTCGGCTAGCCGGGTGCCGCCGGCCAGCTCAATATTGAGAAAGGCATTGGTAAGGCCAACCGACTGCATACGATCAAACAGACGGCCAAAGATAGCGATCGCAGCTTCTGCATGCTCGATATAGCTGAGCGAACCGCCCCCCTCGTCGGCAATTTGCTCCAGCACGTCTTGATTCCAGTGGTCACCGAATCCCAGCGTATTGACCGTTAGGCTGTAGCCGCTAGCCACTTCAGCCAGCTTCAGCGCCCGCTCGTTATCACCGTGCTCATTTTCACCATCGGTGAGCAACAGCAGCTGCGATACGTGGCCTTCTTTGTTCTGGGCTAGCTGCTCAATACCGGCTTTTAGCCCATCGTCAATCGAGGTGCCACCGCCTGCCCGTAGGCCGTCTATTTTTCGTTTGATGCTGGTAATGTCTGTCGCTAGCTGGTTGGGAAGCAAGACTTCGGCTTTGTGATCGAAGGCAATGATGGAGATGCGATCGCGTTCTGTCAGCCGGTCAATAATGCGGTGGGCTGCCTGCTTCACGGTTTTGAGCGGCGTGCCCATCATAGAGCCGCTGCGGTCCAGCACAAAACAGAAATTGAGCGGCGCTTGCGAGCCACCGCCACTCGCTGAGACAGACACCGACAGCTGACGCTGACTGCTCGGCTGATCCGCCTGTAGGTGAGCATCACTAAACGCCCATTGCAAATCAACTTTCATACGCAATTTAGTCCTTATTTAGTCCTTATATAGTCTTTTTAATACCCACAAACAAATACTCACAGAGCTCACGCTCTCACATCCGCAGTCTCAACGCTGCATGCCAAAAGCCACACCCCTAAAATAGCCTCCACCCCAGGATTGGGTGTAATCCATCCAATAGTCTAAATATTTTTCGGAGCTGTCCGACCGAAAGGTGAGGTTATCCGCCATATGCCAACCGTTTAGCAAGACTACATGCCGTTCACCAGCGAGCTACTATGGAAAGCAGATATTTTCGATTAGTCGAAAGAAACGTTGAAGTTATCGCAAGTATAAGTCCCTATGAGTTCTCCTATTAAGGCCGTTCAAGCTCCTTACGCGGCAGGCGGTGCGGCCTATCGGACACCCCCACCAGACTTACAGTCGCTCCTGCTCAAGGAGCGGATTGTTTACCTGGGCACCCCGCTGGTTTCCTCTGATGACTTCAAGCGTCAAATGGGTGTAGACGTCACTAAGCTGATCATTGCGCAGCTTCTCTATCTAGAATTTGACGATCCTGACAAGCCCATCTACTTCTACATCAACTCCACAGGCACCTCTTGGTACACCGGAGATGCCGTCGGGTTTGAGACAGAAGCCTTCGCCATTTGCGATACGCTCAAGTACATCAAGCCGCCCGTGCATACCATTTGCCTAGGTCAGGCCATGGGCACTGCCGCAATGATTTTGTCTTCGGGTGCGAAGGGATCGCGAGCTAGCCTACCCCACGCCACCATCGTGCTCAACCAGAGCCGCTCCGGCGCCCAAGGGCAAGCCACCGACATCCAAATCCGTGCTGAGGAAGTCCTCGCAAACAAAAGCGCCTTTTTAGACATTCTTTCGAGCAATACGGGTCAAAGCGTCGAAAAACTCGATAAAGACACCGACCGTATGTTTTACCTCACACCTGAAGAGGCTAAAGAGTACGGTCTGATTGATCGGGTTCTCAGCAGCACGAAAGAACTGCCAACAGCTATTCCAGCGGGGGTCGCATAGCCGATGCCTGTCGATAGAATTCTCCGCGTCCCCTACAATCTGCCGGGCAGCCGGTCCTGGCAGTGGGTGAATATCTACACCCGAATGAGCCAAGAGCGCATTCTCTTTCTCAACCAGCCGCTGACCGATGGCGTGGCAAATTCCATCGTATCGGCCCTCCTCTACCTAGACTCTGAAGACCAGAGTAAGCCAATCTACCTGTACATCAACTCGATTGGCGATCCAGTGATGTCTGGGCAGGCGGATGCCTCAGCGGGTATGGTTTCTATCCGAGCGGGCTTGGCTGTGTACGACACCATTGCCCACATTAAGTCGGAAGTAGTGACCATCTGCATGGGCACTGCCTACGGCATGGCCGCTATGCTGCTCTCTTCAGGAACGAAGGGAAAGCGGGCGGCACTGCCCCACACCAGCATCGCCCTCACCCACCCGCAAACGTTCACCCGAGGGCAAGCCACAGACATTGAGCTAGAAGCCGAAGAAGTGCTTGAGAAAAGAAAGCTCATTCAAAAAATCATCGCTGGCAACAGCGGACAGACGCCTGAAAAAATTGCCAAAGATATGGAGCGAATGTTCTATCTTTCTGCAGCAGAGGCTAAAGACTACGGATTAATAGACCGCGTGGTGGAAGCACCGACTCAAAAAGCAGCTTAAAAAGCAGCTCAATTTACTAGGGATCTAGTCTTGTGACCTTGCCCCTAAAGACAGCCCGCTCCTTAACTCTCCAGCTCTCTACACTCTAAAACAGCCATGCCTATTGGAACGCCCAGTGTCCCCTATCGCCTACCCGGCAGCACCTACGAGCAGTGGATCAGCATTTACGAACGGCTGTTCCGTGAGCGCATTATCTTCCTCACTGAGGAAGTCGATGATGGCATTGCCAATGCCATCGTGGCCTACATGCTCTACCTCGATTCCGAAGATGCGACAAAGCCCATTTATCTCTATATCAATTCACCGGGCGGGTCGGTCACGGCTGGCATGGCCATTTACGACACCATGCAGTACATCAAGTCGGAAGTGGTGACTATTTGCGTGGGCCTAGCTGCCAGCATGGGAGCGTTCTTGCTGAATGCGGGGTCCAAGGGTAAGCGGCTAGCCTTGCCGCACTCTCGGATTATGATTCACCAACCATCGGGCGGCGTTGGTCGCAGGCAAGCGACCGATATTGAAATTGAGGCCGCTCGTATTGTTCAAGTTCGCAGAGACCTCAATGAGCTGATGGCTGTGCATTCGGGCAAATCAGTCGAGGAGATTGCTAAAGACAGCGATCGCGACTACTTTATGTCTGCAGCCGAAGCCAAAGAATACGGCTTGATTGATCGAGTTATCGAAGAGCGGCTTCCAGCTAACTAGTAGGCAACTAGCAAACTGGATTGAAAATGCCTACAAAAGCATGTTCGCCTGCCAAAAATCTCGTATAATTTGGCAAAATTGTCGTTTTAGTCCTGCTTTCCAGTTTGATTACCCCTTGCTGCTGCTGTTAATGACCTTGGCTGGTCTACGCTGATATGAAACTGGCCCACCACTACAGAACCCTAGGACTTCGTCGCAGCGCGTCCTTTAGTGATGTGAAGATGGCTTACCGGCAGCTCGTACGCCAGTACCATCCCGATCTCAACCCTGATAAGCAGGCCATTGAGCAGTTCATTCAGATTAACCACGCCTACACAGCCCTTACTGAAGCTCTAAAATTTACACCGGAAGCACCAGATGACCTCCGAAAAGCGGAAGATGATCCTGCTGCTGACTTTTCGAACGAGACGCTGCACACTGAGCAGACAGACAAACAGTCAACCGGACGGCTCAATCTAAAAGAGCTAATGCTGAAGCTAGAAAAGATGGGTCTAGGTAATTTTCACCCGTCTGCGACCTCTGCCAAATCGGATGAGACGGGAGAGGCAGCCTCTGCGCCCTATCAGCCAGAACCTGGTCAGGTAGACACAGCAAATACTGAAACATCTGAAGCGGCGGTCAACTCGCCCATCTCTGAGCAAGAAGCTGGGCTCAAGCAGGACGCTTACCTACAGCTCAAAGAGTTGCTACAGCAGCGAAAATTTCCAAGAGCGATCGCACTGGTCGAAGGGCTTGCCCACCGCCTACCCGCAGACCTAGAAATTATCCAGTGGCAGGCCATCGTCTATCAGCGCTGGGGCAGACAGTTGATCGGAGAAAAGCAGCTCAAAAAAGCTCACTTGTATCTCCAAAAAGCACTACAAACCGACCCAAACAATCCCTCACTATGCGAAGAGGTCAACCAGGACCTAGGACTTTTGGAGCTGCTCAGTCAACACACTCCGTCCTCATAGCGCAGTCACAACTGACCTACACCCGACTATTGTCAAAACTGTGGCAAAAGTGCTCAACGCCCGATTTGAGAACGTAGATGACGACCGGAGCAGCTAGCAAAGCCGGGCAGTCGGACTCCTGGGTGAGATAGTTCACTAGCGTTCCGGGTTGGCCGGATTCAGCAAGCGCTATCGGCACATTGCCTGTCA
>JBCBIK010000141.1:0-13772 GCA_038524545.1 Cyanobacteria bacterium J06623_4 | reverse complement strand
AAGACAATCTAGTAAAAAATGGTTACAACACTCAAACAGCCCTCCTCGCTAATCCATGAAATTTGGATAGAGCCCGTCAGTAATTGGCATCTCTTTAAGTTCAGCGAACCCCTTCAACTTCGCATGGAGACCCTAATGGATAGAAAGAAAGCTAATCAACTCACCCTCGAAGAAACTGCGGAACTAACCGCTATCTCGGAGTTGAACCGCATTTTTACTCACATGAATGTAATGCTGGCCGCTCAATATATCAATTAGCGATGAGACTAGACGGACCATTCGAGAGCGAGTCAAGTATCTATTAGAAGAACACGCTAAATCTCTCGGCTCAGCAAAAGCTGGATCAAACTACATTGTTCTTCTAAACGCAGCTGAGCTGCTGCTGGAGCGTAGCAATCTCATTACGAATGGTCTTGTTCTCCGACACAACTTGCTGAATGCGTTGAGTCGTTAGCGCTATATTTGATAACGCTGTATCTATGCGCGACTGCAATTGAGCAATATCAGTAACTATATCAGACTGTTGAAGCAGCTCACTTTCCTCAGCATCTTGCAAAAGATACCAGTCCTCTAGCTGCGATCGCTCCTCAGGCGTCAACGCCTCTCCCCTTGTCGCGCGGTCATGAAGTTGAAGTCCGATATCATCATCTAAGATCATGGCACCTCTCATGCAACTTTTCTAAAGCCTGTAGCCTTCATCACATAGTAACTCGCAGATACATTATTTCGCGACATGTCCTAATACTGCGCAAACCTGTTGAATCGTAACCCCAGGAAACAACTGCACAAATTCAGAGATAGTCGCACCATCCTCAAGATTTTCAAACAGCGCCAGCGCAGGCACCCGCGTTCCCCGAAAAACCCAGGCCCCACTCACTCGCCCAGGTTCTCGTTCTAGCGCCTCACATTTTGACCAATCATTCATAGACCCAGCCCATAGCGACTTGTAAAATGATCGTGAACAGATACATTCTAAACTAATACATGAAGTCTAATCGATCTGTTGCGTTAGAAGAACTCACCCAGGCAAAGCAAGCTTGGCTAGAAACCGCTAAAGCAGAAGGCAAACCTATTCCACCGCCTAGCTACCGTCCTGTCATCTATCAACTTCAGACAGCTTAGAATGCTTAAGAATTCATCTACATGCTAAATGCAGAACAAATTTTGACCAGTAGCTTGTAGTGTGAGTCTCTGCATCACAACAAAGCCCGCGATAGCTAGCTACCACGGGCCTCATAATATGCAATACAGGCTAGATGTGCGCGGTGCCTATGCGCTGCGACGACGACGCTTGTACTCAGACTTTCGCTTATAGCCCACAGCCTGCGCTTCATCACTGTTCGGTCCAAACTGTCCACGAACAGATTCTTTCATCGCCAAGACGGCATCGTGAAACTCGACTTCAGCCACACGCGCAGCATCGCTTGCTTGCTTCATCTGAGCGGCGACTTCGTCTTCTTTTTTCTGATTTGCCAACATTTTGTCGTAGGCAGATTTGAGACTTTTTGGAGAAGCCTCCGGGCGCGCAGAAACATAGCCCGTAACAGCACCAAATCCATTGTAGGAGGTGATATCTGCAGTGAGCGTTTTGGCCGGAACACGGCGTGAGAAGTTGATAGTTGTCATAGCAAATCTACTCTAGTTGTGAAGTTTATAACTTAGTGAAAGTGACTGCCTCACTTGCGCAATACGCAAGCAAAAAGAAAGCCTTCGCTCTCGCTACATCTTTTGCTAAATAAAGACTGCCCGACCCAAGTAACAAACTAGCAGACAATTATCAGAGAAATCTCGTAAAAATAGAGAGGTTACTGCTGCAACGCTCTACAGAACTACGGAGAGCAACACAGCGCAGCCTATGCAGAAGTTACACACTGGCACCGCTTACACTCCAGAGCAGAACAGGGTGATTCTTTTCCATGGCTTTGTAAATAGGCATAGCGAACAGAGCGATCGCACAACAAAACAAACAACCCCCACCGCCACAACAACAAATCACTCTATGCAACGAAAGATTCGCATTGAGCAATCAATTGGTCGCAAGGTTATAACAATAGAACACTCTATGCAATGAAAGGTTCGCATTGAAAAACCAACCAACTGCCGGGTCGCATCAATAGAACACTCTATGCAATGAAAGATCTACATTGAGAAACCAATTAGTCGCCCACCGACAGTAAGTGTTTACCGTCTAGGCGTGACCATTTCATCAGTCAGTTGCTTGCGCAGGCGTCTGTGCAGAGTATTTCAAGCGCGCGAAACTTCTAGCGCTAGCAACCACACGGCGCTTCAGCAAAAGCTACAGAGCTTTCAGGAAATTCTCAGCTGCGCTCCCCATAATAGAAAACTCTCGGACCAATAAGCCCACCCCTCACCTCCCCAAGCCCCCAAATCCCAAGCCCCCAAGACCCCAAGCCCCCAAATCCCAAGCCCCCAAGACCCCAAGCCCCCAAATCCCCCACCCATGCCAAACTTCCCATCTTCCCGTCGCAGGCTCCTCCGCCGACTCGGCCTACTCAGCAGCGCCGCCATCCTCCCCCCAGCCCTTCGCGCCTTACACAGCTCCTCTGCTTCAGCCACTGCCGGTTCCGCGCATCCCGGATCCCTTCCGCTGAGCGCGATCGCACAACTCCTCCCCCTAGCAAAAGACAACACCAACCCCCACCGAGTCGTCCTCGTTAGCACCACCGACCGTGCCACCGGCGTCCGCCGCGCCCTTGAGCTACTCCAGCCACCCAGCTTCCAGGGCAAGCGAGTCTTCATCAAGCCCAACTACAACACAGGCGATCCGGCCCCCGCCGCCACCGACCCAGCCGTACTAGAAGCGCTCGTCCAAGCCGTGCAGGCAGATGGGGCCAGCGGCATCACCGTAGGCGATCGCTCCGGCATGGCCGACACCCGCAGCGCCATGCAGCAAATGCAGGTATTCGCCCTAGCCGACCGCTACGGCTTTACCCCCCTGGTCTTCGACGATCTCGGTCAAAACGACTGGCAGTATTTCGATAGCGCTGGCACCAACTGGTCAAGAGGCTTTGCGATCGCCCGTCCAGTATTAGATGCCGATGCCGTGATCAACGCCTGCTGCCTAAAAACCCATCGCTTTGGTGGCCACTTCACCCTCTCACTCAAAAACACCATCGGTATGGTCGCCCGCTGGGTCCCCGGCGATGGTCACGACTACATGCGAGAGCTGCACCGATCCGCCAGTCAGCGACTAATGATCGCAGAAGTAAACCGCGCCTACCGCCCCACGCTCAACTTGATCGATGGGGTAGAGGCCTTTGTGGGCGGTGGCCCTGAGCAGGGAACGCGCGTGCAGGCGGGTGTGATGCTAGCCAGCAGCGATCGCATCGCCATCGACGCCGTCGGCATTGCCCTCTTGCGCATGCTGGGCACCACCGCAGAAGTCTCCCAAGGATCCATCTGGAGCCAAGCCCAAATCCGCCGCGCCGCCGACCTCGGCCTCGGCGCAGTCAGCGCAGCACAAATAGACATCATCACTGCCGACAGTGAAAGCGCACAAATGGCTGACCGATTACGTCCGTTTCTGAGCTAGAGAGCATTGCGTCAAACAAAAAAGCCACCGCCGCCTGCCGCCTTCCAAGCGACCACCACCCCCCAGTGAATGAAAACACTCGCCCAGAGCGAGCCGGTTCTGAGGTATGCGACAGTACACAACGCACCCAGCACCGCCACAACAAATAGAAACTGAAAATTGAAAAAGACAGAAGCTGCCTCGGGTAGGAATGTCAACGCCTCTACAGGATGCCAAAGCACATAGGCTGACAAAGACAACAGTAGCCAAGGCAGCGTGACCTTTGGCAACAGAAGCCCTCTAAAAACAACTTCCTCAACCAATGAAGGAATAAAGAATGCGATTGCGCCCACCCTGACAAGCTCACCCAGCGGGGGCCGCTGATTTATCTCAATAATCGAAGGGGCAATCACGACCGCAACCACAATGACCAGAGCAATATAGCTAACAGACTCTAGCCAGCCCCGACGGGACGGAAGTTTTCGCAATCCTAAAAATGTGCGTTGAAGCGAAAGCACTACTCACCTCTTCTTGCTAAGTAGATGGGAGATCCCACACCCAGACTGTCTAGATCGCTCTGACAGAAAGAAATTGTGCGTCTTGTCTCAGAGCCCCGAGGTCGGGAAAGCAGCTTTTGAGGCCGACGCGTTGTTCAAGCTAGGGAGCAAACTTGTTGAACAGACTAGCAAACTTGTTGAACAGATCAGCAAACTTGTTGAAATGTTTCCCCAGCCTGACCACAGCACCATTATCCATTCGCCCTAGGCTCAGGAGGCGTATGGATGAGTTTCGGTGTGAGGTGCTCTGGAATGCCGGATATTTGAATAGCAACACAGCCTGAGGCGTAGGCTTTCTCGATGGATTGGCCTGCGCCTAGGGCTTCATAGAAGCCAACGGCAAACTCTATCGCTGCCCGGTCTCCAATGGCCTGGTTCATGCCGATGACGTAGGGAATGTGCTGGGCGATCGCGGCTGCCTGCCGCTCCGAATAGCACGCGTTGAGCACCACGCATTCCACCGATTCAGAAAAAAGCTTAAACAAAGCACCCAACGCTTCTGTCTCGACCAGTTTTGGCTGACCCATCGAATCTTCTAAAATCAGCCCTTCTTCGATAGCTTCTTTGCTACCGACAAACGAAATTTCTCGGGTGCCTTCAGCGGCTCCTTCAGTGGCACCTTCAATAGCTACGTGAGCGGTAGATTGCCCCATCCCATGTCCTGAAAAGTGCACGATATGAGGCTGACTGTCTAGCAGCGATCGCAGTAAATCCCGCGTACGTACTGCCCACTGCTGCTTTAGCTCAAAGCGATCGCGATGTTTTGAGCGTCGCAGTTCAGCCTCTATCTCCCGCATCTCCTCATCCAGGCGCAGGGGCCGAGTTGATAGCGGATTGGCCGCCAGAAAGAGAATCACCTTCTTCGGAAGCTCATCAGTCTCCTGAGAAAGGGCAGCTTCTTGGGCAGCTTCTTGGGCAGCTTCCCGGTAGCTAATCGAGCCTGACCCTGTCACATTTGTGACTGAACTATTAGAAATATTGAACGTGTTCTGAGCGGATGGCGAATCAGGCTGAGTCATAAGCGCACCAAGCATTAAGCATTTCCATATCCCTACGCGATGTCATTTTAAGGTGTGCGGTTCCCACTTTCTCCTTTGCTTGCACAGTCCTACTCGAACCACCAAACTCCAAATCGCCAACCGCTATAAACCTAGCCACTATAAAATAGTGTCAACTGATGACCACTTCCAGGAGCCTTCATGTCGTCCGCTGTCGCCACCAAACCAGCCACAGATAAACAAACCACCTACTTTCGCTGCATTGCAGGCTGCCCCGGCAAGCACTCAATCTACGATGTGATCTACACCTGCCCAATATGCGGCAGCCTGCTAGAAGTACACCACGACCGCGAACCGCTCAAAAAACGCACTGCTGACCAGTGGCAACAGCTCTTCGACTCTCGGGCTAGCACCACCACCTGGCCCTACGGCAGCGGCGTGTGGGGTCTGCGCGAATGGGTCATCCCCTCCCTCGAAGACGACAACGTCGTCAGCATGTTCGAAGGCAATACCAACCTCTTTTGGGCCGAGCGCCTCGGCCAGCAGCTGGGCATCCCCGATCTGTGGATCAAGCTCTGCGGCAACAGCCACACCGGCAGCTTCAAAGACCTCGGCATGACCGTTTTAGTCAGCGTCGTCAAGCAAATGATGGCCCGCGGTAGCTCCGTGAAAGCGGTGGCCTGTGCCAGCACCGGCGATACCAGCGCCGCCCTCGCTGCCTACGCCGCCTACGCGGGCATTCCCGCCGTCATCTTTCTGCCCGCAGGCAAAGTCAGTACCGCCCAGCTCATCCAGCCCGTCTCCAACGGCGCCCACGTCCTCGCACTCGATACCGACTTCGACGGCTGCATGAAAATCGTTCGCGAAGTCACCCAAGACAACTCCATTTACCTAGCCAACTCGCTCAATAGCCTCCGCATCGAAGGCCAGAAAACCGTCGGCATCGAAATCGTCCGCCAGTTCGAGTGGCAGGTCCCCGACTGGATCATCATCCCCGTCGGCAACTTGGGCAATGTCAGCGCCCTTTACAAAGGCTTCAAGCTGATGATGGATCTCGGGCTGATCACCCGCATGCCCAGGCTGGTCGCCGCCCAAGCCGCCAAGGCCAGCCCCTTCTACGAATCGTTCAAAAACGGCTTCCAAGAAAAAGTCACCGTCACCGCGCAAAACACCCTGGCCAACGCCATTCGCATCGGCGACCCTGTCAGCTACGACAAAGCCGTAAAGGCCATCAAAGAAACCAACGGCATCGTAGAGCAGGCCACCGAAAACGAACTCGCTGCCGCCGCCGCCCAAGCAGATTTGACCGGCATGTTTACCTGTCCGCACACCGGCGTAGCGCTCGCCGTGCTCAAAAAGCTCATTGCCCGAGGTGAGATAAAGTCTAGCGACAAAACGGTGGTGATCAGTACAGCCCACGGCCTCAAGTTTACAGACTTTAAGGTGGGCTACCACGAATCGAGCCTAGAGGAAGTCACCAGCGAATTTCCAAACCCGGCGGTGCACCTACCGGCCAGCGCAGATGCCGTAAAAGCCGAAATAGAGAAGCGGCTGGGTTAAGCCGACTTAGCCTGGACGCTGCCTAGAACCGAATCTGATACTCTACGCCAAAGTCGGTATTCTCCAAGTTTGTCGAACTTTGCAGCTCAAGCTGGTCGGTAATGCGATACTCCACGCCGAAGCGGGGAGGGTTGCTGCTGTTGAGCACCTGTAAAAAGTTGACATCGAAGCGATCGCCGATGCCCGCAGTCGCTTCAATGCCAATACCAATACCAACCGCACTATCTGCATCGGGGTCTGTGGTCGGAAATACGCTAAAAGACTCTAGGCCGACAGCGCTCGCGACTTGGTCACCGAAGTTGGCGAAGGTACCCGCCCCCAAAAATTCGGCCACCTGCACGACAGAAGCCCCGGTAATGCCTGTCACAACGTTGCTACCTAGCAGCGCCAGTAGCTCGCGCTCACTGCGCGAAGAGTTGCTTGTGAGCACCAGATTGTCGCTCAGCTCGCTGGCCGGTCCTCTTGCGATCGCCTCCACCTCTATATACTCCACATTGCCAAAGGTCTCTACCTGAGCCTCTGCAATTTCTGATTCTGCAAAGCCGCCCGCTGCCCGGCGCGTCGGCGTGATATCCGCGTCCTGCACCCGGGCCTGCATCACCACGTCCACAGTCGGGTCCAATCCAGTATCGGGTGTAAAGGTAGCCGTATTGGCGGCACCCGTGTCTAGGCGAAACTGAGTAGAAAAGAGATTGATCCACCCAGAGACAAGCTCTATTACACCGTCGGGTCGGGGAGCATTGAGCGGGCCGCTGACGGTGACATCACCCACCGCTGAAATGTTATACAGCGGTGAGCCGTTTACGATGGTGCGATCATCTAAAACTATGCCAAAATTTTGCAGCGTTATATTTCCTAACAGCCCCTGTGGCTGCGCTGCAGGCCTCCCCGCAAGCGGATCAATGCCCAAAAAGTCGGCTCTGTATGGGTTAATGTCTTGCGCTTCTTCTGCAGTGGGAAAGTCCACAGAGCCGATCTCACGTAACAGCTGATTGGCCTGCACTTCACCACTGTTTACAGCGACGCTGCCGCTGATAGTGGGCGACAGCACCGCCCCCGTCAAAAAGATTTGCCCTTCTAGCTCCGCCTGCACCGTGTCTGTGTAGTCCACCGGCAGATCTCTCAAAAGAATCGAAATCCCATCCGAAGTCGCACCCGCATTCTCCGCCGCCAAGGCAGCCCCAGCAGCCTCTGAAAAGAAAGGTGTCTGAGTCAAAACAGAGCGACCAGATAGCAGTAGCGGTAGCTCTCCGGTAATGGCAACTTGTCCATCGCCCATCGTCGCCTGCAACTGTTGAATACTCACCGTCTCCAGGTCGAACTGTACATCTCCTGTAACTCCAGTGAGCGCATCGTCCAATCGCGCACTGCTAATCGCCCCTTCCCGAAAGCTGGCTTGCCCCTCAACAGCCGGATTCGAGATCGTCCCGCCCACCTCTACAACAATTCTCCCCTGTCCGCTTTCCCACTGGAGCTGATCGTTTGTCAGCGCGTTGACAATCTCTAAGTTGTTGTTTGGCACAACCGCCTTCAGCGAGATCTGTTCGGTACGCGGCTGCACCGTGTCAAAAGGTAACGGTAAGGCATAAGGCACGGTGCCATCTACCGTAATCGGCGTGCGCGCTGTTTGCGCAGTGATAGCCACCTCACTATCTAGGCGAAGCACGGCATTTCTATAGTCAAAAGTTGCCCCGATGGTTTCGATAGGCTGAGTGTTGATTTGGCCATCTGTTACTGCCATCTCACCCACAACAATCGGATTTTCTAAGCTGCCACGAAATGTTGTCTCCGCGCTGAGGTCACCGGCCAACTGAGCCGGTAACGGATAAAAGATCTCGGCAACTTCTACCGGTAAATTATTCACAACGAGCTGCCCCCGCAGGCGATCCATACTGCCTGTGCCAGCCAGGGTCACCGCCGTATCCTCAGCGCTGACGAACCGAGAATCTATCGTCACCGCGCCATTTTGAATCCCGCCGCTCAGGGTAAATTCATTCTCAGGGCTGTAGACTCCCCAGGTCCACCCTTCTCCCTGCACATCGAAGCTGGCAGTGGTGCTAGTTAAAATGTTCGCAGACCCTGCCGCAGCGCCCGGCAGCTCACCAGCCACCACAATCTCCCCAGTAAAGTCACCCGCAATCTCCTCCAAGGGCGGCGCAGCTAGCTCTCCTGGCGCACGCGCATCCGGCGGATTCGCAGCGACAAAAGCCATAAAGCTCTCTAGCCGCGTCAAAAAGCTACCAGCGGGCAACCCTACCGGACGTGTGTCCAAATCAGCCGCCGACCCACTCGCCCCCGCCGCATCCACCAGCCCAAACGCACTCAAATCTAGCTGCTCAGCGATCGCGATCAGGTCTTCTATCCGGCCTTCTGCAATGGTCAATTCACCGTCGTATCGAATCGTTGGCGAAAGGCTCGCGCTGCCCGTAAGCAAGTACCGGCTATCGTCGAAGAGCAGTTCACCTTGCTCAATGGTCGCCGTACTGTCCGCATAGGCAAAGTCTGCGCTGAAGCGTTCTGCATCGATAGGGTCTGCAGCGAGATCCACTACCTGCGCGGTACCCACCGCCTCAGGATTAGAAAAATCAGAAAAATCGACCGACACGCTGGCATCTAGCAATCCGGCAACCGTCCCAAGCCCATAGTCAGCGGCAGGCCGCACGTCTAGCGCGCTCAAAGGAAGCTGTTCGACCGTGGCAAAAAGCTGCCGACCTTCGCCAGATCCCTGTGCTACAAACGCTCGATTGCGCACTTCAAAAGAGAGTTCGGGCAAGACGCGCTGACGAAAGCCTTCTACCAGGGAAGAGGCTGAGGCAAGCTGTAGCCGGTCCTGCCCGCCCTGTAGGTCTACGCGGCTACCCCCAAGCAGGGAGAGCGCCACCGGCCCCGATAACGTTTCAAATTGCAGCTCATTTACCGCTAAATTATCGAGCTGGGCAATGCCTTCGAGCTGAGGATTCTCAAGCGTTCCCGACAGCTCACCTTCGAAGCTGGTCTGCCCTGCAAGGTTTCCATAGTCTTCTATCGCAGCAGGCACAAAGCTGTTGAATGGCTGAAGATCAACAGACTGCAGGGCAACCGCCAAATCAAAGCTATCGACCGGAACAGTCTGGCTGAAGTCTACGCCAATCACGCCTTCAGCCTGTACGCCCGGCGCAGTGAATGCATTAACAGCAATGCGATCGCCCTGCCATTCAAAGTCCGTCGCCCAGTCTCCCCGCTCTAGTACTGACTCTCCCGCCGGTAAATAAACTTGAGCATCCGCGATCCTCGCCACACCTACCGCGTCAATCTGCGCCAAATCCAACGCATCTAAACGCCCCGACGCTTCAATATCTGCATCCAAAAGTCCCTGCGCTTGGCTGGTAAACTGCTCTACCGGCACCCGGCTAGTCGACAGGTCGGCTTGCCAGTCTTTTTCGCTGAGGTTTGCGATCGCTTCTGCCGTCACCGCTCCGCCCGCCACCCGCAGGCGCACATCCGCCACCCGCAAAATATCCTCGACCAGCGTAATTTCTCCTGAGCCCGGAAACGTAGATTCTGTCAGCTGCCAGTCCGCAGCGGCAGTTTGCTCGGCCCGTGTTCCAGCCGCTTCCAAGTCGGCGCTCAGCCGCCCGATCACAATATCCTCAGGCACCGCAACGCCAAATATCTGCGCGTAGGTATCCGCAGAGACACCCTCCACAGTCGCAGCCAGCCGAAAAGGCAATGTCTCTATGTCAGCAAGGTCTGCAGACCCCTCAGCAAAAATCTCACCGCCCCCTTCAGGAACAATCCGCGTATTTTCTAAAAGAACAACATTCTCTGCCAGCCTGATGTCTCCTGAGCCCGGAAAGCTAGACTCTGTCAGCTGCCAATCCGCAGTCGCCGTCTGTTCTGCCAGCGTTCCATTTGCGCTCAGCGTAGCGCTCAGCGTCCCCACTACAATCTCTTCAGGAATCGGAACCTCATAGAGTCGCGTGTAGGCATCAGCGGGCACGCCATTCGCCGTCGCCACCAGCTGGAAAGGCAACGCCTCCAAGTCTGAGAGATCGACCGAACCTTCTGCAACAATCTCCCCTCCCGATTCAGGAACAATCCGAAGACGGCTCAACTCAAACCGCGCTGGCAGAACGCTGGCCAAAAGATCTCCTGCGTCATCATCAGCCCTAGCCTCCTGCGCCGCCGTACGCATCAGCGCGAAGTCAGCCGCTAAAGTCTCCACCCCAAGCCTATCCACCCGAAGCGGTTCTATATTAAACACACGCCCGGCTGCCTCCGGAGCCATCAGCGCCCCCGTCAACTGCGTCTCTAGGCGAAACGCACCTGCTAAGTTATCGGACAAACTATCTGGCAAATCTACCACCGACAGGGCTTCTATCTCGCCCGGAGAAACAGAGGGAATCTGAGCAGTTAAGTCATAGCCCTCCTTGAGATCGACATCGCCAGCGGCCAGTAAGGCAACCTCACCAAGCTGCAATCCTGCCTCTTCCAAAGTCACCGTTTGCCCATCGAACACCAAGCGGCTGCGAATATCGTCTACCGAGTCTGTCAGAGCCTCAGCCAAAAAGCGACCGTCTCGAAAGTAGGCCGTCCCCTTTGCGCTAGTAGCTTCTTCATTCAGCTGATTTTCTGCGGTGAGGGCGGCTTCTACCGTTACATTCGTATTGAGTACGCCATCGGCAAACCCTAGGGTATCGGGCAAAAATGGATTGATCCAGGCGGCGCGCAGATCTTGAGCCTGCAGCGTAGTTTTTATTGCCTTATCCGCTAAGTTCGCCGTACCCCGCACGTCAAATTCGCCCGACTCGACCGCGCCCGCCAGCTTGAAAGAGACTTCCTCCGCCTCCGTTTCATCGTCATTCTCTGCGGGATTGCGCTCTCCAAAAAATTCCACAACGCCGTCTACACTCTCTACCTCAAGCGTCTCCCGAGGAACGATTGCAGCAGCATCTGCGGTGTAGGGTTCAGCCGTCAGCCGAGCATCTTTTATACGAATGCTCTGTAGCTCCACGGTGACCGGCGGCTCCCCTTCTTCGGCCAGCTCCGGTAAGCTCAGCTCACCCCAAGTGCCCGCCTCAGATTGCACCAATGACACCTCAGGCCGCACCAAAGTGATTTCTGGCTTGATAGTGCGCTGAAAGATGAGCGATCGCAGCCCAATCGCCACCTGTATTTCATCCACTGTCACCGACGACTCATCCGTTTCTGTCGGCGGAATGACCGTCTTCCCGAGGTTCACTCCCCACAGCGATGTCCCTTTCGATTCACCCAGCCGAATGGGCCGATCAATGGTTTCTTCGACGGCGATTTCGATGCGCGGCAAAATGTATTGGGTAATGATGCGATCGCCCCAAATGACGAACCCTACAATCCCTGCCACACCTAGCACACCTACGCCAGCCCCGACCTTCAGCAGCAGGCCAAGCCAGCGATCGCGGCTTGGCTCAGGCTCAGGGTCCGGCGGAGGCTGCAGCAGCGCAAGCTCCCTATTAGAATCCGGTTCGGGGGCATCCGAGGTCATAGCGTACTTACTGAACTAGAGAAAAGTCAGAAATAACAGTTACGGGTTCTTATCGTTGTTTTTACTATTTATGATCTACAGCTGAAAACATATGCGCCAGCGCACTTACGCTTGCATTTGTTTAGCGGCAAATGCACTTATCCGTAAACGCTCTCCTACCGAGACCTTTCATTCAAGTACCGTTAGATAGATTTGTTCTATCCAGCACCTATTTCATCATTTGTCTTTTTCAACCCAAAAAAGTAAAGGGGCTGCGTCTCCAGTAAGACCTAGCCCCTTTCTTTTAACGTCAGCTAATCTCAGCTAATCTCAGCTAATTCCAGCAAGCAGCAAAGACACCTGCTCAAGGGTTGCTTACTGAGGACCCATGCCAATCGTGCCAGCATAGACAGCCTGCTCACCCAGCTCATCCTCAATGCGCAGCAGCTGATTGTACTTAGCTACCCGCTCACTCCGGCAGAGCGATCCCGTCTTGATCTGACCAGCACGGGTAGCCACAGCCAGATCGGCAATCGTGGTGTCTTCGGTTTCGCCAGAGCGATGGCTCACCACACAGTTAAACTGGTTGCGCTGGGCGAGGTTAATCGCCTCTAGGGTCTCCGTCAGCGTGCCAATCTGGTTGAGCTTCACTAGCAAGGCATTAGCAGACGAGTTGTCAATCCCCTTCTGCAGGCGCGTCGGGTTCGTCACAAAGAGGTCATCACCCACCAGCTGCACCTTGCCACCGATGCGCTCGGTCAGCATTTTCCAACTTTCCCAGTCTTCCTCATCTAGGCCATCTTCGATGGAGACGATGGGATAGTTATTCACTAGCCCTTCTAAATAGTCGATGGTCTCCTTTGGCGAGTGGGCCTTCCCATCAAAGGTGTACTGGCCATCTTTATAAAATTCGGTGGCGGCCACATCTAGGGCCAGCGCCACCTGCTCACCGGGGGTATAGCCCGCCTCAGAAATCGCAGACATCAGCAGGTCTAGCGCCTCTTGGTTGGAGCCCAGATTGGGCGCAAAGCCACCTTCATCGCCCACACCAGTCAGCAGGCCCTTGCCTGCAAGCACCTTACTCAGCTGAGCAAATATCTCAGCCCCCCAGCGCAGCGCTTCGCGGAAGCTCCCCGCCCCCACCGGCATAATCATAAATTCCTGAATATCCACATTGTTGTTAGCATGCTCACCGCCGTTGATCACGTTCATCATTGGCACGGGCAGCACATTTGCCAGGGGGCCGCCGAGGTAGCGGTAGAGCGGCAGCGCCTGGGCAGCAGCAGCAGCGTGAGCATTGGCAAGGGACACTGCCAGGATGGCATTTGCTCCCAGGTTTTTCTTATTGGGGGTGCCATCGAGGGCGATCATCGTGCGGTCTAGCTCAATTTGGCTAAGCGCGTTCATGCCCATCAGTTCTCGGGCGATCGCATCATTTACATTGGCCACCGCCTTACTCACGCCTTTGCCAAAGTAGCGATCGCCATCGCCGTCACGTAGCTCATGCGCTTCAAAGCTGCCCGTAGAAGCGCCGCTCGGCACCTGCGCAATACCGTACGCACCACCGGTGAGGTACACTTCCGCCTCAATGGTGGGCCTTCCTCGGGAGTCTAGGATCTCTCTTGCCTGAATCGCTTCAATGG
>JBCBIK010000140.1:0-13905 GCA_038524545.1 Cyanobacteria bacterium J06623_4 | reverse complement strand
AAAAATTCAAAATACTGCGAAACGTACAGGTTGAACTCGTACAGCGTGGCAATGCTGACCAAAATGCCCTGGGTCGCCGCCTGCGCCTGCTGAAACGTTCCGGCATAGAGCGTCAGATCGCCAATGGTGACCATGCCGCGAATCGCTTCCCACAGCACTAGGGCATAGGCACTATAAAACGCGATCGCAGCAATCATCTCAATCGATACCTGCACCGCCCCCTGCTTACGAGCCAACCCCTCCGATTCCTGGTTAAAATCTGCGCGAATCTTGTGGTACTGCTCCACCAGATACCCGCCCAGGTTAAACAGTCGCACCTCCTTCACATATTTTGGCTCCGTCAGCACCGCCCCAAAGTAGTCTGCCAGTCGCCGACTCGGCGTTTGCCGACGCGTCATCCAAAAGCGCCGCTCCGAGAAGCGAATGCCCGCCCAAAACGTAGGCAACGCACTCACTAGCAGCATCACAAACACCAAAGAATTGAACCGTAGCAGCAGCGCCAACAGACCAAACAGCCGCGTCACCTGACCCAACAGCCGCAGCGAAACCCGCAGCACGCGCATCGGGTAGTTACTCCCGCTCTGCTGGGCCCGGTTTAGAATGTCGTGAAATTCTGGCGACTCGTAGTGGGCCAAATCTAGCCGGGTAGCCTGCTGCAGCATTTGGGTATTGGCATACAGCAAGAAGCGATCGCTCATAATCTGCGTCGTGTAGGCATCAAGCTGCTGCAAAATCGCCTGCAGCCCCAGCAAGCCAAACCCACCCAACACCAGCGGTACCAACGCCTCCACCATCACCGGCACCGGCGTACTCGCCTCCACCAGCACCACCACCTGATCCACAATCAGCTTACTGATATAGATCTGCGCCGCCGGTAACAAAGATGCCGTCAGCGTCAGCACTACACTAACCACCAGCGCCCCCGGCGTAGCCGCCCACACCAGCCGCAACAGCCGAGGCATGTTCCGAAAAATAGACAGGGAGCTTACAAATTTTTGGCCCAGTTTAGACAGGGAGGCCAAGACCCGTACACCAAATACCAAAACAAAGATCGAATAAAAAACCAATTAAAAGCCAATGAAAAACCAGCTATCTAGCCAAAAACACAGGCCCAAGACCAGCGCACTCACTAGCGTAGCGTCTTCGTCAGGGTTTCACGGGATAGAGCTTACCGAACCCAGACCTGCGGAATATACGGAGAACACGCTGATGAATAATCACAAGGTCAGCGCCTTATGAGATGTCGCAAGCGCTCTATTTACTATGTCTTCTCCACATTTCTCACTGCAGGCTGCGGTCAACCAATTTGAGATCAAATACATCGGCAGCGACCTGGTCTTTCCCACCGTTCTCCCATTGCTACCGCCCAACGCCGACAGCGCCATGTCACTGCTCACCCAGCAGCTAGACCGCGATACCGACATCGCCCGGCGCAACCCCACCGACCAGGCAAAATCCGCCTTCGTGATTGCGCCCGTGCTCTCCACCCTCAGGCAAATCCACCAAGTCGGCATCCACACCGGCGTTCAGTTCGATATTGCCGCACCAGACGACCCATTTTCCCAGGCGAACTGCTGCGACTTTATCGTCACCCTCTCCGATGAGCTAGAAATTATCGAAGCGCCAGTGCTAGTCGTCGTGCAGGCCAAGCAGTCAGTGATGGCCGAAGGGGTCGGGCGATGCGTCGCCAAAATGGTCACCGCCCAAGCCTTCAATCTAAACTCAGGGTTGCCGCCCCTGCCCGTTTTCGGCTGCGTCACCAATGGATTTTGCTGGCGCTTCTTGCAGCTCTCTGGCGACGTCGTCCGAGGCGACGCGGCCATAGAATATCGCCTACGCCCCACCACCGTCCTTATGCAGCGCCTCTACTACACCGTTAATGCCGGGATTGCGCTGTAGATTGCCTGCCTGAAACCTGCAGTCAAAGCTAAGGCACCACCCTCACCGGCGTCTCCAAAGCCACCTGTTCATACAGCGCCAGCACATCTTCATTGCGCATCCGCACACAGCCGTGGGAAACCGCACTGCCGATCACCGATTCATCCGGCGTGCCGTGAAAGCCAATCGAATTTTGTCCATCTGACCAAAATCCAATCCAACGGGTACCAAGCGGATTGTCTGGCCCCGGCGGGATAACTTCGCCTGTAAACGGATGCTCCCAAGCGGGCTCAACCTGCTTCTGAAACACGCTGAAAGTACCTGTCGGCGTATTCCAGCCCTCACGGCCCACGGCCACCTCATAGTTCGCGACCAGCATCTCTCCTCGAAAGACCAACAAGCGCCGCTCGGACAGACGCAGTTCTAGACTCAGCTGATGCGATACGCGAGAAGACTGACCGGCAATCGCTACAGAAGTCGGAACGGTTTCGCTGGGTGTGGCTGCGATCGCACCCTCCACAGTCCCCACACTCGCCAAAAGCGCGATCGCACTCACCCATCCCATTCGCCGAGCCATACCACCCGCCACCTTATCGCCTAAGAACATCGCCTAAGGAATTACCAACACCGGCGTACCGACACTCACCTGAGCAAACAGCGCCACCACATCATCGTTGTACATGCGCACACAGCCATTGGACGCGGCCTGCCCAATCGACTCCACTGTAGGCGTCCCATGAAAGCCAAACGCCCCCGCCTCCGTACTGGCAAACTCAATCCAGCGTAGCCCCAGCGCACTGTTTGGCCCTGGCGGATGCACCTCCCCCGTCCAGGGGCTCTGCCACACCGGGTCGACCACCATTTTAGAAACAGCAAACTGACCCTGAGGCGTTGGCGTTTCGCTAGCGCCCACCGCCACCGGGTAGCTGCTCACCAGCATGTCACCCTGATAGAGATACACGCGGCGCGATCGCAAGCTCAACACCAGCCGATTCGTCTGCGCAGCCGTCCGTTTCTCGGCAACCGAGACACTCATTTGCGACAATCCCTGAGGCTTAGCCGGCGCTGGCAACCCGGCACTCATCAGCAGGCCGCAAGCGCCCAGTCCAGCGGCTAGCCCGCGACGCCATAAACTGACCGTACGCCGCCGATTGGCCATAAGCGCACTAGCGCTACCAAGCATTAACTGTCTCTCCATGGTGCTCCGCGCTACCAAAGCCCGCGGACAGGCTGCTGAGGTGCTGCCGCAGGCTGAGCGGCTGGCGCAGGCTGAGCAGTTGGCGTCGTAGCAGCAGGCTGCTGGGTCACCGGCGTGTTCGTCACGCTGCCCGTCGTCCCGGTAGTCGTCGTGCCTGTAGAGGTGGCTGCCGTCGCGCCACCGCTGTTGATTCTCGCTTGGAGCTGCTCAGAAAAGCCAATCGGCACCAGCACCTCATCCACCACGTGGATGACACCATTACTGGCATCGACATCTGCCTGAATCACATTGGCGCTGTTGACCTTTACACCATTTGGCGTAATCCCAATAGAGACATCACCATCGAACGTATCTAGCCGTCCGACACTCAGCTGGTCGGAGGTCACATCGCCGTAGGCGACATGGTTGTACAGCAGCTTCACCAGCAAATCTCTGTTCTCAGTTTTTAGCAGGGCATCCAGCGTACCGGCAGGCAACGCTGCAAATGCCGCATTCGTCGGCGCAAATACTGTAAAAGGGCCTTCTCCGACGAGCACACTGCTCACATTCGCCGCCTGCAGAGCGCTGACCAACGTCGAAAAGCTCTCCGTATCGCCCGCAACTTCCACAATATTCTGAGTCGACTCTACAGCCTGAGGCGCTGCAACAGGCTCCGCCTCACCACCTTGCATCATTCTCGGCTCGATCAAGACGGAAGCCCGAGTGGGAACACCCGTTAGCAGCCCTACGCTAAGTAACCCTGCAGCAAATACTAAGTTTTGAACGCGATTGAAAACCATGACGCTTATCTAAATGATGGGTAGATGGGAACTAAACTTACGCTTTACTCAAAACAGCTCACTCGATTCAAACAGTTAAGAGCCTGTCGCCAAACGCTCAAAAGACAGAAACTTTCATCAGAAAATTCCGCGATTTTACTTAAATTTACCTTGTATCTGAACCGATGTTCAACGTCTGGATAATTGAGGGGCAACTCATGGCCCAATCAGCCCCATTTACGGCAGCGTAGGCTACAGCAAGTGCTGAAATCTATCTTCTGCTCCCAGCGCCTTCACCGCCTTTTTAATTTCCTGGGTCCGGTCTTTTTTCACAATTAGCGTGGCATTACCATCGCGCACCACCACCACATCTTCCAGGCCAATCGTCACAATTAGCTCCTCTGGGTCAGCGCTGTAGAGAATGCTGCCCGCCGTATCGAGTCCCACGTGCTGGCACAGCTCTACATTGTTGGCCCCACCCTTCAGCAGCCGTTCAATCGCGTTCCAATCGCCCAGGTCATCCCACCCAAAGTTGGCAGGCATCACGTAGGCCCGGTCTGTCTTCTCCATCACCGCGTAGTCAATACTGAGCTTCTCCAGGGTGGCGTAGGCATCCACACCCTTTTCCATCAGCGCTTGGGTCATCTCAGGCGCGTGGGTCTTCAGCTCGGCAATCATCACCGCCGCCGGAAAAATAAACATGCCACTATTCCAGCTGTACTGGCCGCTTTCGATAAAGGCTTCAGCAGTCGATTTATCTGGCTTTTCAGCGAATCGGCTCACCTTGTAAGCAGGCAAGTCACTTACGCTACCCGCGCTAAAGCTGCCCGCATCCGCGCCCTGCTCAATGTAGCCATAGCCCGTAGAGGCAAAGGTGGGCGTGATTCCCAATGTAGCGATCGCACTCGATGTCACGGCTAGCTCCGTCGCCGCCCGCAGCGTATCGCAGTAGCGGTCCTCATCCACGATGTAGTGATCCGCCGGAAAAAAGCCACAGATCGTATCTTCGCCAAACCGCTTGGCCACTTCTAGCGTCGCCCAAGCAACCGCAGGTGCCGTATCCCGCCCCTGGGGCTCTACCAAAATATTTTCGTTTGGCATCTCGGGCAGCTGCTCACGCACCCCTGACGCGATATGAGCCGCCGTAATCACAAACATTTCATCCCAGCTAGCCAGAGGCAGCAGTCGGTCTGCGGTAGATTGCAGTAGCGAGCGATCGCCCCCATCCAGGCAAAGAAACTGCTTAGGACGCTTCAGCCGACTCACCGGCCAAAAGCGCTCACCCTTACCGCCAGCCAAAATAATCGGGACAAAACGAGCCATATCTGTTACTGTGCCATCCTAGATTTCGGACTATCGTACCGTCCGCTGTAAGGCCCCAAGCTATAATCTGCTTAACAATTGATTAACAAAACACGATTTTGCGAAATTTCCTGCAACTTTCCGGGAAATCGCGCACCCATCTGTTGAAATAAATAGTCTGTTGAGAAAGGGTAAACTGCTGAGAAAAATAGAGTCCCGTAAAGCATAGCGAGCCATAGTCAGCGGTCAGCATCAGCGGTCAAGACTGGGGCTCTAGCTTATCAAGTCAGCTTCGACTTAGACAGTTTACTTATCTAAACAAACAACTGTCTTACAAGTCACTAGATTGCCAACCAGTATTTGATATTCTCTCTATTTCACACGGGTGCACCAGTAGACACGGCAAAATCGCCAGCCTACATACTTCAGATCTAAACCGCTCAGATAGCAGATTGCTTGGACAAAGACTCGTAGAAAGCTCAAATTGCATCGAGCTGAATCCAGCCTCGAGTCTCTCCAAGCCCAACCAAAACCTGACAACACTTACTCCGTCTGTGGCCCAGCATGACTACTCCGTCCAACGAACCCGAGGTCAATTCGCGTGCTGATGCCATCAAGGCACTCTCCTCAGAAAAGGCCCACACTGCCAGTCAGCCCACTGCGAACAAGCCCCAGGTAGTCATCCACAAAAAAGACGCCTCGTCCAAAAGTCACAAAAAGCCACCTGCCCAGAAAACAACCGCCATTGTCCCGGTTAGCCAGTCCTCTTCCGAACTCTCCACTGGCCAGGAATCTGGGCAGCCATGGCGACTTCCCAAGTTCATTCGCAACACGCTCTTGGCAGCGACTTTTGGCGCAACGGCCCTAATCACCGCTGGTCTCGGCGCAGTCGCGGTGCTCACCTTTCCCCTCCCTCGCCAAATCACCGGCGAAACCGTTGCCCCGCCATTAGCAGACCTGTGGCGCAACGGCTTTCGCTATCAGGTGTCCCGTCCGGTCAATATCCTCGTCATGGGACTCGACGAAGCCAAAGACGTTGAAGGGGCCGAGCCCGACGACCTAGTCGGACGCACAGACACCATGCTGCTAGTCCGCGTAGATCCTGAAAAAAAAGTCGTCAACGTCATGTCTATTCCCAGAGACACCCGCGTTGAAATTCCCGGCTATGGCTACGACAAAATTAACCAGGCCAACTTTGAAGGGGGGGCTGAGCTAGCGGCTCAGACCGTCATGCAAAACTTCAACAGCGTCGAAATTGATCGCTATGTCCGCATTAGCACCGTCGCATTCAAAGAAATCGTTGACCTTGTCGGTGGCATCGAAGTTCTTGTGCCCAAAGCCATGCAATACGAGGACAAAACCCAAGGCCTCGTGATTGACTTGCAACCTGGCCTGCAAAATCTGAACGGTGACGAGGCCGAACAATTTGCCCGCTTCCGACAAGACTCCTACGGCGACATTGGCCGCGTGCAGCGTCAGCAAATCTTGCTCAAGGCCCTACGCCAGCGCATCGCAAACCCCATGGTATTGCCCAAGCTACCCCAAATCATCCGCGTCTTGCAGCAGCGCATCGATACTAACCTCAGCGTCGAAGAGCTGCTCGCTCTGACCGGGTTCGGCCTCAACTTAGAAACCAAAGACCTCCACATGGTCATGCTGCCCGGCGACTTCAGCGACCCCGAAGAGTACGGCGCTAGCTTCTGGCTGCCAGACTACTCCGCCAGCAGTGACCTCATGCGCACCTACTTCGATGCTCAGTCCGCCGAGCTAGTTGCTGACGCCAGCGGTATCAACTACTACGACCCGCCGTCCGACTGGGCAGTCAGTGGGCTCAAAATCGCTGTGCAGAACGCGACCGATAACCAGGATGCCAGCTACTCCATGGCCGAGTACCTCAGAGATCAAGGTTTTTACAATGTGTACGTGGTCCGGGACTGGGCCGATACCCAGCGCGGGACAGACATCATCGCCCAGCGCGGTGACCTCGGTAGCGCCAGAGTCCTTGAAGAAAACATTGCCGTAGGTCAGGTCGTCTCCGACTCTACCGGTGATATCGACTCCGATATCACTATCCGCGTTGGCGAAGATTGGCTCAAAGAAATCGATCCTAACTGGCAGCGCCTACCTTACGATGGTCCTAGGTAGATACACTGAATAAAGACCCATCAAAGAAACAATCAAACAGATCAGACAGGTCATTGAACCCTGACGAATCGCAGCCAGCAGGCAACTTCCCGATTCGACACATCGTCACTATACAAACCAGGGACTATAGCCAGGCACCCGAGGCAGCACTTTCTACAGATTGCTGAGACAGACTGCTGAGATGGATTGCCAACATGGCCGCATCTTCACAACAGCGACAGCTTCCGTCCGTTGCAGGTTACATAGCGATTCTGGGCGGTGTCTCCATACACAGCATTACGAGTGACTAGCCATGCCGAACTTCAGGCTGCGCAGACCGACTCGGCCCACTGCCGCAGGCTTGCGATCGCACCCATCTCCCTACCGGATGCGCACTACCAGAGTCGCCTTACTGAGCGGCTTTGCCGCTCTCGCCCTATGCAGCACCGCCACCCAAGCTGCGTCATCCCAAGCTTCCAAAATCAGCACCGCCACAGCGACCGTTGTCCCTGTGGCCATTAGCCTCTCTAACCTGCTGTGGGCTGCATTAGCAGCAGCAGGGCTAGCGATCGCAGCACTCCTCTGGCAGCTCTCCAAGCAAAGACAGCAGCTACAGCAGCAGCAGTTTCAAGTTCAAGCCGCCCAAATCTTTACCGACCTCAGTGGCGCCTCCATCGTTTCCCTCAGCGAAGTTGAGCCCCTGCTTCAAAAAAGCCTTGCAGCTGCTCGCACCCTTCTGAAAGCGGAGCGCATGGGCTTCTACAGAGTCAAAACCGGCTCGGCTACCCTAGAACAATACGACTGGCCCTCCGACTGGCAATACTACGTCGCCAACCAAGGCTGGATCGCCGCAGAATCCATCGAAGCAGGACTCACCTCAGCTAGCGACTACCCCCCAGACGCAGAGTGGCTACCCACTAATGCCTTCCAGCCCACCCGCCGGTCACCGGTCGTTTTCAACAATACGCTCCAGGGCGAAATGGACCTAGAGCATCGCCGATTCCTCCACGCGGCAGGTGCCAAAGCCAGCCTCAACGTGCCGGTCTTTCACGACACTGGTGCCGATGGCACAGGCAAGCACGAAACCATCCTCTGGGGCTACTTGATTGTTCATCATTGCAGTCAGGCCCACCTGTGGCAAACCGCCGAAATTAGCTTCGTACAGCAGCTATCGGTCCATTTGCAACAGCTGCTGTATCGGATTGCTGCCGATGTGAATATCAGGCGATCGCACGCCGCCACCCAGCAATCCAAACAGCAAGCGCAGCAGGCCAAGCAAGAAGTCGCCCAGACCAAACAAATCGTCCAACGGACGCAGCATGCCGCCGCCGTTATCAACCGGCAAAAGCAACAGCAGCAAGAACTCCGCCGCCAGCAAAAAGAACAGCTCAACGCCCAAATCTCCCAACTCAGCCGAGACATTCAAGGCGTGTTTCGAGGCGATCTCACCATCCGCACCCCGCTCAGTCAGGGAGAACTCAAAACCGTTGCTGAAACCTTCAACCTCACCGTCGCCAAACTAGAGTCGCTCATTAGCGAAGCCAAGCAGTCTACCGATCAGGTTAACCGCTTCTTTAGCAATCACGAGCAAACCGCCCTGCAGCTCGCCAAAATCAACCAGCAGCAAACCCAAAACAGTTTGCAAGCCCTAGAAACCATCCGCTCTATAAAAGCCGTAATGGCCTCAGTGGCCAGCGATACTCAGCAGGCCGCGCAGGCCGCGCATCAAGTCGCCACCTCAGCCGCCGCTGGCAGGCAAATCATGGGCCAAACGTCGACTACCCTCAAAACGCTAAATAAAACTACAGCCCGCGCCACCACCCAAATCAGCCAGCTTATTCGCTCAGCTCA
Organism: Cyanobacteria bacterium J06623_4; assembly: GCA_038524545.1. GTDB lineage: Bacteria > Cyanobacteriota > Cyanobacteriia > Phormidesmidales > Phormidesmidaceae > Phormidesmis. Next base: position 4,794 of record JBCBIK010000140.1, on the reverse strand, counting down.
CAACGTCTCCTACATGACGACCATGATGAGCGATATCGCAGTAGAAATGCAGCAGCTCTCCTCCCAAGCCACCCGAGATGTAGAAGCGCTCGCCGGTACAGCAGCGCTACCCGCAGGCAGGCAGCAGCCCCTCGCCGATACCACAGCCGCCCTCAACAAACTCTCCGAAAAAGCCATCTCAGAATCGCGACTCATCGACACCTTCCTCAGCTCAGTGCAACAAAACACCGCCAATATCATTGAGGCCCTCCACCAAATCGATGCCCAGGCTCTTGCAAGTAGCCAAGCCGTCGATAGCTCACAGCAAAATTTAGACGACGTGTTTGCCCTTTCCCAACGGTTTGAGACTCTGGCCCAGTCTGTAACTCAGGCTGCCGAGCAGCAGTCCCAAGCCTCACAGACCGCAGTCACCCTGGTGACAGACGTGGTAAATCTATCCGAGCAGACCTTTGATTTTTCAGGGGCAATGGCGCGATCGCTCCAAGACAATAGCCAAACCGCACAAAAGCTCAGAGAACTCGTCAGCACCTTCAGCGTCAGCGAGCCCCAAAGACTCGCCTCCTAACATGCTTCTTGATGTGCTTTTGGGATGCTTTTGGCCTGCTCAGCGAGAACGCTGCAAAGTCCCCGCCGGACAGCCAAAGCGGCCAGCGACATAGCGAGGCTTTTCTAGCGTCTGGGCCATCGGCACATCAGAAACGCAAACCACTTCATCAAACCGTTCAGTGCTGACATTAAACGTCACCGCACCGACCGCGCTATGATACGTCGGCTTGGGCCGCCCCCGAATAGGCCCCACCCGAGGATAAAAGAAAGCGTCCTTCGGCACCGCATAAACAACCGCAACCTCGCCAAAGTCTTCCACGATTCGTTCCACCCGATAGGTTTGAGACCCATCATCGGCATTGTTTGCAACCAGTTCATCAGTGTTAGCGTCCCCAATGTCCCCTGCAGGCGCAGTGAATGCCTCCAGCCCTTGCTGCGTTGCAAACTGACCATATTCTAAATAAAAAGCTTGTTGAGCCAAAAGAAGTGGCCGTACCTTCTGTCCCTGAGTATCTGGGCGACAAGCACATCCCGGCGACTGCGTAGCCAGCAGATACCCCACCACGCCAGCGGGAACCACAACACAGCTCACAACCATCCAACCCCACCGACCCATCGCATTCAAGCCCCAAACGCTAGCCACAAAATCACAAATGCGAGATAAGCTATCAAACTTGTTTTGTTAGGCAACACCTGCAGGCACCTGTGCCTTAATCGCAAAGATTTTCTCAATCACTTCCTGCACGGCTTTATCTGGCGTGGAGGCTCCCGACGTCACACCCACAGAGATCTTTCCATCTGGTAGCCAGTCCGCCGTCGTCTCCAAATCACGACTGTGCAGCGGCTTGTGCTCGATTCGATTTGCCGGGCCGATTCGCGCCGCGCTATCGATATGAAAAGAAGGAATGTTGTTCTCTATAGCAATCTCTTGCAAATGGGTCGTATTTGAAGAATTAAAGCCGCCAATCACCACCATCAGGTCAATTTCCGCGTCGACTAGGTTAAACATGGCGTCTTGCCGTTCTTGGGTGGCATCGCAAATGGTGTTGAAGCTGTGAAAGTGCTCGTTGAGGTTAGTCGGGCCGTATTTCTTCAGCATCGTCCGCTCAAAGAGTTTGCCAATTTGCTCGGTTTCTCCCTTGAGCATGGTGGTCTGGTTTGCGATGCCTACAGCTTGCAGGTCTCGCTCAGGGTCAAAGCCTTCCGAATGCGCATTCGCGAACTTCGCCAAAAACGCCGCCCGGTCTCCACCCTTCAAAATGTAATCGGCCACATACTCCGCTTCGGCCATATTCAGCACGACTAGATAGGTCCCCGCAAAAGAGGTCGTCGCCACCGTTTCCTCATGTTTGTACTTGCCATGAATAATCGAGGTAAATTCTCTCTTCTTATGCTTTTCCACGGTGTTCCACACCTTTGAAACCCATGGACAGGTTGTGTCAACGATGGTGCAACCCTTGTCGTGCAGCAGCTTCATCTCCTGCACGCTCGCCCCAAAGGCAGGCAAAATCACCACATCGCCCTCACCCACGCCCGAAAAATCCTTCTGCCCACTAGTCACTTCAATAAACTGCACCTCCATCGCTTTGAGCTGCTGGTTTACTTCTGGGTTGTGAATAATCTCATTGGTAATCCACAGCCGCTGACCAGGGAAGTGCGACCTGGCTTCGTAAGCCATGGCCACAGCTCGCTCTACCCCCCAGCAAAAGCCAAACGACTCTGCCAGATGAATCGTCACATCGCCCTGAGCGAACTGATTGTTGTTGGCTCTAATCTTGGCAATGAGCGTGCTCTCATACTCAGAGCGCATCTGGTCCGCAACGTCTTCTTTCTTTCCAAAGCCCTGGTTGCGATAGTAGTTGTCTGAGTGGTTTAGAGCACGCTTAAACGCTTTGGTATCCATAGCAAGGTTCGGCAGATAAGGCTATTGCTGTTCACTATTCAGTATAGTGAACAGCAAGCGTCACAATGCCTTTACTTACGTATCTCAGACATATCCCAGACGTATCCCAGACGATATATCGCTCTACTGCAGCTCCAGCTGCGCATATAGCGCGATCGCACTTCGCCAAACCAAATACCCCTGCCGGTTCAAATGCAGACCATCCGTCGTCAAATCTGGCCGGAGTTTACCGTCACCCGTCACAAAAATGGGATACAGGTCTAAATAGTAAGCGTCATTTTCAGCCGCAATATTACGCAGCGTGCTGTTCATCGACACAATGCGATCGCTCGGCAGCGCCGCCAGCTTATCGCGGCTTTCCCAAGTCGAATTCTCCCCGCTGTGCGGCAAAATCGACTGCACCACAATTTGCGTATCAGGGTGCTCGGCCTTCAGCCGCCGCACAATCTCCTTGTAGTTGGCAACGATCTCATTGTCCGTTTTTCCCCAGATCAAATCGTTGATGCCAATCATCAAAAAGACAGCCTCAACGTCGTTGTCAGCCAGCAAATCTAGCCGAGCTAGCAATCCCTCTGTCCTCTCTCCCGAGATGCTCTGATTGATCCAAACCCGGCGGCCCGGCATCAGCTCGCCCGGAAACCACAGGCTCAAAGAATCACCCAGCAATACCGTCAAGTGCTCAGGGCGTTTAGCCGCCATCGCCTTGGCATCTTTAGCCAACACGTCTAGCCATTGCGCATAGGTCAGCGATCGCCCCCCGCTCGGATGGGGCAAATCGACAACGTTATCTGCGATCGCAGCGTCAGCCACAGCAGGCTCACCCGCCAGATTGTTTGTTAGCAAGCTTTCAGACACGCCCACAGTTTCTTGAGAAACCGCCAGCAGCGAGATAAAAAGCAGCCCGTTCATAAGCAAGGACAGCGACGCCCAGTTTGGAATTTTAGAGAACCACTTGACCACGGAAAAAACTACACAGAAAAGGACTCAGGAAACGGATGCTGCACAGATGGCTTGAGTGATTTTAATCGGATCTGACCTCACTGCCTAGCCCAAAACTCAAGTTTCCGTATGATTACCAGGCTTTCTGGCATCACACAATACAGCTCTTCCTCAGTTCACGGAAACAGCAATCAGCAAGGATACCCTCCCTACTAATCCACACTCAAACCACAAGTTCAAGCAGTCCTCACTATGCATCTTGAATGCATAGCAACCGCATACCCCTGCAGCATTACTAGCTAGCTAAATCGGCTACACATTGAACCGAAACAGCATCACATCGCCTTCCTTCACCGTGTAGTCCTTACCCTCACTGCGGACTAAGCCTTTCTCTTTAGCGGCGGCCATAGAGCCAGAAGTCACCAAGTCCTCATAGCCCACGGTCTCAGCACGAATAAATCCGCGCTCAAAGTCGGTATGAATCACCCCCGCAGCCTGCGGCGCCAGCATGCCCGCCCGAATGGTCCACGCCCGAGTTTCCTGCGGCCCCGTCGTAAAGTAGGTCCGCAGGCCCAGCAGGTCATAGGTCGCTCGGATTAGCGACTGCAGACCGCCCTCTTCCACACCCAGCGCCTCCAAAAAGTCGGCCCGCTCCTCCTCCGGAATCTCTAGCAGCTCCGCCTCTACCTGCGCGGACACCACCACCACCTGAGCCCCTTCTTCCGCCGCATGGGTACGCACCTCCTCTACCCACTGATTGCCCTCAGCTAGGTCATCTTCAGAGACATTTGCCGCATAAATCACCGGTTTACGCGTCAGCAAACCCAACGGCTTAATCAACAACGCCTCATCTTCTTCTAGCGATACCAAGCGAGCCGCCTTACCTTCATCAAGCACCGGCTGCAGCTTCTCCAGCACCGCTAGCTCGGCTTCAGCTTCCTTATTGTTACGGGCCTGCTTTCGGATACGCTCCATGCGCTTTTCTATCTGTGAGAGGTCGGCAAGCGCTAGCTCCAGATTGATCACGTCAATGTCCCTCAGCGGGCCGATAGAACCAGAGACATGGATAATGTCGTCATTTTCAAAGCAGCGCACCACGTGAATGATGGCATCTACCTCTCGAATATTTGCCAAAAACTGGTTGCCCAAGCCCTCACCCTGACTGGCCCCTTTCACCAGTCCGGCAATATCGACAAACTCCACCCGCGCAGGCAAAATTTCCTTGGAGCTAGAAATTTTGGCCAGGTGCTGCAACCGGTCGTCAGGTACTGCAACCACGCCTACATTGGGTTCAATAGTACAGAAAGGAAAGTTTGCGGCCTGAGCCTTCGCATTTGCGACAACCGCGTTAAATAACGTAGATTTTCCAACGTTGGGCAACCCAACTATTCCGGCTCTGAGCATAG
>JBCBIK010000139.1:0-13910 GCA_038524545.1 Cyanobacteria bacterium J06623_4 | reverse complement strand
GCCTGTCCAGTAAACGTTTACCTAACCAGCCTAAGGGACTAAACGATGATTGAGAGATACCTGAATGCTGTAGCTAGCGTTATCGCAGTTAAAGGTTTTAATGAATCTTTACTCTAGAATTTTTTGTAGCTGGATTTTTTGTATTTTTAGATTTCTATACTCTTAGGCTAAAGTCATTTTTGACAGAACTCAGCCCGAGATAAAGAATCTTTATCGAATCTATTAAATTGGTAGATCTCCTCAAGCGCGGTCTTTCTACCGATCTCTTCTCCTGTCACCCACGTTCTTACTGCGCCGGTACCATTTGATACCGCTGGCAGCTTTCTGGGCAGCTTTCTGCGATAGGTTAGTGGAAAGGAAATATCGTCGTAATGAGTAAGGAAATCTCGTGTTTACAGGGTTAGTTCAAAGCGTAGGGCAGCTTCAGCACCTAACCCCCTACCAGCTAAAAATCATTTGTCCGACGGCTCACGACCCAGTCCTTCAAGACATCGCCCTAGGCGACAGCATCGCAGTAGACGGCGTCTGCCTCACCGTCGAAAAAATTCTGGCCAAAGGGTTCATTGCAGCGGCTTCACCCGAAACCCTAGAGCGCTCTACCCTAGGCGCCATCGCAGAGAACGGTAAGGTAAATTTGGAGCCCTCTTTGCGAGTCGGCAGTAAGATAGGTGGCCACTTTGTAACAGGCCACGTCGATGGTGTCGGCCAGCTAGAGCGCGCAGAACGAGCTGCCAATGCCTGGGAGATTAGCTTTCGAGGCGTCAGCCCCCGCGTCGCTCGCTACATCGTGAACAAGGGCAGCGTAGCCGTCAATGGCATTAGCCTCACGGTGGCCGACTGCAGCCCATCGGGAGATTGGTTCTCTACGGCAGTCATTCCAGTCACCTACGCCGAGACCAACTTGCAGTACCTGCGCCCCGGTGACCGAGTGAATTTAGAAGGTGACGTGTTGGGCAAATACGTCGAAAAATTTAGCCGAGGTACCCCTACCAGCGATAATGGTCATCTTGGCAGGGAGCAACCCGATGCAGTAGAAGGGTCTGACACAATCGATCCTTCTATTGCATTCCTAGCTGAGCACGGCTATCTTTCATGATTTTCCAGCAAGAGGTCCTATGAAAGCGGTGCTAGAAAGGCCAGCATGAGAAATGCCCTAGTGTTCGCTAAGGGCAATACAGCGTCTCACGGGTGTCTCTGCCGGTCACTGAGTTGGTCCCACTGGCAATCCCACACAGTTTGTCATTGTCCCTAGGGTCTAGAAGAACATCGGTAAAATCTGCCCCTTCAATGTTGGCACCCTCAAACTCGATATTGATGGCGTAGGCACCTTCTAAAAGGGCGTCTTTGAGGTTGGCACCGGTCAGGGTTGCGCCATCTAGCGTTGCCCCACGCAGATTGGCACCTTCTAGGTTGGCGCGGGTGAGGCGGGTGGTAAATAGGCGCACTAGCTCCAGGTTGGCATGGCTGAGGTTCGCTTCGGTGAGGTCGGCGCGGGTGTAGTCGTTATCAGTGAGGTCTTGGCCAGAAAAGTCCTGCTGGCGGAGATTTTTGCGGTCAAAGTTGGTTGCCTGCGCCGGTAAGCTGCCGCCAAACAGCGTGGTAACGACTAAAGCAAGGGCGATCGCACCCAAACATGTCCGACGTAGGAGCGCTTTCCAACATTGGCTGTTTATCTGCTGGTAAATGAACTGCGTCCAGAGCGAAGTCGCCTGTGCGATCGCCGATGATGTCATCCTTCGGAAGATTGCTAGCTTAGTCTGTACCACGATTTGTCGAGATCCTCTGTCTGCCTACTGCGGTGCTATATTTTCACGCTATAGATCTTACCTTCTGTTGGGTTTGCACCTGTTGACGTTTCTATAAGGCGATTTATGAGGCAGACTATAAGGTGACCGTTAGACCTGGCTAGACTGACTGCTTCTGGGGCGATCGCGGCCATTGAGCTGGTGGCCACTCGGCAGCTGGCGAGGTCGACTGATCGGCTGGATAACGTGGAACTGATTAAAGTCGATCACGCGTCTGCCGTGGTGCCCGGTGAGCAGAATGTCAGCAAAGCGATGGTTCCAGTGAATATCGTCAGCGGTGAACGTGTGCCGGGCATGGATGGTTTGGGCTAGGGTTTCATCAAGCCCCGTCAGGGTGACAATGATTTCAGCGCGATCACGTCTCAGCGTTTCAGCCGTATCGCCGTCGAGTAAGCCACCGGGCAAAATTTGGTGCATCGCGGTCCAAGAAAGGCTGAAGACAGGGGTGTGCGATCGCACCAGCTGAATATCGTGGAACCGCCGCATAAAGTCGCCCTCCATGCTGTACTCATCCCGCACCAGCGTCACCCAGAGCTGCGCTTCCAAGATGTAGTTTTTCCGCTTATTCGCCGTCCGAAACATCAGCGTCGGCACCCCATTAAAAGGCGCAATGACCGCCACATTGCTAAAGAGAATGCGAGCTGTCGGCAGCGAAAATCGAGCAAAGACCAGCCCCGTCGTCGTCGCAATAAAAAAGAGCCCCACCAACGATTCGATCACCACTAGCCAATGGGCATACAGGTTCGTAGGATACATAGCGCCATAGCCAATCGAAGCCATGGTTTGCACGCTAAAGAAAAACAGCTCCAAAAAATACTGCGGTTCACCCTCACCCACCGTAGCCACTCCATCTCCCCAGCTGTAGGCAAAGGCAAACAGCGCATTTACCAGCAAATACATCAGGCTCGTCAGGCTAATAAACGTCGGCCATGGCATGGTCAACAGCAAATGATAAATGTCGCCCCAATAGGAGTGAGGATCACCAATTCGCTCAATTTCTGGATAGGTGTCGTTGCCTACAAAGAATTTTTTGGAAGCGCGTCGAAGCTGAGGCCGAAACATGGTCTCTCCTGAAGCCGATGGAAGTTGTCACTTGGATCACTTTACCTACGCCAGCGCAAAGGGTCATAAATCCTTCCCAGTGACATAGGTGATAAATTCCGCGCAGCTACACGTCAGCTGCCGTGAAAATACACATCAAATTGAAAATAAAGCCGCGCCCACACCTATTTACCCGTAGCTTCTCCTTCGCTCTTGGTACTCCCAGCATGGGCAATATCGGAGGCAATATTGGCTAGCGGATTAATCTACAAGATAACAACTATGCTCAGCTTGTTACAGCAACAGTCTCGATGAAGCTAGATAAAGCGCGGGTACTAGCGCTACTTTCGATTCAAATGGCCTGCACAGAGCACCTTTTGAGCGGCAAATCTGCCATTGAGATTTGCCAGCAATCTCAGTACATTCACCCGAAAGACAGAGATTTTGCCGTGTAAAAGAGGTATTCACCACTGGCGAGTGGCACAAAACATCATTTTTTAATCCGTAGATGGGTAATAATAGCTCAAAACTAATGTGGATTCTGTGGGGTCACTATGAAGCAGTTCGCTGTTCGCAGTTTGGGGTGGGGCGTTGCCATGATGGCGCTTGCGCCACTTCCTGTTTTGGCAAGTAATCGGGCATCGGCTAATGCAGCTTCTTTGACTGCCGCTAGCACTACTGCCGCTAGCACTGCCATCGCAGGCCAGTCTGTCTACACCCAGACAGCCACACCTCAGCTAATTGCGGTCGCACTTAGCAGCCGGTCACTCCGCCAGGGCGATCAGGGCGCCGACGTGCGCGTTCTGCAGCGTTACCTCAGCCGCAACGGGCTGTACCCATTCGTCATCGACGGAGTCTATGGTGCAGAAACAGCCAACGCCGTCGCTACCTATCAGCGCATTCGAGACTTGCCCGCAACGGGCATCGCCGACGAAGAAACGTTGCTCGACATGGATTTTGATTTTCTGCCTCAGGCAAGCTCCACACCAGCGGCAGCATCCTCTTTTAACAACGTCTCTGGTTCGATTGGAGCGGGTAGCCTAGGCCCTGGCAGTACTGGCAGCGACGTGATTGCCCTGCAGCAGCGTCTCAACGACTTCGGCATTCCGGTTTTTGTCGATGGAGATTATGGTTTTGAGACCCAGCAGGCAGTGCGCACCTATCAGCGGGTACAGGGGCTGACGGTAACCGGCACCGCAGACAGCAGAACACTCGACTCGATGGGATTTTCTGCCCCGAGCAACCGCTACATTGCAGCCATCATCGCTGACGAAAACCAGCTTTCTTCCGTTCAGCAATTTTTCCCAAACGCCTTCGTTGACCGCACGCGGGGTGGCCAGTTTATTAATATTGGCAATTTCAACGAGCGCTACCCGGCAGAAGCACGCAGGGATGCGGCAGCAGCGCGCGGCTACAACACCCGCGTCCTCTACCGCCGCCAAGGTCTTTTTAGATAGGCCTGACTAGCCCTCTCACGCCCTGATTGAAATTGCCTCTCGGCAACCGTCAGCTAGACTTCCTCAAATAGAAAACTGACTCTACATCCATCGCTAGAGCATGGCCCAGCTGCACCAATAGAGCGCGCTGGGTCATAAACTGTTGAGCAGGCATTTTTACAAGATGGCTGTAGTAAAGTTCTTGGACTCGGTCTAGACCAAGGGAGAGCCCGAGTCTTTCTCCTAGTTGAATTAGTCGCTGCAACCCCTCGACGGCGGTAATCATTTTTCGCAGAGGGAGGGAAGCGTCTGGTGATAGGGTCACTCGCAAGGTCTGGGAAACCCCCTGCCAAATCAACCTTTCTAAGATGGGCTGAGCGCCTGGCAGCTTGAGATTGGCCCGGAAGTGATGGGCTTCGGTGGCAACGCCTTCAAGCTCAGCCACACGGCCAATAGTAATTTTTAGCAGGTCACCCTCTGGCTCGATGATGTCTTGCTCCAGCGCTCGAATGATATCTAGGGCGCGGTGACTCAGGGTAAGGTCTGCTGCGACCTGTAGGGCCTGCGGCACGGGTAGGCGATCGCGATGATAGGCCATTAACACGCCGTAATTTTCGCGATAGACCTGTTCGTACAGCTGGTCGAGGCGCTGCAGCGTCTCTTGATTGAGCTGCTGCATGATCTGATGGCGCTCTTCATCGAAAAGATCTTGCAGAGTGTAGGTCTGGTGAAACTGGCTGTGGATCGCCAGCACGCTCTGCGAAATGCTGGCATTGCCGAAGGCTTTGATAATGGCTGCTTTAGCTTTGCTGTAGCTGCCCTGACTAGGAAAAGCCTGAATCCCGCACTGAAAATCCCACCCACCCAGGTGAAGCACCGCAAAAGCCAAGTTGACTTTTTCTAGGGTCAACGTTGAAATCACCTGCACCTGACCGATGGCCAGCGTCAGCGACCCGAGAGACTGGTGGTAGTAGTCTTGGCAGCGCAGCCGGTAGCAGTACAGCTGCTCTTCGGCTCGCTGGCCATCTGGCACGCGAAGCTCTTCCCGGCGGCTGTCTTCTCGGTAGGGAGAAAAGAGCGATCCCATGGCGTAGTGGGCAACGATTCTTTCCAACCCGACCTGATAGGGCTTGACCTGCTTGAGGTAAACGCCTGCCCCCGTTTTGAAATAGCTCACATTGCTCGGTGCTTTGGCCAGCTTTTCTATGAACGTGGTTTCGAGCGCCGTTCTAGAAATGGCTTCTGCTAGCTCAATGGCTCTAGCGGCGTAGCGCAGTATTTGGGTGCCTTCAGGCCTAGAGATTTCATCGAAGAACCAGCCGCAGCTGGTATACATCAGCATGGCGTGTCGCTGCATCTCCAGCAATCGCAGCGCATCGGTCCGTTCATCGGGATTCAGAGGATGGCTCTGATGGGTTTCAAAAAATTGATTGAGGGTAGTTTCACTGCGATCGCTCACCACAGTTACATAGTCATTGCGAGCAGTCCAGGGATCGCTCAGGAGCGCAGAACCTTCTTTTTCGTAGAGGGTTGCTAGGCGATCACGCAGCCAGTCTAGGCTAGCGCGGAGTGGCGCTCTCCACTGCTGCTGCCAAGTGCCCCCACCCCCACAGCCACAGTCTGTCTGCCAGCGATCTACCCCATGGGAGCAGCTCCAAGCGGTTACCGGCTTGAGCTGTACTTCCCAAGTGGGCGGGCAAAGGCTCAGGTAGTGCGCGTAGTTAGTGACCTGCCAGCCGCGAGCCGGAAAGTCAGTGAGCACAGTGTAGGCCAGCGTCTTTTCTGCGCCCGCCCGATGATGGCCAAACGTTTCTCCATCGGTAGCCACAGAGATCAGCTGAGAGGTTCTGTGAAATCTGCTGGCAGGTTCGACCGTAAACTCACTGTCGTCTACTGCCTCCAAGTCGCGTACAGCCAAGGCCAAGCGACCGGCAAACCCTTCTGCAGATTGCAGCGTGGTATCGAAGCCCATATCACCAGAGATAGGCCCATCGTAGAAAAAGATATCGATGTAGCTTTGCCCATTCGCCTGGGCGGGCAAAAAGCAGCGATAGGGCTGGGTGGGATCGATGTCACCATTTTCCACCGGTTGCCACTCATCGAACCCGTTGCTAAGGCCAAATCGTCGACAGCGAGCGGCCTGCGACGGCGCTAAGATGACAAACCGAATACCCTCACTAGCCAGCACCGTCAGCGTCTCTTGGTCGACAGCAGTCTCAGCGAGCCACATCCCCTCGGGATCGCGGCCAAAGCGGCGCTGAAAATCGGCAATTCCCCAGCGCACCTGAGTCACCTTGTCGCGATAGTTAGCCAGGGGCAAGATGATGTGATTGTAAACCTGAGCGATCGCATTACCATGGCCACCATTGCGATCGCAGCTCACCCTATCAGCCTCTAAAATCCGCTGATAAGTCTCCAGATCGTGACGCTCCAACCAGCTCATGAGCGTCGGCCCAATATTGAAGCTGATATATTCGTAATTATTGACAATGCGCGTCACCTCGCCCTCACGGGTCAAGATGCGGGCAAAGGCATTCGGCCTGTAGGACTCATACAGAATGCGCTCATTCCAGTCGTGGAAAGGAGCGGCGCTAGGCTGCCTACCAACCACCTCCAGAGAAGGATGTTCACGGGGCGGCTGATAAAAGTGTCCATGAACGCAGACATACACGCCTGAAACGGGCCCAGCCACCGCTGAATTCAAAGCGGCTGGCTGAATCGTCTCATCCACATTCTCGACAGCAGAACTTGAGTGAGAATTAATCATGAATTGTTGAAGATTGAGAAAGAGCAGCTGTAACAGCGTCTAGAAGAAAGAGAAAAACAGGTCCCAAAGCGCTCACAGTGGCGCTTCTAATGACGGCGCTCTCGATGGAAAAAACGATCTAACAAGCGATCTATCAAATACTGTTTGTTGCTTGTTGTTACGGCTGAAAGGCTGATAGTAACAGCGATCTCGGGGGACGCACTCAAGCGCATGACACAAGCGACGCCAACGAGTACGGTTCATCCCTGAATTTAGCGATAGTTTAACCGCATATTTCTCAAATGCATCAGGAAATTTACATAACTATCTCTTCTTTTTTGTCGTTTCTAGCAGTGCTTTTAGCGGCTACCACCTGAAACAGTATGGCTAGGACGCCCCCGGCGCCTTGGCTTAAACCCTCTTCTACGGTTACGTCTTCTAGCGCGCTTCGAAAGGGTTTGGGTAATGTCTTCTTTGTCGTTTTTATCTGCAAAGCTACCGGGGATCAGCTGATCTGCATCCTCCTGGTAGAGATCTTCTTGCCGGTTGTAGGTAAGACTCATAGGTCGGGGGCTTCACTAGTGTATTAAATCGCACAAGGTCACATATCTCTATTCAACCTGAAAACTGAAAGTTGCGAGCATCTTTGAGTTTTTTAGGATAGATCCCGTTCTTTGGGTGAGGTCTTGGAGTAAGTACATTTTATGAATACAGCCGATATCGCACCGCATCCGTGAAGCCTTGTCTTAGACTCTGAGCTGTGAATCTATAATGAAGCTATAGCCCTATTTCCCATTGCTTTTACCTATGGCGCAGCCCGACCTCGACGTTCTTTCAAGACAGCTAGAAACCGGCGATCTCAAGGACCGGAAGCTGGCCCTAGCCGCGCTACGCGACGTACCCGCAGAGCAGGCTGTCCCCCTCATTAAGAAAGTACTCAACGACGAGAACGGGCAAGTGCGCTCAATGGCCATCTTTGCGCTGGGGCTCAAGCCAACTGAGGAGTGCTACGACCTACTGCTTGACATCATGGAGAGCGATCCCGACTACGGCATCCGCGCAGACGCCGCTGGCGCACTCGGCTATCTAGAAGATCCCCGAGCGTTTGACCCTTTAGTTCGAGCATTCTATGAAGATGTCGACTGGCTGGTACGCTTTAGCGCGGCAGTTTCTCTGGGCAACCTCAAGAACCCCAAAGCTCATGATGTGCTGATTGCAGCGTTAGATAGTCCAGAAGTCGTGATTCAGCAGGCTGCGATCGCAGCCCTAGGCGAAATCAAAGACATCGACGCAGTAGACAATATTTTGACCTTTGCACAGTCTGAAGATTGGCTAGTGCGCCAGCGGCTAGCAGAGGCCCTTGGCAACCTCCCCACCCCAAAGAGTCTCTCAGCCTTACGCTATCTCAGCAAAGACGATCACCCACAGGTTTCAGAAGCTGCCAGCATCGCGCTTGAGCGCCTAGACGGTAAATCCGTAGAAAGTTAAGCAGCCGGACTCTTTTGTGTGCGTCGAATCGTAGCCATCTACAAGCTCACAGCACTCTCTCGCAAAGAAATTGAAGCCATGCTGAACTTAGAGATACAGGAAACACAGGTATACAAAGAAATAAAAGAAGAAGGCCGAGAAAAAGGCCGCGAGGAAGGTCAGCTTGAGATGGCGACTCTGGTTGCTAAGGATTTACTGAAGACGGCGATGCCTGTAGAAGAGATTGCACGCATTACTCGGCTACCGGTGGCGGAAGTCTTGCGAATACAAAACGAAGAAACGCAAAAGGGCAATTGAGTAAGATAACGGGCTTGCCACTTGCTAGCGCACTGCAAAGACGTTCGCCATCAGCATTCTTGATGTGTGGTGTACGGATGGAGAAAGCAAATATCGGCGGTTAGACTGAGCCCAACGATGTTGCTTTTTATACTTTTCTATGACTGACTTAGAACTGTCTGCGTCTGGCCGTAAGGCATCTAGGCTTAAGTGGGCCTGGTTTACGCTCGGCTGTAGCTGCTTGCTGGTGGGAGGTATCTACCTAGGAGTTGTCGATTTGAGTGGGGGGCAGGTCTCTGCTGAGACTGAGAACCAAGATGCCACGTTAACCTCTAACAGTGAAGTGACAGAAGCGCTCCCTCAGTAGTTGCCAGAGCGAAGGGTTACGACAGCCGTCGGGCCGGGTTGGGTGTGATTCTGCAATAGATGAAAAAGAACCCGCAGCGTTTCATAACTGCTGCGGGTTCTTTTTATGCGATTGAGAGGGCGATCGCACCCAACCTAGATCCGCTCAACCTAAAACCACTCAGTATGGAACGTGCCTTCTTTGTCTATGCGCTCATAGGTGTGGGCGCCAAAGTAGTCACGCTGGGCTTGGGTGAGGTTTTGAGGCAGGCGCGCTCGGCGGTAGCTATCGAAGTAGTCGAGTGAGGCGCTGAAGGCGGGCACGGGAATGCCGATGTTGGCAGCGGTCGCAATCACCTCGCGCCATGCACTTTGCCGGTCGAGGATGGTTTGCTTGAACTCGGGGGCCAGCAGCAGGTTGGCGAGATCTGCGTTTTCGTCGTAGGCCGCTTTGATTTTGTTGAGGAAGGCAGCGCGGATGATGCAGCCGCCTTTCCAAATGCGAGCTGTCTCACCGAGGTTGAGCTGGTAGCCGTTGAGAGCAGAAGCCTTGCTGAGCAAGTCCATGCCCTGGGCGTAGGAGCAGATCTTGGAGCAGTAGAGCGCGTCTCTGATCTTGTTGATGAAGGCTTTTTTGTCGCCATCGAAGCTAGCGGTGGGACCGGTGAGCTGCTTCTCGGCAAGGACGCGCTCGTCTTTGGAGCCGGACATGATGCGGGCATTGACAGCAGCGGTGATGGTGGGAATGGGGACACCGAGTTCTAGAGCGCTGATGACAGTCCAGCGTCCGGTGCCTTTTTGGCCCGCCTTGTCCATGATTAGTTCGACGAGGGGCTTACCGGTTTCTTCGTCTGTTTTAGTGAAGATGTCAGCGGTAATTTCGATTAGGAAAGAGTCAAGTTCTTCTGTCTTGTTCCATTCTGCAAATATCTCGTGCAGCTCTGGCTGGGTGAGTCCGAGGGTATTTTTTAGCAAATCATAGGCTTCTGCGATCAACTGCATGTCGCCGTACTCAATGCCGTTGTGCACCATTTTGACAAAATGACCAGAGCCACCTTTGCCAATGTAGGTAACGCAAGGACCGTCGTCTACCTGGGCAGCAATTTTGGTGACGATGGGTTCGATGGCGTCGTAGGCCGCTTTGCTGCCGCCCGGCATGAGGCTAGGGCCATTGAGGGCGCCTTCTTCGCCGCCGCTAACGCCCATACCAATGAAATTGAACCCGGCAGCTTCTAGGTCGGTGACGCGGCGCTCGGTGTCTTCATACAGCGAATTACCGCCGTCGATGATCATATCGTCTGGATCGAGCAGGGGCTTGAGGCTGTCGATCACCATATCCACAGGCTTGCCCGCTTTCACCATAACCAGAATGCGTCTGGGTCGCTCAAGTGCAGCAACGAACTCTTCTAATGAGTAGGCTGCAACTGCATTTTTGCCTTGGGCGCGGTTCTTCATAAAAGCGTCGGTCTTTTCCCGAGAGCGGTTGTACACCGCAATGGGGAAACCGTTACGCTCAATGTTCAATGCAATGTTTTCGCCCATGACCGCTAGGCCGATTACACCAAAACTCTGTGCCATAAAATTTCCCTATCTTGATCTGTTCTCTGTATTTGTTTCCGTCGCGGTCTATAGCGTTGGCTGCGTTATCAATTGGCTTGAAGCGACAAGGCCACGCGAACAGCATTAAGACTTTAAACAAAGCTGCCAGATTTTTCCATTAAGGAGAGAGAAAATTTTTATGAAAAGCACTGCTTTGGTGATAATCGATACTAAGCAGACGCGCAACAAATAGTGAAGGCATGGTCTGCTTAGTACCGTTCCTCAAGAAAGACCAAAAGATAGAGAAGCCCCTAGGGCAAAGATCTAACTTGGGGAGAGATTGCCTGGTTTGGGAAGACGTCGCTGAGGGCGGATTGGCGCTCGGCGAGGGTGCCTTCGGAGCTGAGGTTCCACAGGGTTTCGTAGAAGAAGAAGCTGACGCCAGAGAAGTTGCGATCGCGCACAGCTTCAATCTGCTCCACGATGGTTTCCATCGGCACAGAACGGCCCTTGAGCCCGCTGAGAATGCCAACGCTGGTGGGAATATGCGTCCGGGCAAATTCGGCAGCGTCTTGGCCCATCTCCCACACAAATCGGCCTAGGTCAGTACGATAGAGCTGGATGATGAGCTCTTCGACGTAGCCCCGCTTGAGCCAGGTATCCCAGTCTTGGAGGTAGTACTCGTAGGCGAATTCGTGGGGGTTGGGCGAGACGGACATGACGGCCTGAGCGCGGTTGGATTTGAGGGTGGTAAATACTTCGCCCATGAAGTCGGTGATTTTGTCGGCGCGCCAGCGGGTCCATTCGGCATCTTTTGCATCGATGGGCGGCGACTGGCCGTCGTGTTCCTGCTGGTAGAGGTTTACGGTGTAGGGATCGTAGCCGTAGGCGAAGGGCAGGCCCATGTGGTCGTCGACCTGGAAGCCGTCGATGTCGTAGTTGGCAGAGATTTCGTCGACGAGGGCTAGGATGAAGGACTGAACTTCTGGGTGGAAGGGGTTGAGCCAGACGCGATCGTGATCGCCTTCTGGGGTGGTGAGGGTGCCGTCGACCTTTTGGGTGAGCCACTCAGGGTGGCGGGCAGCGAGGGCGGAGTCGGCGGGGGCCATGAAGCCAAATTCAAACCAGGGAATGACTCTGAGGTTGCGCGCTTGGCCGAGCTCGATGATTTCTTGAAGCATGTCGCGATCGCCCTGCGCTTTCTCCAACTCTTCTTGCCTTCCAATTTGGTCTAGATCGGGATAGAGCCCCTGCCGGTAACCGGTAACGCGCTCAGCAACGGCGCTAGGAAAAAGTGTGTAGCCCCAATTCCAAACGGTGGGGTAGACAGTGTTGAAGTTGAGCTGAGCAAGCCGATCAAGGGCGGGCTCTAGGACTTCTCGGGAGAAGAGCACGTCACTGTCGATGTTGGTCATCCAGACGCCGCGTAGCTCTGTGGTGGGTGCGATCGCAATTTCGGGTGGCGTGAACGGAACGACGAATTCATCCGGGATGGTGGCCACGGTGTTGCTGTCTAGGTTGGCCCGGCAGAGGAAGGCAGCGCCATCGGCGAGGGTGGTATTGCGGCGGGGTCTGAGCTGGTGGCGCTGGTTTTCGGTAGCGCCTTCTGTGTCGACGATGTAGCCAGCGGCGAGGGCAGCGGCGACGCCTTCGCGGGCGCTACGTGGGATTAGCAGGGCATCGCGAAAGGTGGAGTAGAGGGCGCGGGTGGCATCGGCCTGGTAAGGCGTGGCCGAGCCCGTGGTGAGAATGGCGAGGGCCTTAGCGCGGTCTACATACTGCTCTTGCCGGGCGTCGCTGCCCAAGGCAGAAATCAGCAGCGCTTCGCCTTCGGTCTCGGCTTCATCGAAGGTGAGGCCGAGGTATTCATTATTAGCAGCGAAGGCACCGGGGAAGGCCTCGAGCACGGCGTCGGCAAATTCGATTTGGGTGAGGGCGCTGCTGGGGTAGCGGCGATTGACGGCGGCCTGCTCGAAGATATCTTGGGCGATGAGGGCCTGGACGCAGGGCTCGGTGGGGTGGCCGGAGAAGCCTCGGGTGATGGCTTGGGCCTGGTTGAACCCGAGGGGGGTGAGGTTGGCTAATAGCGTTGAGCAGAAGAGGCTAAGGACGAAGGCTATGCCGAGTCGCTTTTGCCTAGAGAAGGATTTGAAGGGACTGAAGGGGTGAGTGCTGTGACGACGATTTTCCGGCATGGGGTCGCTTAACCTCCGCTAATTTTTGCTTTGTAGCCTTTTTGGGTGAGTAGGGTGACGAGCTTGGGAGCATGCTCGCCCTGAATTTCGATTGTGCTGCCTGATACGGTACCACCTGAGCCACAGCTGGCTTTGAGGTTTTTGGCCAGTGCGGCAAGTGTCTGCGGATTGTGGGTGAAGCCGCTGATGATGGTGACGGACTTGCCCTTGCGGCCCTTGCGGGAGACCTGTACGCGCAGGTCTTGCTGGGCGGGGGGCAAATCGGGGACGGGGCGGGCAGTGGCGTCGGGGGTGCCAAACTCCGAATAGACCACTCGGTCAGTGGCTGGATTTTGGCCGTTTGGTTTGGCGGCGCGTTTGCGTTTTGCCATGGCAAGGGTGATCTTTTTTGTCCACGGGTGAGATCTTACTGCTTGGGGGGCGTCGTCGGGCTTTTGTAACGCGTTGTTCAGGGTTTATGCCTATCGGAAGAGAGACAGCGGGCAACGGCGAATGGCGTAGATTTACTAGTAGCCCCCCTTAACGAGAGAGATAGCTATTGTGGTTCCCATTCGCGACGATAACCCGATTACGATTACGCCCTATGTCACCTACGGCTTTATTGCGCTCAATGTGCTGGTGTTTTTGTATGAGATGACGCTGAGTGGCCCAGCTTTGGAGACGTTGTTCAATACGTTTGCGGTAGTGCCGAGGGAGCTGACGGCGAGCTTTTATACCGGGTTTGGTGCGCCCCATGTATCGGAGTGGGGAACGCTGCTAAGCGCTGAATTTTTGCATGCGGGATTTCTTCACGTGGCGGGGAATATGCTCTATCTGTGGATCTTTGGCAACAATGTGGAGGATCAGCTGGGGCATCTGAAGTTTTTTGTTTTCTATTTGATGTGCGGGGTGTTGGCGTCGCTGTGTCAGTGGTATGTGGCGCCGGAGTCGATGATTCCATCGTTGGGGGCGAGTGGGGCGATCGCAGGTGTAATGGGTGCCTACATCTTTCGCTTTCCAGAGGTGCGGGTGCTGACCTTCGTGCCGATCTTCTTTACGG
>JBCBIK010000138.1:0-13968 GCA_038524545.1 Cyanobacteria bacterium J06623_4 | reverse complement strand
TAGTTGATCAGGCGTTGCAGGATGGCTATCTCACCCCTGCTATGGAAGCAGAGGTAGGGCGCATTTGCGATACCGCGTCCGAACTCTCTATTGAAGAATATATGGCGCTAGATCGCCTCATGGGGTCTTTGCTGACGGGCGAGGTGGTCGCTGTTCCTCGCAAGCAATTTATCAATGTGATGGAGGAACTGGTACTGACTGAGGCCATCTCCCAGGTTGCTGAAGTAGAAGCCAATAGTGAGAAGACGCTTGACCTAGGCGATGTCGCTGCTTACGCGCTCAACCGCCTACCGCCTCTGTACGCCACTACCGAAGAAGGTGCTAGCTACCAGCGAGACAAGGCGCGCGCTGAGCTGTCTGAGCTAATTTCTCAGCAGGTGTCTGAATCGGTCAGCCGCAGCCTCAATCAGCCCGACTTCTTCCCTGAGCGTAAAGAAATTCAGCGAAACGAAGAAGGCGGTCTGCTGGGTCAGGTAAACAAGCTGCTCAAAGACTACGCCCACGATTTCGAGCAGCAGCCGAATGCTGCCTAGGCGCAAGATTACTTGAGCCTAAGGTTGCTTGAGGCCACCGTTGCTAGGATTGTCTGGGCCTGTGTTGCTGTAGCCATACAGCTCAGGGTTTAGATACTGCAATCTAAAATTTCCCTTCTTTTACGCACCACTCCAACAAAAAACAGCTGTCAGGCTATGCGTCTGACGGCTGTTTTTCTGTGTTTTGATAGTGATCACGGGTGCGCCGTGATTATGGGTGCACCGTGACTGGCGTGCCGATGTCTACACGCTGGTATAGGTTTTGGATGTCTCGATTGCGCATCCGCACGCATCCGTGGGAGACAGCTTCTCCGATTAAGTCTTCCTGATTAGTACCGTGGAAGCCGATTTGTGCCTGACCATCTGTCCAGAACCCAATCCAGCGATCGCCCAGAGGATTCTCCGTGCCGGGGGGAATTTCTTCTTTGGTAATCGGGTGCTGCCAAGCGGGATTTTCCAGCATGTTCATAACCGCAAAGCTGCCGGTTGGCGTTTGCCAATCGTCTTGACCAACGGCGATTTCGTAGCGGATCGTGGGTTTGCCTTCAGCCCGGACTTCTAAATAGCGCCCTTCGAGAAAAATATTTAGATGGACGGCTAACGCCTCAGCTGCTGTGGCCCGGGCGGCTCTGTTTCTAAATCCCCATCCTGTCTGTTCGTTGGTCGATAGGCTAGTTGAAGCGGTAGATTCGCCGGTGGCTATTTGAATGTTTTGACCTTCGAGCCCGGTTAGGGTTGCTGGCGTTGTGACCGGCTCGGGAAAAGGATTTCGCCACTCTAGGGCAATCAGCGCTACCGCTGAGCTAAAGCACAGCGCAATAAAACACCGGGCAATGGGCGGTTGCTTACGCATGGTTATTAGCCTTTGAGGGCTTGGCCACGGTTGCTGACATGGTTGTCGGCGATATTGCTGATGCTATGTGCTGATGCCAGGGGCTTGCTAGAATCATCGTTCCTGGAAATTACGTCAGCGCTAGTCTGAAGTAATAGGATAAATAACAGCAGTCTAGAACAGTCATCTAGAACAATACTCTAGAAAACATAAGCTCTTAGAGGCGATTGTAGCGTGGTAGTGAAGCCAGAATGGTTACGGGTAAAGGCTCCTCAGTGGGAGCGGGTTGGCGATGTCAAGGGCATTTTGCAAGACCTAGGTCTAAATACTGTTTGTGAGGAGGCCTCTTGCCCCAATATCGGCGAATGCTTTAATGCTGGGACGGCCACGTTTTTAATCATGGGTCCTGCCTGCACAAGGGCTTGCCCCTACTGCGATATTGATTTCGACAAAGCGCCCCGTGAGCTAGACCCAATGGAGCCGGTGCACCTGGCAGAAGCCGTCCGACGGATGAATCTGAACCATGTAGTGATTACTTCGGTCAACCGGGACGAACTGCCCGACGGCGGGGTCAGTCAGTTTATTCGCTGCATTGAAGAAACGCGCAAGGTCTCGCCGAAGACGACGATTGAAGTGTTGATTCCGGACCTGTGTGGGAACTGGGATGCGCTGAAGACGCTGCTGCTGAAAGGGCAGCCAGAGGTGCTGAACCATAATACAGAGACGGTGCCACGGCTGTACAAGCGCACGAGGCCGCAGGGTGACTATCAAAGAAGTTTGGAGCTGCTTAGGCAGGCAAGAGCGATCGCACCCTGGACCTACACAAAGTCGGGCATTATGGTGGGCTTGGGTGAAACCGATGCCGAAGTGCGTCAAACCTTGGGCGATCTTCGGGCTGTGGACTGCGACATTATTACCATTGGTCAATACTTGCAGCCGAGCCAAAAGCACCTTGGGGTAGATACCTTTGTGACCCCGCAGCAGTTTGATGCTTGGAGGGCCGCTGGCGAAGAAATGGGCTTTTTGCAGGTAGTCTCATCGCCATTGACGCGTAGCTCTTACCATGCGGAGCAGGTGCAGCAGCTCATGCAGGCCTACCCTCGGCTAAAACCCAAAAATATTTAGTCGAGATGCTCAGTTACTGAGCAGTTTAAGGTTTAACGACCTGACAATCTGTCAGAGACTGAGCGCGGAGGATAAATTTTTGATCAAACGTATAGAGTGCAGTGCAGTGCTGACAGCAAGAAAGGTGAAACGCATCTGCAAAATCTAGGCCTTCTGTGCACCACTGAATAGCTTGGTCTAGGCGATGGGTATTTGTGACCTCTACGTTTGGCAACCCGACCAATAGGCGTAATAGCTCACAAATTTGTGCAGGTTCAAACGAATACGCTTTTCGCAGCACCCATACCGTTTCTAAAATGACTGTGTCGCTGATAAATATCGATTCAGCCTTAAATATTTTTAAGCTCTTAGCGTATTGACTTTCATCGTCTTTGGTTAGCAGGCGCACAACAACGTTAGTGTCTACCGCGATCACGCCACTCCTCCAAAATGCCTTCTTGGATCGCGTCGTGCATCTCTTCTACTGTCTTGGGTTTGCCTGAATACGCAGGGAGTTCCATGATGTCTTGCAGCGTGGTTTCTGAGAAAGGGTTTTTCGGTTTCAATAAAATGCCGTCGCCCATGTCGATTGCCAGTAGCTCTTGGCCAGTTTCCCAACGATGAGCGGTCCGCATTGCTTTCGGGATAATGACTTGGCCCTTACTAGACAGACGAGTAACTTCCATATCAAGCCAGTTTCCAAGAGTAAGAAATATGTAAGAATCCTAGCACTGTCTCAGATATGAGTTGTCTGAAGATTGGATTATCTTGATAGACTTGCAACCTGTGGTTTGACCCTTTTTATCGTTGGTTTCAGGTGCGGCGGGTGAAGACAGCATGGGTTTGATATCTGCTTGCGTTAAGCAAGCTTCATAATAGTCCGGAGGTTTTCGCTGAAAGGCGGACGGACGATGCCTTTTTCAGTGATTAGGGCGCTGATGTAGGTAGCTGGTGTGACATCAAAGGCTGGATTGAATACAGGAGTGCTGTCTGGGGTGATTTGCTGCCCTTGCACGTGGGTGATTTCTGCGGGGGCGCGCTCTTCAATTTTGATTTCATCGCCGCTGGCTATGGACATGTCTAGGGTGCTGGTGGGGCAGGCGACGTAAAAAGGCACGTTGTGGGCGCGGGCAACGAGGGCGAGGTTGTAGGTGCCGATTTTGTTGGCGACGTCTCCGTTGGCGGCAACGCGATCGCACCCCACGATGCAGGCATCTATCTTCCGCGTCCGCATGACATATCCCGAGGCGCCGTCGACAATCACGGTGTGGGGAATGCCAAAGGCTTTCATTTCGTAGGCAGAGAGGCTAGCACCCTGCAGCCTTGGCCTGGTTTCATCTAGGAAAACGTGGATGTCTTTTCCCTGCTCGTGGGCGACTCTGATGACGCCGATGGCGGTGCCATAGTCTACGGCGGCGAGGGCACCCGTATTGCAATGGTGAATGACGTTTGCCTGGTTGGGAATGAGGGTTTGAGCGTGGCGGCCTAGCTGCTGACAGATTTCAATATCGGCTTGGTACAGTGTCTGCGCTTCTGTCAGTAGGCTCTGCTGTAGCGTTTCGATAGAGGCTGACGGTGCCTTCGCTTCTGCGAGGTCTAGTAGATGCTGCACTGCCCAAGATAGGTTTACAGCCGTTGGCCGCGCGGCGATAAGATGCTCGGCTGCTTGACGCAGCTCCGCTAGGAATCTATCTGTGCTGGTGGTAGAAGACTGGCGAGCAGCGATCGCCATGCCAAAAGCCGCGGTCACCCCGATGGCAGGGGCACCCCTGACGACCATCTGGGTAATGGCCTGAGCAACCTCCTGGTAATCGTCGTAGTCACAGTAGGTGGTCACTGCGGGTAGCTGGCGTTGATCGAGCAGTCGCAGCCGATTATTTTTCCACTCAATACTGCGAAAGGCACTCATTTCGGTCACTCGGGTAAATAGGCATCCTCATTTTAGGGGTGCTTCAGCCCGCCCAACCCAAAAGAACACGGTCCCCGTCGCACAAAAGCAGGTCTGAGATGGGATAAGTAAGAATATTCTTTTTGTCTTTTGACCGCATTGCTATGCCCGCCGAAAATTCACCCTCTGGCGTTTCTCCCGCTCGGCTCACCGGCCCTCAAACGCTGATGCCGACGCTGACGAAGCGGCTCTCTTCAGCTGGCAAAGATCGCTTTATCGTCTGTGGTTTGGGCAGTTTGGGTCAGCAGAGCGTAGTCAACCTCAAAAAGTTTGATTACGACCCTTTTGAAGTGTCTATTACCGCTATCGACCGGCATGATATCGCCGTTTGGGAAACCGACGACGTCCCGAGCTACTTGGCTGAGCCGCCGATTTTGGGAGACTGCCGCCGAGAAGATGTGCTGAAGCGGGCAGGCATTGACGATAGCCGGGCGATTTTGATTGTCACGAGTGATGAGAGTACGAATGTGGAATGTGCGATCGCAGCTCGCCGCCTCAACCCAGAGATTCAGATTGTGCTGCGCTCTTCTCGCCACAGTCTCAATGCTCTGCTAGAGCGCCAGCTGGGAAAATTTGTGGCGCTAGATGCCACAGAGCTACCGGCGATGAGTTTTGCGTTGGCCGGTCTGGGTGACGATACGGTCAGCGTGTTTAATATTGGCCGTCACCGGTTTCGGGTTGTCGAGAGCTTTGTCAGAGCGGGCGACCCTCGCTTCGATCAGCAGCCGGTGCAGCAGCTTCATCGGGGCCAGTATCGACTGCTCGACTTTAACCCTGCCGACAATCCCCGGCAGCCAATGGGCTGGGCGACGACGGCTTCTTCGGTGTTTCATCGCTGGCAGCCCTACGTTCGGGTTTCTGCAGGCGATCGCATTGCCTATATCGAAGTGGTGGAGGAAGCGGCACCCATCGAAAAGCGCAAAAATGTGCTGACCACCCTGGCTCAGTGGCGAGAAGACTGGCGCTCCGGCCATTGGCGGCGACGACTGCGAAACTGGCGACAGTCTTCAGAAAGCGCCCTGGAAAGGGTGGTCGGAGTCGCGCTGTTGACCGCCATCGTACTCTGGATAACCGGTACGCTATTGCTGAAGGCCACCGTGCCGAATATTGCCTGGGTGAAAGCGATTTCCCTAGGGGCGATTTTGCTTTTGGGGGGATATGGAGACGTTTTTGGCGGATTCAACCCACCGATTACCCCAGGTTGGGTGCAGATGGTGTGCCTAGCAATTACGCTGGCCAGCATTATGGTCGTACTAGGTGTGCTGGGTCTGGTTGCTGACCAACTGCTGAGTTCACGCTTTGAGTTTTTGCAAAAGCGGCCCCGTATGCCTCGCAACAATCACGTCATTGTAGTGGGGCTCGGGCGCATTGGCCGTAAGGTGACCAACCTCTTGCTAGATCTCAACCAGCCGCTGGTAGCCGTGGCGCCGCAGCTGCAGCATCCAGAACTCTTTACCCAAGTGCCCTTGCTGATTGGCAACGTGCTCGAAGAACTCTCTGCCGCCAACTTGTCTACAGCTAGGAGTGTCATCGCCGTCACAGACGACCAGATGCTGAACCTGGAAGTGGCGCTACTAGCCGCAGAGAAAAATTTGGGTGGTCAGCAGACCTTTTCGCCGGTGGTGCGCACTCGCAGTCAGGCTTTCAGCGACAACTTGGCGGCGCTGATGCCACAAGCTCAGGCCTTTTGCCCCTATGCGCTCTCTGCAGAAGCCTTTGCCGGGGCGGCCTTCGGTGAAAGTATTTTAGGCCTGTTTCGGCTGAGCGACCAGACTAATTTGATTACGGAGTATCTGATTGAGCCTGGAGACAACCTGGTGGGTAAGCAGCTGGCGCAGGTTGCCTATGGCTATGGGGTGGTGCCTATTTTGTGGGAGACCACTGATCGGTCGGGCGATCGCTGCGCAGTGCTTTTGCCAACCGATGAGCAGCAGTTGGGGACAGGCGATCGCCTGTTTGTGCTCTCTTCTATCAATGGCCTGCGTCGTATAGAACGTGGCGAAATGACGCCGCCTAGACGCTGGCAACTGACCGCCGAGCAGCTCACCAATGTTGAGAATACAGCTGATTCTCTGCAGCTTTTGTCACGGCTGGTGAACTGTTCTATCGAGCAGATGCAGGCGCTGCTCGGGGCTTCTATGACCGTCGAACTTTACGATTATCAAGCGTCGCGGCTGGTGCAGATTATGAAATCACGGATGGCGATTCGACTGTCTCCACTGAAGTCCTGACGGTGCGATGTTTGCTGCCAGCGTGACATAAAAAATTGCCATAGGAGCATTTGCTATACAATCAAATTCAGTGAATATGACTAGCTTCCCATCTGCCGCTCACCGCTGTTTCTATGACCATACTCAAGGAAAGGGAGCCCGATACCGCCGTGGTGACAACTCCAGCGGTTCGCCCGAAAGCTAGCCGTCTGCGCAAAGTTGGTGCTGCGATCGCCCGTCACCCCAGGCTCATTCAGGCTGCTGTGCTCCTGACGCTTGCCAGCGGCGTTGGCATTTTTCTCCTGTGCCTGCTCTTCAAAGAGGCTTGGTCGCCCGAAAAGGACAATATCACCGTTCTACGCACTATCTTCAAGATGGAAGTCGAACGCCAAAACACTCTACCCATAACGGACGCACAGGTGGTGACTCGCTCTTACGAAACCCTAGATCCATACGTGGAGGCAGATGGCTGGACATGGGTAAACCGGTTTGGCAGCACCCTCACCTACGGCAAGAAAGATCAGCGACTGATTGCCTCTTGCAGCTCGTATTCACCGCTTTACTTGATTTGCACGCTAAGCGAAATTCCCTAGGCTGCGCTGGCGGGTGGAAGCGCCGCTGGTGATGCTGGCCTGCTCGTTAAGAATTCTCGAATTAGTCGTGCGATCGCCCTCTGCACAACTCCATTCACCACCCTTCTGCCCAGTCCCCGCGCCTCAGGCTGGGTAATCAGCTTCGGAATCACTGTAGCAACGGTCGTTGGGTTAAAGCCCTGAGTGTCTCTCAATATCTTCAAAATGCGAATAGCTTGCTCCCAGCTGCTTTCGGGGCTAGGCGGTTGCCCCATTGTGCCACCAGCGGGTTGAGATAAAGCTGCCTCATTACCCACCGGCAGCCCGAGAGCGCGGATCACCTGCTGCAGCAGGCTATATCCCATTTTGTCGATTTCTTTGGCCAGCTCATCAGCAATGCGAACTCGAAGATACTCGCCGCGCTCAGAAAATAAGAATTCCAGCGTCTGGTCAAGCACCTTGTCAAGATCATAGTCCGTGCTGTTGCGCGCGTTTTTCAGCAGATTTTCCAGTCGGTTCCAGCGGAAGCTACCGTTTTGAAATAGCAGCTCCTGCAGGGAGGTGCGCAGCTGTGGGGCTGGGTCTGTCAGCAGTCGACGGGCAACATAGGGGTACGCCTTGCTCAAGACCTTAAAGTCAGGATCGACTGTGATCGCAATACCGTCGAGAGTGACCAGTGAGCGAATAATCAGGGCGTAGTAAGCGGGCACTCGGAAAGGATACTCGTACATCAGCGCCGAAAATTCGTCTGTGATGCTCTTCAAATTCAGCTCTGCAACGCTGGCTCCCAGAGCATTGTTAAATACGTTTGCCAAGGCCGGAATAATCGGTGAAAGATCGGTCTCCGGCGTCAAAAATTCTAGGTTCACATAGTCTTGCGCGAGCCCGTCAAAGTCTCGATTCACCATGTGCACAATCGCTTCAATTAGCCCGTAGCGCTGGTAGGGCTCCACCTGACACATCATGCCAAAGTCTAGATAGGCAAGCTTGCCCTCTCGGGTAACCAGCAGGTTCCCAGGATGGGGGTCTGCGTGGAAAAAGCCATGCTCCAACAGCTGACGCAGAGAGCATTGCACCCCGACTTCAATCACGTGGGTCGGGTCGATGCCCCGGCGAGCGAGCTCGTCTAGCTCGGTGAGCTTGATGCCGTCAATCCACTCCATGGTGAGCACGCGTCGCCCGGTGTACTGGCTGTAAATGCTGGGCACCTTGATTTCTGGCAGGTAGGCGTAGAGCTGGGCGAAGCGTTCCGCGTTGGCACCTTCGTGGTTGTAGTCCATTTCTTCGAAGATGCGCGTGCCAAATTCATCGACGATGCTGACCACATCGCTGCGGATTTGGCTGATGTTTTTGGTGGCCCAAGCGGCCAGAATTCGAATGACGTAGATGTCTTTGGTGATTTGGTCGGCGAGGCCTGGCCGCTGAACTTTGACGGCGACCTCTTCGCCAGTTTTTAACCGGCCTTTGTACACCTGCCCTAGAGATGCGGCAGCAATAGGAGATTCGGAGAGATACTCGTAAACGGCTTCTGGTGGCTGACCGATTTCTTCTTCAATAAAGCGCCGAGCGGTCTCATTTGAAAACGGCGGCAGCTGATCTTGCAGCTTCACCATTTCGGCCATGGCGGCTGGTGACACAAGGTCAGGGCGGGTAGAGAGTGCCTGACCTACCTTAATGTAGGCAGGGCCTAGCCGGGTTAGCATAACGCGCAGACCTTCAGCCCGCTTTTGCTCGTTTACTTTTTGGCGACCGGTGACCTTGTCCCAAAGCAGACCTAGTAGATAGCCTGAGGCGATCCAAAAGATATTGATTAGGCGGAACAAAATTTGCAGTGGGCGCGAGCGGTAGTAAGCTGCGATCGCTTCAGGGTCGTAGACCAAAATTTCTTCCAAAGACTTCGGTGGCCCCGAGGGTGTCGCGGCGGGTTTGACCGGCATTGACGCGACGGTAACTGTCTGGGGTCCTTCTGTAGAGTAGGCTGCGGAGTTGGCGACAGCGGTTGCTGAGGGGGCTACTGAAGAGGCATCTGAAGGATAGCGGCTGAACAAGTCAGTGGATGCTGCGCTCATAAGAAATATGCAAAAAAGGTGTTAGCAAGGTCGGTCACTAGGCTCCAGCTGTAGAATAAGCACAGCTGAAAACTTGAGCTAGCAAAAGTCAAAGAAAGATGCTTTGAATAGGCAGTGAACCAACGGGCAGTGAATGAGTCGTCATTCACCCGATGTAAACTATTGTATCAAGTTGTTGAAAAACGTCTTCTCTCTAGAGCGATAAGATTTGGACGTTTTAGGTTTATCTAGTTTAGAAGTCGTTTTGATCTAGAAATAGTACCTTGTAGAAATAGTACGTTTTTAGTACGAGCATCCTTACCTGTTTTTCCCATTGCGGCTCATTTATGCTGGTTTCACTAAAAATTGAGAATTTTGCCCTCATCGACCAGCTCGATTTGCAGCTTCAGCCTGGTTTAAACGTTCTCACTGGCGAAACTGGCGCAGGCAAGTCGATTATCCTCGATGCCATCGACGCAGTGCTAGGGGGGAAAGCCACCGGCAGATGGGTGAGAACCGGCACTGACCGGGCCCTGGTTGAGGCATCTTTTCAGACGGATGCCCGGATTGCTGGCTGGCTGAGTGAGCAAGAGATCCCCGCCGCTGGCGATCTGATTACCTGTCGCCGCGAGCTAACAGCTAGTAAGAGTGCGTCTGTTCGGAGCAAGCTTAGGCTCAACGGCACAATTGTAAAAAAGCCCCAAATGGAGTCGTTGCGGCAGCTGCTGATTGAGATTACGGCTCAGGGGCAGACGCTGCAGCTAGGCGATGCGGACCTGCAGCGAGACTGGCTCGATGGCTTTGGCGACAAAAAGTTACTCAAGCAGCGATCGCAAGTGGTAATCGACTACGAAGCCGCCAGCGCAGCCAGAAAGATCCTGGAGACCCGCCGCCGGGCCGACGCTCAACGGGCCGAGCAGCTAGAGACTTTCCAGTTTCAAAACAAAGAGTTCAGCGACGCGGCCCTCGAAGACCCTCAAGAGCTAGAAGACCTGCAGATAGAGCATCAGCGGCTCAGCCATAGCGTAGAGCTGCAGCAGCAGAGCTACCAGGTCTATCAGATGCTGTATGAAAATGACGACGGCGCGGCCTGCGCAGACCTGTTGGGCGATACGGAAAATATCTTGAGCGACATGCTGCGCTACGACCCAGCGGTCGAGTCTATCTTAGAAATGGTGAGCGACGCGCTGGCGCAGGTGCAGGAAGCTGGCAGGCAAATGAACGTATACGGAGAAAACATCGAAACCGACCCAGAGCGGCTTGGTGAGATCGATGCGCGGATTTCTCAGCTGAAGCAGCTCTGCCGCAAGTACAACCGTGACCTGCCAGAGCTGATTGAGTACTACCAGAGCATTCAGGCTTCCCTAGCTGCGCTCGGCGGCGATGGCCAATCGATTGAAGCGCTAGAAGCTGACTATCAGTCGAAGCAAAAAGTGCTCATCGAGAGCTGCGACAAGCTCACCAAGCTCAGGCAGGCAGCGGCTAAGAAGCTAGAGGCAGACCTGGTAGCCCAGCTGAAGCCTCTGGCAATGGAGCGCGTAAAGTTCAAGGTCGATATTCAGTCGCAGCCGCCGACGGTGCACGGGGCAGATGCGATTTCTTTTTTGTTTAGCCCTAATCCTGGTGAGCCGCTGCAGCCGTTGGTAGAGATTGCCTCTGGCGGTGAGATGAGTCGATTCTTGCTGGCGCTGAAGGCCTGCTTTTCGCGGGTTGACCCCATTAGCACCATGGTGTTTGACGAAATTGATGTGGGGGTGTCGGGCCGGGTGGCGCAGGCGATCGCAGAAAAGCTACATCACCTCAGCCGTGAGCACCAGGTTCTCTGTGTGACCCACCAGCCGCTGGTGGCTGCCATGGCCGATGCTCACTACCACGTTGGCAAACACGTCGTGACCACCCTTCAGCCAGAGGAAGTCCGCGCCCGGGCCAAAGTCGCAGCGCAAATTGAGTCAATCTCGTCTCAGAAAGCTGGCCGTAAGGCTAGCTCGTCTAAAACTGGCCAATCTAAAGCTGAACCCAAGACCCGTCAATCTAGACGGGAGAAGACTGCGACTGCCGTAGCCGACGTCAGGGGCGAAGAACGCACAATTGTAAAGGTGACGCCGCTGCGGGATACTTCTGCTCGTCGAGATGAGCTGGCCCAGCTAGCGGGCGGGCGATCGCACAGTGAAGCGATCGCCTTCGCCGACTCTCTGCTAGCACAAGCCGAAACGATTCGAAAGGCGGGGTGATTCCTAGTCCATCACGACTTATAGTAAGGCTGACCTTCTCAGAAGCTATCAGAAGCGAGCGCCCATGCACTGGTTAGTTGCCACTACAGAACCTGTTCTAGAAAATCCAGCCATTGAAGAAAACCTGCGGCAGTTCCTATTGGTGCTATCGGTATCTCTGGGTGTTGCGACGCTCTCTCGGGTTTTCAGCATCCTCAGAAATATCCCCTATACTCTGCTGTTGCTGGTCGTAGGCCTCGGCCTTGCTGTGGTTGACGTGCGACTGGTCAACCTCTCGCCCGAGCTGATTCTATTCATTTTTCTACCGCCACTACTCTTCGAAGCGGCTTGGAATATTCAATGGACTCGCCTGAAAAGTGACTTTCTGCCCATTCTGCTCTACGCGGTGTTGGGCGTCGTTATCTGCGTGGTGGGTTTGGTCTTTGGGCTTCAGCAGCTGGCAGGTGCTTCGTTGGCAACTGCCCTCTTGGTTGGCGCTAGCCTTTCGGCGACCGATCCTGTCTCGGTGACTGCCCTGTTTCGCGAGCTGGGCGTCGACAAGCGCCTAACCACGCTAATGGAAGGAGAAAGCCTCTTTAACGATGGCGTTGCCGTCGTAGCGTTCAACCTACTGCTCGGTATTGCCCTCGGCGTAGAGCAGTTCAATGCCTCTGTGACTATCGCCCGCTTTGGTTTATTCGTTGGCCTTGGCATCAGTCTGGGCGGGCTCATTGGCTTCGGTATTTCCTTTCTTACCCAGCGCTTCGACATTCCCTTAGTCGAGCAGTCTCTGACCCTTGTGTCTGCCTACGGCACTTACATCATTGCCGAAGAAGTGGGTGGCTCTGGAGTAATCGCGGTTGTTACTACCGGGCTCATACTGGGCAACTTCGGCTCCCGCATTGGCATGAATCCGCGCACTCGGCTGGTGGTGTCAGAATTTTGGGAGTTTCTGGCTTTTTTCGTGAACTCCATCGTGTTCTTACTCATCGGCGACCAGGTTCGCTTTCCCTACCTTATTGATTACGCCGATACGATTATTGTCGCCATTGTCATCATGATTGCGGCCCGCGCCGTCAGCGTATTTGGGCTTGGCAGCTTCAGCAACCTGGTTACAAAGGGTGAAAATATCTCATTGTCGGGGCAAACCGTGCTGTGGTGGGGCGGCTTGCGGGGCTCAGTCTCCGTCGCCCTAGCTCTCAGCGTTCCAGAATCCCTGGCAGAACGAGAAGAAATCATTGCCGTTGTCTTTGGCGTTATGCTCTTTACGCTGCTGGTGCAAGGGCTCACGACCCAACCGCTCCTCTCTCTGCTAAATCTCCTTGGCGACCAGCCTACCCGGCAAAAGCACACTCAGCTAATTGCCCACCGAGTTGCCCTCAACCGCGTACTAGACCGTCTGAAAGAACTTATCGACCGACAGGAGGTCGACGAAGAATTTGCCCGCTATCAGATTGCGCTAGTAGAGGGGCAGCTCGAAGAATTGCAAGAAGATTTAACGAAGTTGCAGCGATCGCACCCTGAGCTACTGACCTACGCTGCAGAGCAGGTCCGAGACGAGCTATTGGCGATCGAATCGGACACTTATGCCGAGTTTATTCGCGCAGGCCAGCTAAAAGACGAACTGGCTCCCTTGCTGCAGGACGTGCTGCCGCAAGAAGCTTAGGCAGGGGCGCATGGATTGAGAATGCCGGTACATAAGGGTCACCGGCTACCACTAATGTTTACTAGTCTTTGCGCTCGAAAGCTTCGCTTTCGAGCTTGAGTCGCTTTTCCAAATTTTGAATTTCGTCTCGCCGCGCGGCTGTTTCTAAAGCCCTGCGACGCACTTCCTGACTTTGCAATGTCAAAGATTGTCGCCACTGTTCAGCCCGCTTAAGCTCTTCGGCCAAGCCCTTTGGTGTGAGCCCAACCGTTAAATACTCTGCTACGAAGTCTACAACCCACTCAGTTGCATCTTGAGCGTTAACGACTCGATCTTCTTCTTCTACCTCAATGAGAACAAGAACTTGCTCATTAAATGGAATGTCTTTATTGGTGGTTATCAGCTTTCTGGGAGTCATCAGCTCCCAACTGTGCTCCGATGCATTGAAGGCTAGAAGTTCAAGCGCAGTCTCTCCCCGTGAGTGTTTGGCATTAACCTTTGCTAGGTATTGCATGGGCAAGGCAGGTATAGAAAATGCGTAAAGAATCCGTGTCGTAGCTATAGCCTGAGAATACAGCCCAAGGCCACCTCAATGGGACACTATTGCTGATTGTCAAGACACCTTTCCAAATCGATAAAGATATCTCTATGAACATAGCGTTTCATTCGAATCGGACGCCTTAAAGCACTCCTCGCCACACTGAATTATCTACAGGCTATCGCAAGATACAGCTGTTCTCCTCAGTAGTGTGTCTCCGTGAAGTTTCTTCGTAAAGTTTTCGCTCTCAACTCTTTTGGGTTGCTAATTCCACCCATAACTTGTCCATAGATGTGAACAAATATATGGACAGTTCATTCATGAAACA
>JBCBIK010000137.1:0-13971 GCA_038524545.1 Cyanobacteria bacterium J06623_4 | reverse complement strand
CGTAGCCGACAATTTCTCGTCCCCTCCGTTCAGCGCTCAACTAATATAACGAAGCCCCTTCACTACTGTCAACTAAAATCTTCTGCTTTTCTGAAAGCTCTGAATAGCTTGGTAAGCAAAGGTTTGAGGCTTTCTCATTCGAGTTGAAGTCGATTTGGGAAATATTTCTTCAAAAAAAGACTGAGAAAGGCTGCAAGAAAAGTCACTTTGAATTGGTTTGTATGTCGTGGAAAATAACGAAAAAGTCGAGCGAGGCCTCATGCACAGACTTATTCGAAGAGTTTTGGGTTTGGAGAGAAAGTCTATATAGTCGTAGTCGTTTGATAGACGGCGAGGGCTTATGCTGCCAAGTTGGATAGTGTTGGATGATTTGATTACTCGTTGGCTACGAGAAGATATTGGTAGGGGTGATCAAACGACGCTGGGGTTGGGGGAACTCGTTGGTAGGGAGGGAAGAGGTCACTGGGTAGCTAAGGAGAAGGGTATCGTTGCTGGGCTTACGGTGGCAGGTAGGGTTTTCTATTTGCTCGATTCGTCTGTTGAGTTTCGAAGCTTGGTGGGGGAGGGCGATCGCATTGAATCTGGGCAGAAACTTGCCGAGATGACAGGACCGCTGGGCACTTTGCTGACGGCGGAACGGGTTGCACTGAATCTAGCGATGCGGCTGAGTGGAATTGCGACGGCGAGTCGGCAATTTGCAGATGTGATTGAGGACTTGCCCGCTTGCCTGGTAGACACGCGGAAAACAACACCAGGGCTACGAGTGCTGGAAAAGTACGCGGCCTACATCGGGGGTGCTAGAAACCATCGCATGGGACTAGATGATGGGGTGATGATTAAAGACAACCACATTGCAGCGGCGGGTGGCATTGGCAAGGCGATCGCTGCGGTGCGCAGCCGCATCCCTTACCCCATCACAGTGGAAGTGGAAACGGAGAATATAGAGCAGGTGCGTGCCGCCGTGAAGCATGATGCTGACATTGTCATGCTGGATAATATGCCAGTTGAAACCATGCGCGCGGCTGTGGACATCATTAGGAATGCGAAGAAACGAATAAAGATTGAGGCCTCGGGCAACATTACGCTGGAAACGATCCGGCAGGTTGCAGAAACTGGGGTGGACTACATATCGAGTAGTGCGCCTATTACGAGGTCGTCTTGGCTGGACCTGAGTATGAGAATTGACTAGCTGCAGAACAAGATTGCTTAGATAGGTTGCAATATAAGTGGCAATGTGAACCTTGATGTCACAGCGAGTTAACTTACGAAACAGACGCGGCGGGATCGAGAGCTAACGCATTAGGCTTGTTCAATTGGCTGCTGAGTTAAGGTGCAAATGACTGATCAGACAACCCATGGCCCGAGAATCGTTCGGCTAGAGATGCTGGATACTGACTATGCAAAGATGATGGCTGGTGAGGCGATCGCACCTGACCGGATTGAACGCATAGAGTCTGCAGACGCCTACACCATTAATAGACTGGAGAAACTCATTAGCCGCTATCGGTACGGACAGCTCGGGCAGGAAGGGAAAGACGACATTTTATGCAACGTTGGCCTCACCGCTGAACTGCTCACACCCGCCGATATGGAAGACATTCATCAAAGAACGCGTGAAACGGGGCAGTTTTCTCTGACAGATGGCGAGCGGCAGCAGATTCTGAATTGGCTGAAGGACGAGCTTGCGATTGATCTAAGCGCTTCTTAAAAGCCTCTGATATATCTGCTTAATCAGCAATCACTGAAAATAGCCGCTAGGCATCAATCAGCAATTTCTGCGACCGCGATCTGAACGAAGGTATCTGCCACTTCAAAATCGTTTTCGTGGGCGGCAAAGATAACGACTAAGCTTTGATCGTCTTGTCCGTAGGGGTTTGGGTAGCAGAGGATGCGAAAGGAGCCATCACCAAAATAACCTGTCCGATCTATTTGGCCGCGCTCAACGCTGACATCTAGGGTACTGACAAAGGCATCTGTACGCGATAGGCAGGCGTTGATGTTGGCATTTACAATGCCGTCACCGCTAGCGATTTCGGGCGTGGCAGCAGCGGAGACAGCAGCGACCCCCCAACTCATATAGGTAGCAAACAGCAAACTTACAGCTTTCATATCTATATAAATAGCTTGAGATAGCTCAGTGAGGAAAGTGTAGTGCGATCGCGCTACAAAAGATAAATTAGATGTTCCGGTTTAAGAATGGGCATAGGCAAACTGATGAAGTTCATGCTCCAGATTGATACATTCGCATCAGTTACCCTTCTAGTGTAGTGACCTAAAGCTATTGGTATCGTCATAGGTGCCCACAAGATAGATGGCACATTTGGAGAGGCACGGCGATCCGGTAGAAAAGTGGATCGTATATTACGCGCGGTTTGGCTATGGTGCCAAAGGCGTTTTGTATGGCAGTACTGGCATTTTGGCACTATTTGAGGCGTTGGATATTGGCGCCGGAGAAGCCGTAGGGTCGACAGGCGCGCTGAAAAAAATTGCTGGCCAGCCACTGGGAAAAACGGCAGCGATTGTTATTGCGTTGAGCTTGGTAGGCTACGTCGTTTGGCGATTTATCCAGGCGGGATGGGACCCGGAGCATCGGGGCCGTCGTGCTTCTGACATTGTGCGCAGAATTGGCTACGGAAGCAGCGGACTAATGTATGCGAGTATCGCGTATAGCGCTGTGGAAGTGCTGACGGGGATAGATTCTAATGGTGGAAAAACCGCAGAAGAATGGGCTTTTGCCATGATGGCTATGCGGTTTGGTCGCTATATAGTGGGTGCGGGTGGATTGTTGTTTTTTGGGATTGGCTGCTACTACTTTTATCGGGCTATTAGGGCTAAGTTTCGTAAACGCTTTAAGCTGCACAAAATGTCTGATGCTGCTAAGACGTGGGCGACGGCAGCGGGCCGGGTAGGAATCGCAGCGCGAGGGGTGGTGTATGTCGTGATCGGCGTGAGCGGGATACAGGCTGCCTGGGCTTTTGACTCTGAGCTAATCAAGACTAGCGAAGATGTAATGGCGATTTTTGATGAAAATCCGTCAGATGAGCTGGTTTTAGCAATTTTGGGCGTCGGGTTTGTTGCCTATGCTGTTCACATGGGCTTTCAGGCGATCTATCGCAATATCGATCCGATGTGATGGGGTTGTGGATATTGAGATTTGGCTAGAAATGTATGAGGGAAATCGCACGCAGCAACAGTCTTCTATTCACTGTCGGACTACTGTCGGCCATTAGCTATAGACCGAGTTCTAGCCGTAGATTGATGCTGGGATGGCGAATAGGCGCAAGAGTTTAAGAGACACGCTCATTCCCTGGTATACAAATGGCTTTATCGAACCAGCAGAACACCTCTCGAGGTAACTGGATAGAATATTACGCACGCTTTGGCTATGCAGCAAAAGGTGTTTTGTACGGTGGGATCGGCCTGCTGGCGTTACTGGAGGCGCTGAACGTTAGCAGCGGCAAAACCACCAGTTCTACAGGCGTGCTGAAAACTATTGCAAGTCAGCCATACGGGCAGATCTTGCTAGCCATCATTGCAGTTAGCCTGACGGGCTATGTGGTTT
This sequence comes from Cyanobacteria bacterium J06623_4, assembly GCA_038524545.1. Taxonomy (GTDB): domain Bacteria; phylum Cyanobacteriota; class Cyanobacteriia; order Phormidesmidales; family Phormidesmidaceae; genus Phormidesmis. The sequence goes on along the minus strand of JBCBIK010000137.1, from coordinate 10,409 downwards.
GGCGCTTTATTCAGGCAATTGTCGATCCTGAGCACGACGGTAATGAGGCCAAAGATATTGTGCGTCGGGTTGGATATGCCTGCAGCGGGCTGGTGTATGCCGGTATCGCATTGAGTGCGGTTGGGATTTTGAGGTCTTCCGCGTCATCTTCGAGCAGCAGTGGCGGAAGTACAGAGCAGGACTTGGCATTGACGGTGATGCAGCAGCCGTTTGGACGGTGGCTAGTGGGTGCGGGGGGTGTCCTGTTTTTTGGGTTAGGTTGCTATTACTTTTATCGGGCTATCAAAGCGAAGTTTCGCAAGCGGATGAGGCTACATGAGATGAGTGACGTAGAGCAAACCTGGGCGACCATCGTCGGCAGAACTGGGATTACTGCTCGGGGCGTTGTGTACGTTGTGATTGGCATTTCGGTTGTTCGAGCTGCGTTTGCGTTTGATCCTTCAGCGATTAAAACGACAGAAGACGTATTAGCAGCATTCAACCAAAATCCAGCGGATGAAATTCTCCTCTGCATTTTGGGGATTGGATTCATCGCCTACGGCGTTCATATGGGGTTTCAGGCAAGGTACCGCCGAATTGAACCGGAAGACTAAACCAAACCGGAAGACTAAACCAAGTAGTCGTGTTGGTATGTAAATGAACGTAGCGAGCCCACATTGACAAGGACTGTTTGTAAAAGCTTAGATCTTCTGGGTCCGCTCGGCCCTTGTCAAGGCGATAATGACGACGACTAGCCAGAGCACCCCAACAAACAGTCCGGCAATGACATCACTTGGCCAGTGGGCGCCTAAAGCTAGGCGAGAGAGGGCAATCAGCCCGATCCAAACGCTTGCAAAAACCAGCGTGAACAGCCTTTCGAAAACGCTGCGTGAACTTCTAAACCAGAGATAAAACAGCAGGCCATAGACGGTGGTTATTACCACCACGTGACCAGAGGGAAAAGAATGCAAGCTAGGTGCGGCAACCCCATTGGCAATGAGATCAGGGCGATCGCGGCTCCACATGCCCCAACTAATCCAAACTAAGGCGAACTGACCTATGTAGGTGGCAACAACGGTCGCCGCGACAAGGGGCTTTTTGAACCAAGCGGTGAGCGCAGTGAACGTAAAGAACATAGGCAGCATACCGACCAGGTTGCCTGGGGATTGCCAAGTGATGCCTTTATCGAATGAGAGGGGGGAGCGATCGCGCATAATCAGCAGCCACTTTTCGTCCCAAGCCTGCAGCCAGCTGTTTTCCCACCCCATTGCCAACCGAGTCAGTCCGTACACTAACAGTGCACTAATGCCTAAGCCTATGGCGAGGGTTTGCCACCAAGTCGTCCAGGCGTCGGCAGGCAGCGCCCGGCTCTCCTGCCAAAATCGGCGGGTTACGGCTTTTATACCGCTGGGTAGGGTTGTCTGATGTTTCTTTGAGTTTGACGTGCTGGCCATACTGAATCACTCACCAAGAAGGATCGCTGCGACGTTGTTACACATATAAAGACGTCGTCGCGATCTCACCTTGGCGGTCAGGCAGCTGGGATGGCATCCCCCTAGCGAGAGGATGTGAACCGCAATGCGGAAATGCTCGGTTTCAGGCTGCAATAGACAGGCTAATACGGCTGAGAAAGGCTTTTAGCCGCTCGCTCTGAGGATTGGACAAGACCTTGCTGGGATCGCCCTGCTCTTCTACTTGGCCTTTGTTTAAGAAAACGACTCGGCTAGCCACCTCTCGGGCAAATTGCATTTCGTGGGTGACGACAATCATGGTCATACCCTCTTGGGCTAGCTGACGCATGACCAGTAGCACTTCGCCGACTAGCTCAGGATCTAGTGCGCTAGTCGGCTCATCAAACAGCATGATTTCTGGCTTCATGCAGAGCGCGCGGGCGATCGCAACCCTTTGCTTCTGACCGCCTGATAGCTGATCGGGGTAGGCGTCTGCTTTGTCACTCAGGCCTACTTTGTTGAGAAAGAACCTAGCGGTCTCCTCACTGTCGCGAGCAGATTGGGAAAGCACTTTTCGAGGGGCTAGGCACAAATTTTCGAGCACTGAAAGGTGAGGGAACAGATTGAACTGTTGGAATACCATGCCGACCTTAGCGCGTAGCTCTAACAGGGCGCGGCGACTGAGATTGGGCTTAGATAAATCGATGTTATTGACAATTAGCTGACCGCCGCTAATGCTTTCGAGACGATTGAAGCAGCGTAATAATGTGCTCTTGCCGCAGCCAGAAGAGCCGATGATAGAGACAACTTCGCCTTTGTGAATTTGGCAGTCGATGCCGCGTAGAACATCTAGGGCCCCAAAGCTTTTTTGGAGATTGGCACAGACAATAGCAGGCGCAGGTTCTGCCATAGGACGAGTGTCTCTACATAACGAAAGAGCAAAATTATCAAAAAGAGTAGCATTGGAGTGATGTTTGTGTTGCTACAGCGGTAACAAACGTCACTTTTTGCGGCTGAAAACCAGACATAATAAACATTTCGCAAAGAACTTGAGCGTTTTACTAGCCCAAACTACCTAGTTTTAGTAAGTTTAAGAACAGGTAAATTCTCTAAGTATTTTTTCCACGTTTTTTCCACACATTTATTTGGACAGCTACGGACTGTGAGGGTATTGATGATGACATTGACGCGTTCTGCTTTTCTGAGGTCGACATTGCGATCGGCGGCCTTGGGCGTACTGACGGCGGGGCTCTTGGTGAGCTGTGGTGGTGGCGGCGGTACGGACGATAATGTGCTCTCTGTTGGAACAGAACCGGCCTTTCCACCGTTTGAGTCGGTCAATGACAGCGGCGATCTAGAGGGATTTGACATTGACCTGATGAATGCAATTGGTGAAAAGGCAGGTAAAACGGTTGAATTCAACAGTCTTCCTTTTGATGGGCTCATTCCAGCGCTGCAGGGCGCTTCGATTGATGCTGCAATTAGCGGGATGACCATTACTGAAGAACGGGCGGCGACGGTGGATTTTTCGGACCCGTACTTTAAGGCTGGGTTGGCGATCGCAGTGGCAGAAGACGCCGCCGATATTAAAACGCTAGATGACCTAGAAGGTAAAAAGCTAGCGGTCCAAATCGGCACTACCGGTGCGGAAACGGCAGAAGGGGTGCCTGGGGCAGAAGTGAGCACCTTTGACTCTGCGCCGCTGGCCTTGCAAGAGCTGGCCAATGGGAATGTAGATGCGGTAATTAACGATGCACCGGCAACTTTGGATGCGATCGCCACTGGCAACATTCCTGGCATCACAGTCGTTGGTGAGTTGCTGACTGAAGAATTTTATGGCATCGCACTTCCTAAGGGCTCTGAAAACGTAGAAGTGATTAATACAGCACTGGCAGAAGTCATTGAAGATGGCACCTACGCCGAGATTTATCAAAAGTGGTTTGGCGCTGAACCGCCCGAGCTGTAAGCAGGACGGTAACACGTGAATTAGTCGGGCTAATCCCATCACCAAATCTCTCATACTGGAGTTTTACACTTGGAAAGGTCTCTGGGCTTCATTATCGATGCGCTGCCCGCGTTGCTAGCGGGCGCGATTATTACGATTCAGCTGACAGCGGCGGCGGTCGCCCTGGGCTCTATCGGCGGCATTGCACTGGGGATTGCCCGGCTCTCTAAGTTTGGTCCACTGAGCCTCGTCGCCAGGATGTACATCGATTTTTTTCGAGGGACTCCGCTGCTAGTGCAGCTGTTTATGATTTACTTCGGGGTGCCGCCGCTGGTGAAGTCTTTTGGCATTGACTTTAGCTTTAGCCAATGGGGGGCAGCAATTTTGGGCCTGAGCTTGAATTCGGCAGCTTACCTAGCAGAGATTGTGCGAGGGGGGATTCAATCGATAGAAACGGGACAGAAGGAAGCGGCTGAATCGCTTGGCCTAGGGCCGACTCAGACGATGCAATATGTGGTGTTTCCGCAGGCGCTACGCAGAATGATTCCACCGCTGGGCAATGAATTTATTACGCTGATTAAAGACACTAGCCTAGTTGCGATTATTGGGTATCAGGAGCTGTTTCGTCAGGGACAGCTGATTATTGCAAAGAACTTTCGAGCGTTTGAGATTTGGTTTACGGTGGCGCTAATCTATCTGGCGCTGAATGTAATTGCTTCGCAGACGTTTTCTCGGCTAGAGAAGCGGATGGATCCGAAGCAGTCGTAATGTAAGGCGGGGTTGCCGTCGAGGTTGAGTGGGAGAACTGTTCTGACTGGATAAGCTCAATGGGTCAAAGCTTTCCCAAGATTAGGATTATTGCTGTTGGTAAGGTGAAAAAGCCTTGGCTCAAAGATGGCATTGCGCTATATGCCAAAAGGCTTCCTGAAATTGAGATTTTAGAGATTAAAGACAGCGGCAAAGAGAAAGAAGCTGACAAACTCTTGACCCTCATCAGCGCACAAGACCGGCTGATGGTGATGGCTGAATATGGAGTTGAGAAAGATTCTGAAAGCTTTGCACGCTGGCTGGCAAAGGAGGCTTTTGGCAGATTGGTGCTGTTTGTAGGGGGGCCGGAAGGGGTTAGCGATCGCCTCAAAGAATATCCGATGATCAGCCTCTCCCCAATGACCTTTCCCCACGAGATGGCTCGGCTCATGTTAGTAGAACAGTTATACAGAGCGAAAACCATTTTGCAAAACGGCAGCTATCACAAGTAGAACAGATGCCTACAGCCGGTACTCTACGGCAAACTTGAAACCATAGTCGAATTCTTCTTCGGCGTTTTCGGGGAAGTACTTGATGATGGGAGAAGCTTGCATGGAGAGTCTGTCGCTAGGCGCATAGCGGATGGGAACCTCAAACTCTACTAGGTCACCGCCATTGACAAATAACTCTGTGTTGAGGCGGAGGAAAAATTCAACATTGCTACCGCCTGTATCTTCATCCCCGTCAATAGGTTCTAAATCTGTATTTTCGAATATCTCCGGCTGATCGCGTCTACGACGGGGCGAGGTTGGATCGTTTCTTTGAGAAAGTTCAACAGATTGAGAGTCGGAGTCTAGGCTAGGAGAGTCTGGCGTTTGAGCAAAGGAAGGAGCACTCAAGACACCAGAAAAAGCCAAGGTGATCGCTCCAGAAAAGAGAAACTTGCAAAACATAATCGTGCTTACAGCTCATTCAGAGCTATGTATCGGTTGATACAGATTATCGTAAACAAATTCAGATTGACTCACCGTCTTACAAAAGCAATAGTTAGTATGGGAGTGTCTCTCTCTTTTGGCCCTATTTCCATTTATCTTCATCGCTAGATGAACAGGCAACGCCTAACAATCAGCAATATACAAAGAATTTCAACGAGGACTATTAGCAACAATTTTGAGATTTGTTGCAGTCCAAATCGCGGAGAACTCTTGTGCGATCGCTAGACGATACTCTTTGGAATACCAGCCGACAACCTTCATTTCAACCATTTCTGAAGCTGCCAAAGTCATATCCGAGGAAGGCAGATCAACAAAGGTAGTGCCATACAGCCCGGTAGAATCGCTACCTGGAACCACTGGCAAAGGGCTACTGGGTAAAAACGGACCTGTGATGCTATCTGACACGTACCAATACAGCGTGGAGTCACTCACATTGTGCGCACCAATTTGCTTGAGCCATTGCGGATTTACAAATTCTTTGAAGCATGAGAAGAAAAGATGATAGCGCCCCTGAAAAGGAACAATCTGAGGACGCTCTAGATGATAAAAAGGCCAAAGCGTATCATCGGGTGAACCTTGCTTAGTCTTCTCTATCTCGGATGCATTGTCTAAGTGACTAGCGGCTTGATCAGATTGATTAGCCGATATGACACCGGGGCCCGCTGCGGGTGGCAAGAGCTGATAGAGACCGCCTAGCTGGTCGGCGATCGCAAGGCCTAAACCACCTTGGTATTGATCGGTGTGGAGCAGCGAAGCACAAAAGAACATATAGTACTTTTGCCTATCAACAGATTTGACGATATAGGGGTCTCGCCAGTGCAGGTGGCTAGCCCAACTACATCGTCCGGCATAGCGATGGCCCGTGAGCGTTGGAGAATCGATAGCCTCTGCCCAAGCAAGCAAGGGCCGACGGCTACGCTGCCAGTGCAAACCATCATCGGAGATGGCTAGGCCAATGACTTCACTCGCGATGTCATCTTTACTCGCTGCAGAATAAAACAGGTAGTAGCGACCTTCTTGCTTGTAGGCGCTGCCTGCAAACAGTCGTCCCGATTCCCAACCGCTATTCGATAAAGGCTCAAGAATAGGACCTGTGTGTTGCCAATGCTGTAAATCTTTCGAGCGGGCACCACAGATCCAGCTGGTTCTCCACCAGGGATCTTGGTCAGTGCGGCCGCTGAGGTAAAACACACGATAAATGTCTTTATCTTTTAGTATCCAGGGGTCCCAGCGAGGCGCAGCTTGATCGAAATCGGTAGAAAGCGTCATAGGGAAAAGGTCAACGACATCAGAACGTCACCATCACTCAACATCCCACAACGACTTCAAACAAAAACTCTCTCTAAAGACAGAGGGCTTTTTCAGTCAAAAAGATTTTTGAGCAGACAACCGTTACGGCATTGGTGTTGGTTTATATTACTGCGGGAATCAAAGAGGTGACACCAGAACTGGAGTCTCTTTTGAGCTTCTGCCTGAAGGTGGGTTACGGAATATGTCTAGGTTACATAGCGGTGAGCATAGATACTTATGAATGCTTCTGCCAAATGAAAAGTTTTGTATCTTTCTCTCAGAATTATTTCCAAAGGTAGGGTCAGAGTCTCTTCTAAAAGGCCTAGTATCGTTGCATACAGACAAGGCTAAAGATGTCAGCAGTAGACGAATTATTAGCGCTGTACAATCTTTATTGGTTGAGCAGTCGCTAGACAATCTTTCGAACCTTTGGTGAGACAAAGGCATCTATGACTATCTGAAGTTTTGCTGTTTCTTTCTGTTGTTTAGCCGTTTTGAATATTTGATTGTCGAGTACTGCTAACAAACATAAGGCTTCAAAATGCGCACTTTCTAGATATGGCTATCAGATGTCAGTTCTAGAAACTTCTTGCGTTTAACATCAGCTCATCACCTACAAGCCATAAGTTTTAGGCTTCACACCATGTCCCTTTTACGATGGCGACCTCGCTCTGTCGCCAAAACAATCTCTCCAAAAATTCATAAGAAAGTTCTTTCAAGGCTCTGCCTCGCCTTAATAGTTGGGCCTATTTTCTACAGCTGCAGTCGGCCAGATAGCGTAGAACCCTCTACAGATAGCGCTGTCCCGACGGGTAACAACACCGTCACGATTTTGGGCGTGGTGGTGGGTGACCAGCAGGCCAAGCTAGAGGCGGCGCTGGCTCCCTTCGAAGAAGAAACCGGCATCAATGTGATTTATGAAGGTACTGATGCCTTTACGACGCTGCTACCGGTGCGGGTTGATTCGGGTGACTCACCGGATATTGCCATGTTTCCGCAGCCGGGTTTGATGCGATCGCTCGCCGAAGAAGGTGCGCTCATCCCCGTTACAGAAGTGCTCACCCGCAGCGAGCTAGAAGCTTACTACCCCGATACCTGGATTGAGCTATCTACGGTCGACGATGAGATCTATGGCATTTGGTATCGCTCAGCTGTCAAAAGCCTCGTGTGGTATAACCCCAAAGAATTTGCGGCAGCGGGCTACGCCCCCCCCGAAACATGGGACGAGCTGATTGCCCTGAGTGACCAGATTGTGGCGGATGGGGGCAACCCTTGGTGCATAGGCCTAGAGAGCGGTAATGCCTCCGGCTGGCCGGGGACAGACTGGGTCGAAGATGTGGTTTTACAAAATTCTGGCCCAGAGTTTTACGAAAAGTGGGTGCAGCACGAGGTGCCTTTCAACGCGCCCGAGGTGCAGGAAGCGTTTCGATACTTTGGTGAAATTGCTAAGACGCCAGACTACCTATACGGCGGACAAACAGGGGCGCTGAGCATCCCCTGGGGTGACTCCATCACAGGCCTCTTTACCCAAAAGGGAGATACTGACACACCTGAATGCTACATGCAAAAGCAGGGCAACTTTATCAGCGGCTTCTTCCCAGAAGACGTGGTGATTGGTGAAGATGTGGACTTTTTCCCAACGCCGGTGATCAATCCAGAATACGAGAATTCTCTCCTAGTCGCAGGCGATATTTTTTCTATGCTGAACGACACGCCAGAGGCCAGACAGCTAATGGCCTACTTAGCAACGCCCACTCCCCATGAGATTTGGGCAGAGCAGGGCGGATTTCTCTCGGCGAATAAGCAAGTGGACCTAGGGGTGTATCCAGATGAGCTGAGCCGCAAGCAGGCTGAGCTACTCACCACCGCCGAAGTCGTACAGTTTGATGCCTCTGACGCGATGCCTGGCGCTGTGGGGACCGGTACGTTTTGGTCGGGGATGATGGACTTTGTCGCTGGAGCGACGGCTGAAGAAGTGACTGACAAGATCGAATTTTATTGGCCAGAAGAAAGGCCAACAGAAGGGGCTGAAGACGTCAGCAAAGAAGACGCCTCAAAGGTTAGCCAGCTTCCATCAGAAACGTCTTATAAAAACGACCATTAATATTTAGGAGGTGAATTGTGGACGGTAATGTCTCATTAATTTTGCAGGCGCTGCTAGCTATCTTCTTGGGCTCGGTAGGGGTGATTGGCATCTTTTATGCGCTCAATATTTTAGTTGAAAAGCTATTGCCCGAAAAAACAAGAATAAAAGTACTGCCCTGGGTCTATGTGGGTCCGGCGGTGCTGTTGCTCACGGTTTATCTGGTGTTGCCAACGCTGAGAACATTTTATCTAAGCTTTTTTGGACCTAGCTCTAATGTATTTGTAGGGCTGCAAAACTATATTTTTGTATTGACTGCGCCCGATACGCTAACCACGTTTCGCAATAACTTGCTATGGCTGGTGTTGGTAACGGGGATTAGTGTCTTTTTGGGATTGGTGATTGCGGTGCTGATCGACCGTGTGAAGTATGAGCAGGTGGCCAAATCGCTGATCTTTTTGCCAATGGCAATCTCGTTTGTAGGCGCAAGTGTGATCTGGCGATTTATCTATGCCTATCGGCCTGCTGAGGCAGAACAGATCGGTGTGCTCAATGCCATTGTGACTGGGCTCGGCTTTGAGCCGGTGGGGTGGCTGGTGAACCCGGCAATCAACAACTTTGCGCTGATTGCCATTATGATTTGGCTGCAGACGGGATTTTGTATGGTGCTGCTCTCTTCGGCAGTGAAAGGTGTGCCCGATGATGTGCTGGAAGCGGCCCGGGTAGATGGTGCCAATGAAGTGCAAATCTTTCGGCGCGTAATTATTCCGATGATTATGCCGACGATTTTGGTGGTGTCGACGACTGTGATTGTGTTGGTGCTGAAGGTGTTTGACATCGTGTTTGTGATGACGGGTGGCAACTTAGGCACCGATGTAATTGCCAGCCGCATGATCAGAGAAATGTTTAACTTTAGAAACTACGGACGGGGAAGTGCGATCGCAGTGATTCTTCTCATCGCCGTCATCCCGGTGATGGTGGCCAATATTCGCCGATTCCGTCAACAGGAGCTTAACCGATGACTTATACCAATTCTCAACCTGTCGACCCATCGATCAGAAGAACAGGCGGCCCCCAAAAGCAACCGAAAAGAGACTATTCCAAAGGTCCCCAAAAAGACCCTCAGCCCAACTACGTTGCCAAACGCAAAGAACAATCTAAGTTCGACAGGTTCATGGCCAAGGCCCCTGTCCATTTTGCAGTGATTGCCCTGGCCATTCTGTGGACGCTGCCCACCTTCGGCCTGCTGATCAGTTCATTCCGGCCACCCGATGCCTTGGTCACCAGCGGCTGGTGGACCGTCTTTCTCAATCCGCTGGAGTTCACGCAGTTTACGCTGAGCAACTATCGCGATGTGCTGGCGGCGGGCATGGGTCAGGCGTTTATCAACAGTCTGGTGATTTCGATTCCGGCAACGGTGATTCCGATTGCGATCGCAACCTTTGCCGCCTACGCCCTGGCTTGGATGGACTTTCCAGGTCGGCAGACGATCTTCATCATCACGGTGGGGCTGCTGGTGGTGCCGCTGCAGATGACGCTAATTCCGATTTTGCGGGCCTACAACGTGTTGGGCATTTCTAGCACCTTCTTGGCGGTGTGGCTGGCCCATGCGGCCTATGGTCTGCCACTGGGCGTATACCTGCTGCGCAACTATATTGGCTCGCTCCCCAGAGACCTAATAGAAGCCGCTGCCGTCGATGGGGCGTCGTATTTAAACGTGTTTACTCGTATTATTGTGCCATTGAGCATGCCTGCGATCGCATCTTTTGCGGTCTTCCAGTTCCTATGGGTTTGGAACGATCTGCTAGTAGCCTTGGTATACCTAGGTGGCAACCAAGACGTCGCCCCGGTGACCCTTGTGCTAAGGAACATCGTGGGCGACCGGGGTCAAGACTGGTTCCTACTCACTTCTGGTGCAT
>JBCBIK010000136.1:0-14000 GCA_038524545.1 Cyanobacteria bacterium J06623_4 | reverse complement strand
GCGCCTTCGATAGCTTCTCCATATCCTGCTTGGTCTTCGGCTCTACTGCAACCGAAATAACGGGCTCGGGGATAAACAGCGACTCCAAAATAATCGGTGCCTCGGGGTCGCAAATCGTATCACCGGTGAAGGTATCTTTCAAACCGAGGGCCGCGCCCAAATCACCCGCCCTCATCTCGTCTACTTCTATTCGCTCGTCTGCCTTGAGAATAATCAGACGTGAAATTCGCTCCTTCTTGTCTTTCGTCGCGTTGTAGACGTAGCTGCCCTTCTTGAGCACACCAGAGTACACCCGAATAAAGGTCAACCGACCGTAGGGGTCAGCCATGATCTTGAAAGCCAGTGCAGCTGCAGGAGTATCGTCACTTGCCGTCCGAACGCCCGTTTCGCCATTGGGCAAGATTCCTTCAATCGCCGGAACTTCAGGCGGAGAAGGCAAATAGTCTACAACGGCATCTAGTAGCAGCTGCACGCCCTTATTTTTGAAGGCTGATCCACAAAACATAGGGACCAAATTGTCATTGATAGTGGCCTTGCGAATAGCGGCCATCAGCGTCTCAGGTGAAATCTCTTCCCCTTCTAGGTAGCGCTCCATCAGCGCGTCGTCAGATTCAGCAATTGTTTCGACCAAGAGGGTGTGATACTCATCAGCTTGCGCTTGAATATCTTCTGGAATCTCTCCTACCTGAATGTCCGTACCCAGATCGTTGGTATAGATGTGGGCCTGCATATGAACAAGGTCTACAACGCCTGTAAACTGGTCCTCAGCGCCGATGGGAATCTGCAGTGGCACAGCCTTGGCGCGCAGCTGAGAATTGACCTGCTCATAGACCTTGAAAAAGTTTGCGCCCGTACGGTCCATTTTGTTGACAAAGGCGATGCGGGGCACCTTGTATCGGTCAGCCTGACGCCAAACAGTTTCAGACTGAGGCTGAACCCCCCCCACAGAACAAAACACTGCCACAACACCATCTAACACTCGCATGGAGCGCTCGACTTCGATAGTGAAGTCCACGTGTCCGGGGGTATCGATAATGTTGATCTGATGGTCGCGCCAGGTCGTGGAGATGGCAGCAGCGGTGATGGTAATTCCCCGCTCTTTTTCCTGCTCCATCCAGTCGGTGACAGCGTTACCATCGTGAACTTCACCAATTTTGTGGACGACCCCGGAGTAGAACAAAATCCGCTCAGTGGTCGTTGTCTTACCGGCATCAATATGGGCGGCAATGCCAATATTTCTGACGTCTTCTAATGGCGTGCTGCGAGCCACAACGAACCTCCTTTGTTAACAAGCTGCAGCAGAGAGTCTTTGCAACAGCCATATCAATTATTATAAAAATTACTGGGCGAAATTACCCAGCAGCAGACACAGGTATCTGTGCAGCGGATACCTTCGTAGCTCATTTGGTGACAGCCTAAAAGGGAAAGCGCCCAAACGGTGAGACGGCAGTGCGGAGCCTCATCAGAAGCTCCAGCACGCCTCCAAGCAGTCACGCTCTAGTAGCGATAGTGAGCAAAGGCTTTGTTTGCTTCTGCCATGCGGTGGGTTTCTTCGCGCTTCCGCACTGCGCCGCCGGTCTCGTTGGCAGCATCGATCAGCTCATTGGCCAGCTTCATCGCCATCGTGCGTCCGCCACGAGAGCGAGAAAACTGCGTCAACCAGCGCAGTGACAAGGCGGTTCCCCGCTCTGAGCGAACTTCCATAGGCACCTGGTAGGTAGCACCGCCTACTCGTCTGGCTTTCACTTCTACCAGTGGGGTTGTGTTGCGTACGGCTTGCTCAAAGGTTTCAAGCGGATCGTTACCGGTGCGCTCCTCAATAATTGTGAAGGCGCCGTAGAGGATTTTGTTGGCAACAGACTTTTTACCGCTGAGCATGAGCCGACGAGACATCATGCTGACTAGGCGGCTGTTGTAAACGGAATCAGGTGGAACGGTGCGCTTTTGGGCGGCTGAACGACGAGACATGAGGTTTTAACCCTTTCGTAAGTGTTTGGTTAGTGATTCGGAGAGCGTATCTATAGATGTAGATTGAAGAAAGTCTGTCAGGAGAAAGTCAAAAAAAGACGGTGCGTGAATGGCGCGTGGTTGCAATCACTCTTTGCGATCGCTATCGATGAAGCCTTATTCGATCAAGCCCTGCAACCCATGAAAGTATTGTTTGTAGAAAAAGCGAATCAGCAGAAGGCAATGGGAGAAAAATTAGACTCTATACTTTTGCACTAAGCGCAACGAAACCTTTTAGCTACTGTGCAGGCAGGTCTCAGCATTACCCGCCTAACGGTTACAAAAAGGGAAGCACAAAAGAAAGCGCTGTTTTCCCTAGCTTTTTCTAGCAAGGAGACAGTCTCCGTGAACAGACAATCCCATCAAGAAGTGGGTCTGAGGATTACTCCTTAGGCTTCTTGGCCCCATACTTAGAGCGGCCTTGACGTCGATCCTTTACGCCCGCAGTATCCAAGGTACCTCGGATAATGTGATAGCGAACGCCAGGCAGGTCCTTGACACGACCACCACGGATCATCACAACAGAGTGCTCCTGCAGGTTGTGGCCGATGCCCGGGATGTAGGCAGTGACCTCAAACCCAGAGGTGAGACGGACCCTAGCAACTTTTCTTAGGGCCGAGTTCGGCTTCTTGGGCGTGGTGGTGTACACACGAGTACACACGCCACGACGCTGTGGGCAGCTTTTTAGAGCTGGTGATTTGGTTTTCTTGGTAGCTTTTGAACGCTCAGTGCGAATAAGCTGTTGAATCGTAGGCATAAGGCGGGGGAATATAACTCCGCAAAAATGTTGTCATGAGATCCGATAGTATCAAGCAATTTTTGCCGTTGTCAATTCATTGCTAATTTATTTCTGTGACTGGTCTGGCGCTCATCTGCCTCAGCGCCTACTCAGCCATTCTTTTGCCGAATCGCAAAGGCATATCCACAGCGGCAGCTCTCGGTAGCCAAAGGATTTTCAAACCGAAAGGCGCCTCCTGTGAGGTCTTCGGCATAGTCGATGCTGAGGTCGCGAATAAACTCTAGGCGATCGCGCCCCACCACCAGCCGCAGTCCATCAAAATCGTAGACCTCATCCTCGGCGGCAGCCTCAGCTTCGAAGCTCAGCACGTAGGCCCACTGCGCACAGCTGCTCGACTGCAGACCAAGGCGGCAAAGTGCATTCGGCTGATTTTGCTGCTGGCGGAGACGATTGAGTTCTCGGCGAGCGGTCGCAGTAAGCTGAATCATCATGAATAGCCTAGAGGAGTAAGCCACTAAAGTAGAGAGCACCCAAAAGCTATGCGCAACTTTAGTGATGGTAAGACCCCCAATTTATCAGGGGCCTTGCCATCAAAACTACCCCCACCAGAGAAATGAAGAAAAGAAAAGGAGCGCTTATAGGCGCTCCTTACAATATGTGTCCCTTACTCTAGGTGCGCTCAATAAAAGTTGCGCTCTGTAAAACCAACCAATGTCTAACTAGCTTTCCTGACGAGCATAATCGTCTTGATAGCGAGTGATGTCATCTTCGCCGAGGTACTCACCATTTTGAACCTCAATTAGCACCAACGGAATCACACCCGAATTTTCTAGACGGTGAGTGGTGCAAGCAGGTACATAGGTGGACTGATTGGTACACAGCATGGTTTCTTTCTCACCACAGGTCACTTTGGCAGTGCCCGAAACGACGATCCAATGCTCACTACGGTGGTGGTGCATTTGAAGGCTGAGCCGATGGCCGGGCTTAACTTCGATCCGCTTGATCTTGTAGCCGGTGCCCACTTCCAACACTGTAAATGAGCCCCAGGGTCTGAGTTCAGTGGCTGCGACACTGTCGCCAAGGCCAGCGATCTGGTCTACAGCTGTACGTTCTTGAGCTTGAACCATGGTGGTTGATCTCCTGATTTTATTGTGCTGAGGTTGAGTACAAATGCTGCTGAGGCGCCACCGCAGGGCAGATCACAAGGTAAACCAACTGATGTGACTTATAACCTCACTGGAACGGAGGGGTCAAAAAGCTTGGCGTTTTGCCACAACACCTAGTACTGAAAAGGTAGTAGCAAAGAGGTTGCAGCTAGTTTTGCTTAAGCTAACGACCTTAAGCTGACGACCAAGGAATTTCAGACTAAAAACTCAGACACGATTTCACTAAACATGTCTGGTTGATTCTAACAAGGAGGTTCCCTTGTCTGTAAAGTGACGAAGGTCACAAAACAGCGTTCCCTATGAAGTCTTCATCCGTATTAAAACCGATTGAAGCCATAGCGCTCAGCAGACACTAAAAAGATCTAAAACCTAAAAGATCCAGATCAGGTGCGCGAATATTATTCCCGTCCCAGCACAAATAATCCAATGCCATTGTTTACCCGTGCGGCGGTGCGAGGTTGACGGTTGAGCAACTGCCCACCGAGATAGAGGCTCGAGGAGCTGCCGCCGTCTAGGTTGAGCGCATCGACAGCGCCGAGCTTTTGCATGATTTGGGCGGTTTCACTCAGGGTTGGGCCTCGGCCACCGACTCGGTCATGCATGGTCGCAATAATCCAGGTACCATCAGCTGCTTTGCCCACTGCAGTACGGGGCGCAGCGCCGTTGATGAAGTTGTCACTGAAGCCTTCGAGCTGAGGGTCGAGAACGATTTTGCGATCGCGAATCAACAGCGGTCCACCCCCTACTACATTTGGATACTGCTCAAAGCTTTCTGGTTGACTTTGGCTCACGAGGGCAATGGGCGTGCCCGGCGCAAAGCTGGCGCCTGCCGACTGCAAGCTTCTGAGCGTGAGCAAATAGCCATCGGATGGAATAGGAACGCTGCCTTCGCCCGCCTTACCCAGCGTTCTGCGCGCGGCGATCGCATTGTCCTGCACGGTCACAACGATTTCGTTATCCACAATGGGGGTGTAGGTGGTACCCCACCCGGCGGTGTAGCGACCGATCCCGGCCTGCACGTAGCCACTGTTTACCGCGAGCACCGAAAAAGACTCACCGTTGGCCGTCGTCACCGACTCAGCCAGCACGAAGCGATCCATGATTAGGTCTCCGCGCTCATTCCATGCCATCGCACCGCGCCCCAAAATTGGCCCTGAAATCCATTGGCCATCGCTGCGCACCGCGCCCAATGGTAGCTGATTGTTGCGATTGAAAAAGCCAGCATTGACAGCCGCCGCGACCTGCTGACGCTGGGCAGTTGTAAGGATGGGCTCAATGCCCACAGCCGTTGTCGCGTTGGGGCGAATGGGCCTGAGTGCCAGAGTCGAAGGACTGGGCTGAACGACAAACATGTACACCGGGAAGCGGTGCTGACCGAGGGTGATGTACTGCTGTCGCCAGCGCAGGCCAGGCGCCCAGGCCACGTCTCGCTCGATCATCGGATCGCGGCGAATATCGATAACGACCCTGGCCGGATTGCCCGCTGTCCAAATTTTCGGCGCGGCCCCGTCCTTTGTTTTGATTTTGAGAACGGTTTTGCCGTTTAAAGGAGCGACGTGGAGCTCGGTAATGAAGGTGCCAGAAACTGCTCGAAACGCTCGCACCATGTCAGGAGAGATGCGACCCGCCACCGTCACGGTGTAGACATCGGTCGCTTCGACCTGCCAAGCGGCTGGCCCGTCAAGATCGACAACGATGCGATCGCCCCATGTTTGCTTCCCCTGGCGAATGCCCATCGTTTGACGCTGAGGCATCGACAGCTGCAGCGTATTGCGCACCGCCTGACTCGTCCAGCCATTGGCTACGGCAAGATCGGTGATGTCGATATAGCGGTTGGTGGCATCCCACCAGGCTGGCAGGCTAGAGACGCTGTCCTGCGTTGCCGGGAACCAGCGGATAGGCTGCTGAGAGACAGCGGTCGTGCTCATGAGCTCCGCGCCGATCAGCCTGGCTAAGCCAGCGCTAGAAATTCCCACCCGACCATTTCGCTGCTGCCAAAAGCCCGGCAAGGTTTGACCATTCAACTGAATGCGATTGCCAGAGAGCTGTCCCCCGATACTGACTTTAGCCGCAGCTGCCACCGAAGATTCTGCGGAGGATTCCGCCGGTGATGTCGCTTTCGCTCGCTGGGCCGCTTCTTCCGCGCGGGTGATCAGCGATTGAGGTAAGACTGTTTGAGGCGACTCCGTTTCTGATAAGCCGGAGACCGGCAGCATGTTCGAAGAGGTGCCCACTGAGTGAATGACGCCCCATCCCAAGACAGTCATCACGCTTAGAGAAACCACTCTGCCTAGTGCCAGCCGGCAGTCCGTTAGCGCGACTGGCTGAGCATCTGGTGTCCGACCTACCAACCGACACAGGACGCGCCACTTTTGAGTAAACGGGGATGTCATGAGTTCTGCAAAATGAGAGAGGGCAGATGAACGGGCACAGCGTAGAAATTACTCATCTAGATTTACCCATGGTGGCCAGATTGCCAGGAAATCTTCTTAGAAAGTTACTTGAGCAAACCAGGCTCAATTCCCAGGCTAAATTCCCAGGCTAAATTCTATGGGTTTTGCCAGCAGCATTAGCGACTTGTCCTGCCACTGGTTGGACCGTCTACACTCCCGTTAGTCCGGCATTGGGAGATGACCCACAGAGACGAATTGTGAAAAACGAAATGACAAGACTTGATTTGACCAGTGGTATTTTATTGCGCTGAGCGCGTCTGGGATGTCGTATTTTCACGCAGAAGCAGCTCGGGCAATCTGACGCCGGGTTGAAGCGGGCGTAAGCAGCGGAAGACGCAAGCTTGACACAGCCTAGGTTTGATGGAGATTTAAGCCAATAAGCACATTTAAATAGAGAAAAGGGTTACCGACGAACTTCACTATCACTTAATGTTTCTATATAATTCTTAGGTGACGCTTAATGCCATATCGGAGGCTTGCCCACCAGGCAGCTCCAGTTTTTTCCGTCCGATTTCTAAGGGGTCTGCCTCTAAACTCGCAGGCCTAGAGACCCAGGCAATAGAAACTAGCTTAAACATCAGATTCGTCTGAGACAGGGATATGTTCTTCACCGGCATATCCTTTTTTGCCCATTTTTGTTTGCCAATTTTTGACCTGGTCTTGCCTTAGGTCAAGATTTTTTACTTTCCCTTAGTTCACTCCTTTCATCAGTAGGTAACACGCGCGTGATTCTCAATCCAACAACTTTTCAGACAGAAGTATTAGAGCCTCTGGGGCCAAGTTGGCTAGTGGAGGAACGGGATGCCTGTGGGGTCGGCTTCATTGCAGATCGGCAGGGTCGCGCTAGCCATCAGCTGGTCGCCGATACGCTGACAGCGCTGATTTGTATGGAGCATCGGGGCGGATGCTGCGCAGATAAGTTCTCAGGAGATGGAGCAGGGGTAATGACCGCGATCCCCTGGAAGCTTTTGCAAGCCTGGTCTTCGCAGCCGCTAAATATCGCAAAAACAGGTGTCGCTATGGTGTTTTTGCCCCAGATGGCAGAGGCAGAAGCCCAGGCAAGGGCCGAGTTTGAAGCCGCCTTGGTAGCCACGGGTCTTGACTTTGTGGGCTGGCGAGAGGTGCCTGTGGCCCCAGACACGCTGGGCCCGCTTGCAAAAGAATTTCGGCCCAAGATTGCTCAGGCAGTGGTGACGTCGGCTGAGCTGGAAGGCGATGAACTGGAGCGATCGCTCTTTTTAGCCCGTCGCCGGTTTGAAAAAGCGATCGCAACATTATCAGCAGAGGCCCCATCTGAACCCCTCAGCCGCGCCCTGAGCGAAGCCTATGTCTGCTCTTTTTCAGCCCGGACAATCGTTTACAAGGGCATGGTGCGCTCCGAAGTACTCGGACAGTTCTATCAAGACCTGCAGAACCCCGAATTTGAAAGCGCTTTCGCGGTCTATCACCGCAGATTTAGCACCAACACCTTGCCAAAATGGCCACTGGCACACCCCATGCGCCTGCTCGGCCACAACGGCGAAATCAACACGCTGGTCGGCAACATCAACTGGATGAAAGCAAGGGAGGCGAACCTGGCCCACTCTCGGTGGGGCGAAGACCTTGCACTCCTAAAGCCGGTCGTGAACGCAGAGAACAGCGACTCCGCAAACCTAGACAACACCATGGAGCTACTGGTGCGCACGGGCCGCTCACCGGCCCAAGCCCTCACCATGATGATCCCGGAGGCGTATCACAACCAGCCCGAACTAGCTGACTATCCTGAGATCGTTGACTACTACGAGTACTACAGCAGCATTCAAGAGCCCTGGGATGGCCCGGCGCTGGTGGTTTTCTGCGATGGCAAGCAGGTGGGGGCCACCCTAGATAGAAACGGTCTGCGACCCGCTCGCTACGTGGTCACAAAGGCAGGCTACGTGATCGTCTCTTCGGAGGCGGGCGTCGTCGATATTCCCGTTGAAGACATCGTCGAAAAAGGACGTCTCGGTCCAGGGCAAATGCTGGCGGTGGACTTTGAAGAAGGCCACGAAATCCTCAAGAATTGGGACATCAAGCAGCGCATCGCCCAGGCTCAGCCCTACGGTCAGTGGCTAGCTGAGCGGCGGCAGGCCATTGCGCCTCAGCTCTTTAGCCAAGAGAGCCAGCTAGAAAAGCAAACGCTTCTGACTCAGCAGACCGCCTTTGGCTATACCGCCGAAGACATGGACATGATCATTCAGGACATGGCGGCTCAAGGAAAAGAGCCCACGTTCTGCATGGGCAATGACACGCCGCTGGCCGTCCTTTCTGAAAAGCCCCATCTGCTGTACGACTACTTCAAGCAGCGCTTTGCGCAGGTGACGAACCCACCGATTGATCCGCTACGGGAGCGGCTGGTGATGTCTCTGACCACGCAGCTGGGCGCCCAGGGCAACCTGCTCGAAGAGCATCCCGAACAGGCCCGGCTGCTGAAGCTCGAATCGCCGGTGATTAACGACACAGAGATGGCGATGATCCGCGATTCTGACTTTGCGGTGGGCGAGATTTCTACGCTGTATGCCATTGAGGGCGGGCCACAGGGGCTGGAGGCTGCGGTGAAGGCGCTGTGTGATCGCGCGGCAAACGCGGTCGAAACCGGTAGTGAAATTTTGGTGCTGAGCGATCGCATCGATCACAACGGCGATCGCACCCTGCTCTCAGAGACGCAGACCTACATTCCCCCGCTAGTCACCGTCGGCGCGGTCCATCACGACCTGATCCGCCGAGGGCTGCGAATGAAAACATCCATCATCGTCGATACGGCGCAGTGCTGGAGCACCCACCACTTTGCCTGCCTGCTGGGCTACGGTGCGACGGCGATTTGCCCCTATCTCACCCTAGAGAGCGTACGCCACTGGTGGGCCGATGCCAAAACACAAAAGCAAATGGACGCCGGTAAGCTGCCGGTCTCTAGCCTCAATGGCGCCCAAGCCAACTACCGCAAGGCCGTAGACAATGGCCTGCTAAAAATTCTCTCTAAGATGGGCATCTCCCTGATTAGCAGCTACCGAGGCGCGCAGATCTTTGAAGCTGTCGGCATTGGTAAAAATCTCAAGGAACTGTCCTTTAGAGGCAGTGTTTCCCGGTTGGGCGGCCTGACCATTGAGGAGCTGGCCAACGAAACCATGGCCTTCCACGAAAAGGCCTTCCCGGCGCTCACGCGCAAGCGGCTCGAAAATGTGGGCTTCATTCAATCACGGCCATCCGGCGAGTACCACATGAACAACCCGGCCATGACCAAGCTGCTACACAAAGCAGTAGAAAGCAAGCAGTACGACCACTACGAGGTGTACCGCGAGCAGCTCAAGGGACGACCCATTTCTGCCCTGCGTGACTTACTTGACTTAAAGAGCGATCGCACCTCTATTGACCGCTCAGAAGTGGAGCCGGTCGAGCGCATCATGGAGCGGTTCTGCACCGGGGGCATGTCTCTGGGGTCTCTCTCCCGCGAAGCGCACGAGACGCTGGGGATTGCCATGAACCGCATTGGCGGCAAGTCCAACTCGGGCGAAGGCGGCGAAGATGCCATTCGGTTCAAGGTTTTGAACGATGTGGACGGCGAGGGCTTTTCACCCACCCTGCCCCACCTGAAAGGATTAGAAAACGGGGATAAGGCCTCTTCTGCGATTAAGCAGGTGGCATCCGGGCGCTTTGGCGTCACCCCCGAATACCTGATGAGCGCCAAGCAAATCGAAATCAAGATGGCCCAGGGCGCGAAGCCGGGTGAAGGCGGTCAGCTACCGGGCAAAAAGGTGAGCGAGTACATCGCCTCACTGAGAAATTCCAAGCCGGGCGTCACGCTGATTTCACCCCCACCGCATCACGATATCTACTCTATTGAAGACCTCGCTCAGCTGATTTTTGATCTGCACCAGATCAATCCTCAGGCAGGGGTATCGGTAAAGCTAGTGGCTGAAGTGGGCATTGGCACCATCGCGGCGGGCGTAGCTAAGGCAAACGCCGACGTGATTCAAATCTCTGGCCACGATGGTGGCACGGGCGCATCTCCGCTCAGCTCCATTAAGCACGCAGGCCTACCCTGGGAGCTGGGGCTCACAGAAGTGCACCGGTCTCTGATGGAAAACCAGCTGCGTGATCGCGTTACCCTCCGGGTAGATGGCGGCCTCAAAACTGGCTGGGATGTGATCATGGGCGCGCTGATGGGCGCAGAAGAGTACGGCTTTGGCTCTATTGCGATGATTGCAGAGGGCTGCATTATGGCGCGGGTGTGCCATACCAACCAGTGTCCGGTCGGGGTGGCCACCCAGCAAGAAGCGCTGCGCAAGCGGTTTTCTGGCACCCCTGGCAAGGTGGTCAATTTCTTTTATTTCATTGCCGAGGAAGTGCGATCGCTGCTGGCCAAGCTAGGCTATCGCTCACTCAACGAAATCGTAGGCCGGGCAGACCTGCTGACGCCTCGCAGCGATGTCTCCCTAGCGAAGACCCGGGCTTTGGATCTGTCTGCGCTGGTACATCTGCCGGATGTGAAGCGCGATCGCACCTGGCTATATCACGGCGAAGTCAATACCAACGGCCCTGTACTCGACGACGACATCCTGGCAGATACCGACATTGCAACGGCCATTGCCAATCACGGCAGTGCCACAAAGACCTGGCCAGTTGTGAATACAGACCGCACAGTGGGTGCCCGCATTTCGGGTAGCATTGCTCAGCAATATGACAATACGGGCTTCCAAGGCGAGCTGAACCTGACCTTTGAAGGCAGTGCGGGTCAGAGCTTCGGCGCCTTTAACCTAGCGGGTATGAGGCTCACCCTTATCGGTGAAGCCAACGACTACGTCGGCAAAGGTATGAACGGCGGCGAGATTATTATCAAGCCATTTGCCAAGGCGACCTACGAGGCGGCTGACAACGTCATTGTTGGCAATACCTGCCTCTACGGGGCCACCGGTGGCACGCTCTATGTCAACGGCATTGCCGGAGAGCGATTTGCAGTGCGCAACTCGAAGGGTACGGCCATCATTGAAGGGGCAGGCGACCACTGCTGCGAATATATGACCGGTGGCGTCGTCGTCGCCCTCGGCGGCGTGGGTCGCAACGTAGGCGCCGGCATGACGGGAGGCCTAGGCTACTTCCTTGATGAGTCGGGCGATTTTCAGACCCGGGTGAATCCTGAGATTGTGCAGGTTCAGCGGGTGCTGACCCAGGCCGGAGAACGTCAGCTAAAGGCTTTGATTGAGGCCCATGCAGACCGCACAGACAGCGCCAAAGCCAAGACGATTTTGGCAGATTGGCAGGCGTATATTCCTAAGTTTTGGCAGGTGGTGCCCCCCTCCGAGGCCGATAGCCCCGAAGCAGGCGTCCAAAAGGAGGACAAAGTCGCCACGGCCATCTAGCACAACGCTCAAACTCGCGACAAAAGAACGCGACGAATAAACGCAACGAAAGAACGCTATGACTTCATCTGCGCTCACCTGTGGGTCACTCTTATTGGCCCACGCCGAGGCTTGGCAGGCGGCGACGGTGCATCCTTTTCTGCAGCAGTGTCAGCAGGGCACCATCACCGCCGCCCAGTTCAACACGTGGCTAGTTCAAGACTATCTATTCGTGGTGGAGTTCACTCGGCTAGCGGCGCGGCTGCTTGCGGCAGCACCACCCGCCCATTTTGACCCGCTGATGGGTGGCATCGCTGCCATCAAAGATGAACTGCTGTGGTTTCAAGCGAAGGCGAAGGCGCGATCGCTCGACCTAACCGTAGAAGCCCAACCGATCTGTTTAGCCTACTGCACCTTCATGCGATCGCTGGCCACCTATCCCTATGCCGTCCAAGCCACCGCCTTCTGGGCTATCGAGCGCGCGTATAACCAGGGTTGGCAGGGTCACAGCCCCATGCCAGCGCCCTACACAGAATTTGCAGGTCGCTGGGGTAATAAGGCCTTTAGCGAGTATGTAAAGGTGCTAGAGCAGCAGGCAGATGACGCGATCGCCACCGCCAGCTCAGCCGAACAAAAAGCCGTCGAGCGAGCCTTCCTCGCAGTGGCCCAGCTCGAAAAAGAGTTTTGGCAAATGGCTTTCTTAGCCGATGGTTAAGTTCGCTAGTCCGTCTAACCCTAGCTAAACCCATCTAAGCCCGGCTAAACTTCACTAAATTCGACCTGTACCTGCCGAGATTTGAGAATCTGATTCTTTAGCATCTCCTCGTGATTATCCGGTAGCCGCATAGAATCTAGCCCCGGCACGAGCTGACCGATCATCTTGATCTGGGCCTTGAGCATGCCCATCACGTCATTGTCAAACTCGAACTGAACCGAGAGCGCATCACGGCCCAGCCGCTCTTGAACCACTTCTTGCCAAACGGGCTCACCCGCCAGCCAGGGATGGCGGTGCACGTCAATATGTGCAGGCAGTGGGTTCATGCGCTCCGGGTACGTAAAGACTTTTTGGTGGAGCTGCGCCGCTAGCGACTGCTGGCAGTCAATGTCTGACAGTTTGGGGATGGGCGTCATGGCAATTTTAGTAGCGCCGAGGTCGCCGAGTAGCGAGAGTAGGGCTTGCTCGCGCTCTTTTTGCAGCAGGGAGAAATAGTCTGTAACCGGATAGTAGTGATTTAGCCTAGATTTGAACGGGTGTCGCCGGTAGGTACGGCCCAGCATAGGGTGGCCCACCGGGAAGGAAATCCCTTCTGGCAGCTCATCGGGGCGGACATAGTCTACCGAGCGGACCGACCAAGGCATCAGGTCTAGTCGGGCGAGCTGCTGGTAGAGCAGCCGCGCATCGTGGTTGCGGTGGTGAATACGCTGAGGATCATTGGGCCTTGCGAATTTCTCTTGCAAAAAGGCGTTGATGGTCCAAAACAGCGGAGCGACAACCTTCGGCAGGGAGAGCGCAGTCAGCGTTGAAACCGAGTTAATTTCTGAATAGGTCATAAATGCCAGCGACTGCATGGCATTTCGCAGCTCAATCTCGGCCCGGGCAATGTACACATCCATCTGGCCGTGCAGGGCGACCTGCATAGGCTTGCGCACCATGTCACCCGGCAGCTCAGCGTGGTCCAAAATGTGCAGCAGCGGCTTGTAGGCAGTCCGGGGCTTCGCCCGGGTGAGAGGGTGGGTAGCCGAGTTGTTGCCAGTGGATACAATGCCTTGAAGAGCGCCCTGTGTTCTGCGCTGAATCTGCCCTTGAACTGTGCCCTGAATTGCACGCCGATTGACGACAATCTGGCTTTTTTGCTGTCGCTGGAGACTAAACATAGAAAAGACTTCTTTTAGCTCAATATATCTGGCTAGTTGGGTTTGCCCTGTGCGCTGCAATACCTATTGACTAAGGCACCTATTGACTAAGGCATAGCACCTTTTGGATGCCGCATTCTACCCTGTCAACCGGTCTACCATAAAACCCTCTATAGGTCAGTCCTCACAGTCACCACCACAAATTCATCTGAATTTGTCTGAGTTCGTCTGAAAAAGTGTGTACTCCCAGCAAATTGGCCACATCCGGCAGCTAGCCACAATTCTACAGGTTAGTCTGGGTTACACCTTCTGTGATGTTTGACCGACCTTTTTAACTGGTCTTTGACGACGATATTTGATTTTGAGTTGCTGACGGTATGGTTTTGCGATCGCTCTTTAGAGATGTCTTAGCCGCCTTTTCAAACGT
>JBCBIK010000135.1:0-14026 GCA_038524545.1 Cyanobacteria bacterium J06623_4 | reverse complement strand
CAAAAGGTGATGAGGGCTAACCCTCTATGCTCTACACTAGGGCAGAAAATAGTGACGTTCGGCTGTTCTTGTATAGCTGTCCTTACATGCGATACGTACGCAACAGCAGCAGAGTGGTTTGAGGGGTTAGGAGGCGAGCGTGGAATTCTCGGAACTATTTAGGCAGGGCGGCATTGCCATGTGGCCGCTGCTCTTTTTGTCCATTTTGGCACTGGGCACCATCATTGAGCGCATTTGGTTTTGGTCTCGGATTTTGACCCGTGAGCGGGAGGTGTCTGGCCGGGTGCTGGAGGCTGCGAGGCGAGAGTGGAGCGCTGCTACACAGATTTCGCAGCGGGCGAACCGGTTGCCGATGGGCCGCTTTTTGTTTTCGGCGCTAAAGCTCAAAGATCCTGAGCCGGAGGTTTTTCGTCTGGCTCTGGAAACCTCTGCAAATGAAGAACTGGCAGCCATGCGCCGGGGAGAGAAGGTGCTAGAAGCGGTGATCGCTATTTCACCGCTGCTGGGGCTGCTCGGTACGGTTGTCGGCCTGATTAATTCTCTGGGCTCAATTGATTTGAATGCATTGGGCGTCGGTGATGCGACGGCGGGCACGGCGCTGGGCATTGGTGAAGCGCTGATCAGTACGGCGACAGGACTGGTGATCGCAATTGTGAGTTTGGCTTTTTACCGGTTGTTTCAGGGGTTTGTGTTTGGCCAGGCAAAGGTGTTTCAGCTTTCGGGCAACGAGCTTGAGCTGCTGTATCGTCAGGCTTGGGCCTACACCGATGGCAAGCCTAGCCTGCTGAGTGAAAACCTGGTGAATTCGCCACCGTCGCCTACGGTTGACTTTCCGGATGCGCCGAAAACGGAAGCGAAGAAGCCGCCATCTACTTTTTGATGATTAGACTTTTTCAAGATTAAACACTTTAGGCTATGAAAGTTGACTTGAACAATCGCCAGTCGGATGTGCAGATTGAAATTCTGCCGATGATTGATGTAATTTTTTGCATTCTGACGTTCTTTATTTTGGCGGCGGTAGGGCTGACCCGGCAGCAGGTGATCGATTTGGCTTTGCCGTCTGTGGACAATAGCGTGCCGGTGTCTGGGGATAGCCGCGATCGCCTGTATGTGAGTGTCGATAGCGCGGGTCAAGTTTACATTGATGCCAATGCGGTGCCGCTGAGCCTGCTGCAGGACGTGCTGGTGCAGCACAAGCAGATTGCGCCAAATGGCACGATTGTGCTGTATGCCTCTAGCAGCGCTCGCTATGAGGATGTGATTAAGGTGTTGGATTTGTTGCGGTCGGTGGGGGGCGACCGGGTTGCGTTGGCTACGCTGCCGAATGACGCTTCGCTGGACCCTACGCAGGGGAGCGAGCCTTCTTTTCCGGGGTTAGGGCAGGGTACGGTACCTGGGGCTGCGCCCGGAACGGTACCTGGAGCGGTACCTGGAACGGGTGACGGGGTGCAGATTACGCCTGTGCAACCCGGGGGACTTCCACCGCTTACGCCGGGGTCTCCGTCTGCACCTGCTGCGCCACCGCTGCCGGGTGCGCCGTCTCCGGGTGCTTCTTCTTCGGGGGGTGCAAATGGTGGGGATGCTCCGATTAGTCCGGCAACACCATAGGTTAGGCGGATTGTTCAAGTGGGGCGTTTGGGCGGACTGCTTTGTAATAGGCGGTCTATATCGAGCTAAGATAGCTGGGTTCAAGTAGAGGGCTACGGCCCGCCTTTTTGGTGTAATGAAGCATACGCTTTCTGTGCTGGTTCAGGACGAATCAGGCGTTTTAACTCGCATTGCTGGCCTGTTTGCCCGGCGAGGGTTCAATATTGAGAGTTTGGCCGTGGGACCGGCTGAAGAGGCTGGAATTTCGCGGATTACGATGGTTGTGCCGGGGGATGACCTGGTGATTGAACAGCTGGCAAAGCAGCTGTTCAAGCTGATCAATGTGTTGAAGGTTGAAGATATTACTGAGCGGCCTAGCGTTGAGCGGGAGCTAATGCTGGTGAAGGTGTCTGCTGACAGCACGAATCGGGCTGAGGTTGTGGGGTTGGCTCAGCTGTTTCGGGCGCGGGTGGTCGATGTTTCTAAAGAGGCGCTGACGCTTGAGGTCGTGGGAGACCCGGGCAAGCTGGTCGCGCTTGAGCAGATGATGAAGCCTTTTGGTATTCAGGAAATTGCCCGCACGGGTAAGATTGCGCTGACGCGGGAGTCGGGCGTGAATACGGAGTATTTGAAGTCGCTAGAGAGCAAGGTTTAGGCCGCGTTTCTGGGTTTCTGATACTTTCTCTATGAGGCTTCTGGACAGGTGGATTGCTGACCGCTTGGAAGGGAGTGATCGCTGTGGTTGCCTATGTGTGAGCCTGTCTGAGAACCTGCCTGAGAACTGTTGTCTGGGGAGGCGATCGCGGTAGAAGACGTCGGGTGATTTTTTAGCTCCCAAACTTTGAGCAGGATGAGGTATTCGTAGAAGGCTTGGAGGACGCACCAAGTGAATCCGGCGCGGCCATCTAAGCAGCCTCCTAGGAAGAAGTACATGTAGATGAACCGCACGAGGGGGCGACCGGGTATGCGTAGCGAGAAGTCTTTGAGTGCGTGACGGCGTTCTACTTCAGTTCTGCCGCCGATGAGGGCGCGCCAGTCGATGGTGCCTTCGGAGAGCTGTTTGATGGTTTCTTTGGCTTCGTCGGTGGAGTAGCGGTTGTGCTTTTCTATCCAGCGGCTAAAGCCTTTGCCGCAGGTGTAGTGAGGATAGGTCTCTTGGAGGAAGCCTGCGGAGCCGTTGACGACTTCGCGCTCGGTGTGGCCGTAGTCGTCGAACCAGACGTGGGCTTTGTCGAGTAGTCTGAGCTGATAGCGCGGATACTGAGTGCTGTGCTTGATCCAGCGGTCCATGAACATGACGCGCTCGGCGACGTAGTAGCCAACATGCTCACTGGCTTTTGCGGCGGCGGTGCACTCGGCAAAAAGGGCGGGTGTCATGCGCTCGTCGGCTTCTAGGATGTAGGCCCAGTCGTATTTGGTGGGGATGGTTTGGAGCATCCAGGTGCGCTGCTTGCCGTGGCTCTCGAAGGCATGCTGAAAGGTGCGTACTGCCGGGTAGCGCTGGGCTATTTCGAGGGTGCGATCGCTGCTAAAGGAGTCAACGACGATGACATCGTCGCAGAGTGCGGCTGACTCGATGCAGGCTGCGATATCTAGCTCTTCGTTGTGCGTCAGGATAAAGATTGAAAACATTAGGAGTGATGCTTGTTCCCAGGCAGTGACGTTGCCATTAAATAAACACTACAGGCCGAGATAAACAGCTGGAAACACCTTATAGACATAGAAATTTCAACTCTATTTCAATGCTGGGTGAATTTCCGACTGTTGTGGTCGGCGGGGCGTGGGGGCGCTAAGGGGTGAGCTAATGGATTATGCCCAAACTGATGTCCTCAAACCGCCGCCACCAAAGATATTGCGGGAGAGACACACAATGTACTGCAGCTGGCTTAGGTAGAGAGCACCGAAGAAAATACAGAAATAGGCGGCATGCGCGGAAGATGCGGAGGCTTTAGAGAATCGTGGAGTACTGCTGTTCTGCCGGTTCAAAGTCTTGACAGCCGATGGCCTGTTCGGAGAAGGCAATGAGGGGCTGTACGGAGCACTTAAGATGATGGCTGCAGTTGGCGTAGCGGCAGGTGGCACAGGGAATTTTGTGGAGCTGGCGGACGTTGGAGACGCCTTGGCGCAATCCGGTGAAGAGATGCCAGACGGTAAGGATGAGGGTGCCCCAAGCGACGGCGATGCAAATGAAGGGGAGAAAGGGCCGCAGCCATACGATGGCTTTTGCCATGAGGATAAACGCCAGCTGTAAATAGTAATCTACCAAGGGCTTAGAGACTCACTTAAGACAACTCTTTGGATCCTAGATGGGTGAGTTGGTAAGTGATGGCAAAATTCATGAAATTTATAATGGCCATAGAGCGCTGTCAGCAAAGTGAAAGGGGCCGACTATTTAATCGCGTTCTATGCTGGGTTCTCTGAGCTTTTGTGCAATATCTGCGTGCATGAGGGCAATGTTGGGGTCGCGCTGGATGGCCTGAAAGTAGTGCTCTCCAAGGGGGGTGAGGGAGTCTTTGTTGGGCTTGAGCATGAGCCGGGCTTTTTCGAGCAGGATGGCTGCGCTTTCGGGTTCGACGGTTTCTTTTTTACGCAGGTCGAGCAGTTCGTCTATTTGGACGATGAATTTTGAGATGGGGCGGAGCCAGCTAAAGGCTTCGTCTTCTGTGACGAGGCGGAAGAATTCTCCGCTGTTGGCGATGGGGCCGTGGGTTTGCTCGTAGACGGCGCGTTCGGAGAAGAGTAGCGCTTTGTGCAGCTTGAGAAGCTCGGGGCGAATTTGCTGGAGGCGCTGTACGGCAAGATCGAGGGAAGGCATGGTGGTGTAGGGAGCGGCTTGGATTAGGGTAGCACTTTGGTGGGAGTGGGGGCGGAAGTGGGGGCGGTTGGGAATGGGTCGCCTTTTTGATAGGCGAGCTTGCCAGCGATGTAGGTGGCCCTGATGGCGCGGTCGTCTCCGAGAATGAGCAGGGAGAAGAGGAGGGACTGAAGGGTGTCTATTTGGTCGGGGGAGGGCTGGGATGAGGGGGTGATGAAGGTGTGCATGAGGGCCTGATTGCGGAAGGCGAGGGTGGGGGTGGCCTGCGGATCGAGGACGATGAAGTCGGCTTCTTTGCCGGGGGTGAAGTTGCCGAGAAGGGCGTCTAGGGAGAGGGCCTGGGCGCCGCCTAGGGTGGCTAAAAAGAGGGCCTGAAAGGGGGTAAGGGTTTGGCGCTGGAGCTGGGCGACTTTGTAGGCTTCTCCGGCGGTGTGTAGAAGGGAGAAGCTGGTGCCACCGCCGATGTCGGTGCCGAGGCCTACTTTGATGGGCTGGGCGGGGTCTTTGGCGGTGGCTAGAGAGAAGAGGCCGCTGCCTAGGAACAGGTTGGAGGAGGGGCAGTGGGCGATCGCACAGTGGTGGGTGCTCAGGGTGGTGCGATCGCGATCATCTAGGTAGATGCCGTGGGCGAAGATGGAGCGGGGGCCGACGAGCCCGGCTTGGGTGTATACATCAAGATAGCTGGCGCAGCCCGGAAATAGGCTGCGGGTCCAGGTGATTTCGTCGAGGTTTTCGGCGAGGTGGGTGTGCAGGTAGGTGTCTGGAAAGTCTCGGAGCAGCTGTCCGGCGACGGTGAGTTGCTCGGGGGTGGAGGTAATGGCAAACCGGGGGGTGACGGCGTAGAGCAGTCGGTCTTTTTTGTGCCACTTTTCGATTAGCGCTTTGCTCTGTCGGTAGGCGGTTTCTGGGGTGTCTAGCAGGGGGGCGGGGGCGTGGCGGTCCATCAGCACTTTGCCTGCGATCATGCGTAGGTTTCGGGCCCGGGCTGCTTCGAAGAAGGCATCGGTGGACTGGGGATACACGCTGGTGAAGACGAGGGCGGTGGTGGTGCCGTGGCGCAGCAGCTGGTCTAAAAAGTGATGGGCTACGGTGAGGGCGTAGGTGCGATCGCTAAATTTTTGCTCGGTGGGAAAGGTGTAGCGCTCAAGCCAAGTGAGTAGCTGCTCGCCGTAGGCGGCGATCATTTCTGTCTGGGGGAAGTGGATGTGGGTGTCGATGAGGCCTGGAACGATCAGCTGCTGCGGATGGTGGGTCACTGGCAGATCTGCGTAGCGACCGGTGAGGGTGGCATAAGGACCTACGTCTAGAATTTTGCCGTTTTGGATGACTAGCAGGCCGTCGGGTAGGTAGCGCAGGCTCTCTGATAAGGGAATGTAGAACGGATCGGCGATGAAGTGCAGGAGGGGACCGCGAATGCCTGTGAGGGAGGATGAAGTTGCCAAGGGTTGAGGCCTAAGTGTGGATCGGTTAGCGGTGACTGGGTCAGTGTGCTTTTGTAACGACTTATTGTGGCTAATTTTTGGGAGTTACGTTGATGATCTGATGACGATTTTTGAGGGTGTAGATTTCTTGGGGCGTTTGCTTGGGAGATCGCCCGAGGAGTAAGGTTTTAAAGAGCCGTCTTTAAGGCAGGGATCAGCCCATGGTGAAAATTGCGGAGAAGGAATGCGAGGCGGGAGGCCTGCGGTGGTTTTACCGGGAGGCCGATCCGGCGGAGAATCGGCTTCGATCTGTCGATAAGCCGCCGGTGGTTTTGCTACATGGGCTGGTTTCTCAGAGCTACAGCTGGCGAAATGTGATGGACGCGCTGTGTGAAGGTGGGCTGCGGGCGATCGCGCCGGATTGGATCGGGCATGGGTATTCGTCTAAACCGGCTAGGGGACAGTTTGACTACACGCCTGCGGCGTTTGTGGCGGGGCTGGAGCGGCTGCTGGAGACGCTGGAAATAGAGCGATTTTCTCTGGGGGTGCAGGGGTTTTTGGGCTCTGCGGGGTTGCTGTTTGCGGCTAAGTATCCGGAGAGAATTGAACGGCTGGTGATTTTGAATACGCCGCTGACGGCTGAGGCGAAGCTGCCGTTTAAGATTGCCCCGATGGGCTGGCCGCTGATTGGGCAGGTGCTGACGCAGGACCCGCTGCTGGTGGACCGGACGCTAGAGGGCGGTGGCCCCTACACAGTGAAGGATGAGGCGCTGGAGGTGTATCGTAGGCCGTTTTTGAGAAGTTCGGATGCGGGGCGATCGCTGCAGGCAACGCTGCAACAGCTACAGCTGCAGAAGACCCTAGCTGAGATAGATGAGGGCTTTGAGAACTGGGCGGTGCCGACGTTGATTGCCTGGGGGAGCGATGACAAGTGGCTACCGCTCAGCCTGGCGGAAACGTTTGCGGCGAAGCTAGCGCAGGTGAGACTCACTGAACTGCACAAAACCGGGCACTATGCACAGGAGGACTGGGCTGAGAAGGTCAGTGAGGCGATGTTGCCTTTTCTACTGTCGTAGGTTGCCTCTGCAATCGAACATTGAGCCTATGCTCGCTTTTAACTGATGACATCACCTAAACGACCGACCCGGCAGCCTAGCCGATGGAATAACTTGAGCTTTCGTGCGAAGGAAGCGCTGCTGTATCCGATTGAGGACTGGTGGCGGCGGTGGCAGGTGCGATCGCATCCGGCTGAAACGGTCAACCAAAAGGAATTGCGGGTGATTGGGATGCGCCGTACGGGCAACCATGCGGTGCTGAACTGGATTCAGCAGCAGCAGTCGGGGGAGGTGACGCTGCTGAATAACGTGGCGGCTGGGCGCAACCCGTACCGCTACAAGGCGGGTAACCTGCGCCGCTACCACCCGGAGCACGAAAAGATGGCGGCGGTGTACGAAGCGCAGGCTAGGGGGATGCTTCGACGGCGAGACTGTCTTATTTATAGCTATGAGGACTGGAGCCTGAAGCAAATTACCGCGCCTCGGTTTGAACGGAATCGGGCGATGTATTTGGGAGAGAGCGAGAAGCGATTTGACCTGCTGCTGTTGCGCGATCCGTTTAACCTGTTTGCCAGTCGGCTAAAGCAGAAATTTACGAAGACAAAGGCGCCTGAGATGTCGATGGTGGCGCTGTGGGTTGAGTACGCTAAGGAATTTGTTGGGGAGAGCCAGTACCTCAGGCGCAATCGAGTTTGCATTAACTACAACCGTTGGTTTGCGGATGAGGACTATCGCCGTGAGCTGGCTAGCCAGCTGGATATCCCGTTTACGGATGCGGGTATTGATAAGGTGACAGGATTTGGCGGTGGCAGCTCCTTCGATGGGATGGGGCTGAGCGGTCAGGCCCGGGCGATGGATGTGACGAGCCGCTGGCGGACGTTTGCTGAGAATCCGGTCTACCGGAAGCTGTTTGAAAATGAGGCGGTTTGGGACTATTCGGCGCAGATATTTGGAGAGATGCCTGGAACGGAGTGTTTGCGGCCAAGGTAGCGATTACAGCGGGGTTAGAAGTCGACGCCGCGCTTGAGTTCGACGCCGCGCTCTGCGTAGTGCTTGTGGCAGAACACTTCTGAATGGGTGCTGGCTAGCTGGAAGTAGGCGGGCTGGTTTTTGCAGCGGCCAGTGATGATGACTTCGGTGTCTTTGGGCTTGCGTAGCAGGGTTTGGATGATCGGTTCTTCGGGCAGCAGCTCTAGGTCGACGGTGGGGTTGAGTTCGTCGAGGATGATGGTTTTGTAGAGGCCGGAGGCGATGGCGGTGCTGGCGATTTCCCAGCCGCGTTCGGCTTCGATGTAGTCGATGGGTTGCTGCTGCCCTCGCCAGACGATGGCATCGCGGCCACAGCGCTGATGGTCGACTAGGTGGGGGTAGCTTTTGCGGAGGGCAGCGATCGCAGCGTCTTCGGTGTAGCCCTTTCCTCCTTTGAGCCACTGGACCACCATGACGCGGTGAGATTTGTCTTGACTGATGCCGCGGCCAATGGCTTGGAGGGCTTTGCCGAGGGCGCTAGTGGATTTGCCTTTGCCGTCACCGGTGTAGATTTCGATGCCTTCGATGCCGATATCGGCGGCGGTTTGGTGAATTTGGGGCTTCATCTCGGAGTGCAGGTCGGCGATTTCGACGAGCTGGGGGGGCGCGGCGCGGCCAGTGGCGATGATTTCGAGGTAGTCGGGTTTGTTTTTGAGTGATTTGATGACGTCGTTGATGGGGAGCAGGTCGAGATCGAGGACGGGATTGATCTCGTCAAGGACGACGACTGAGTAGAGGCCGGAAGCGATCGCACCTTTGGCGATGTCCCAGCCGCGCTGAGCTTCTTGCTTGTCGAACTTGGTGATGGCTTCGGGGCCAAAGAACTCGGCGCGGCCAGTGCGGACCTGATCGATCAGGTGGGGGAAGCCGCGCTGCAGGGCTTCGATGGCGGCGTCTTCGTCGTAGGTGCGGCCAGGGCCTTTGAGAAAGCGCAGCAGCAGTACTCGGCTTTCCATAAACTGGTGAATGCCGAGCCCAATGGAGCGAAGGACGACGCCGAGGGCAACTTGAGATTTGCCTTTGCCTTCTCCGTCGTAGATGTGGATTTGGCCCGTGAGGCGCTCGGAGGTGTTTTGGGCGGTGCGGATACCGATGGCTCTGGGCATGGGAGGTGACTTTTTCTTCTATGGGCCTATCTATTGGCACCATCTTACTGGGCTTTTTGAGGGCCGGTACAAGCCGTTATGGAGATTTCAGAAGATTTACTGAGGGCTTGAGCTATCACAAAAGGGCCGTGAGGTTATACCCTATGCGATATGGAACGCTATTTGGGAAGGACCGAACGCTGGCATGGAGTATGAGCCAATACTGCCGCTGCGAACAATTGCATTTCAGGTGTTGTTTTTGATGGTGGCAATCGCGATTGAGGCGGGTATCTTGCGTCAGCGACTGCGGCTGGGATTTCAGACCAGTGTGCAGTATGCCATGGTGACTAATCTGGCGGCGGTGGTGGTGGGCTGGCTGGTCTTTTTGATTGTGGAGCCGCTGTCGCCGCCGACTATTAAGGAGCAGATTATTAGCTACGTCTTGTTTGATCAGGTGTTGCAAAATGGCTGGACGACGCAGCTGGGGGCGACGCTGCTGGCAACTGGGCTGTTGGGATTTTTTGCGACTTTCTTTATTAAGGCGAAGGGACTGGAGTTCTTTTTGCGGGCAGACGATAGCTGGACTGACTTTAAGCAGAAGCCCCGGCAGCTGTCGCGGGATGAACGCTACGCGCAGGCGAGAGGTACGGTGAGCGAGGCGCGCCAATCGGCGGTGGATTTCACCGATACGGTGCTGCAGGCAAATGCGGCGAGCTTTAGCGTTATTTTGCTGTTGCTTTTGTTGCGCGCCGTTGTGGAGGGGTGGGTTGCGTGATGGACGATGTTTTTTCGGGGCTGCGAAAAGATCTGCAAACGCTGCTGTGGCCGAAGGGTTATTTTGCCTGGCAGACGCTACTGTGGCTGAGTTTTTTTTCGCTGCTGGTGGCGATCGCCCTGGAGTCGATAGAGGGTGATAGTGGGGCGGCGATTTGGGTGCTGAGGAATCTCAGCTGGGTCTTTTTTACCTGCGCGATTTGGTGGGCTTTTTCGGATACGAAGCAGTCGTCTGATGTGAAGCCGATCAAGGTGAACAACTTTTCGCTGGGTCCCTGGATTACGGGGATTGTGCTGTGTTTGTTTTTGTTTCGGCCCTGGACAGATACCCGCTTTAGATGGGCGCTTTCGTGCTGGCCTGTGGTGTCAACGATTATTATGGCGCTGCCTAAGTTTGTCAGCTGGGACTTAAAGTTTGGGCTGCCGAATACTAAGTTTCAGAAGACGCTGGTGATGACGGCGCTGGTTAATTTTCTGCTGAGCAGCTGGATTATGTTTCATTTTCGGGTGCAGGACTGGGTCAGTCACTATCCGAGCCTGCTGGTGAGGCCTTTGGCAGACAGTGCGTTTGTGTATGACTTTGTGCAGGACCGGCAGCAGCCTTCTCAAGGGGGGGCGCTATTGCAGGATATGGCGAGTGCGATCGCGCTGGAGCTAAATAGTCAGCCGTGGTACCAAACTGAGCGGTGGCTGTATACCCGGCAGCCGCGTTTGGAGACGATTTCTCGCCGGGCGCTAGATGAGTTGAGTGCGCCGGATGAGGCTCAGTTTTGGCGGATAGCGGTGGCGGAGCCGAGGGAGTTTGGGGAGGGTTATTTACTCGATTTGCGGGCGACCTGGGCGGGGCCTGCGGCGAGGGAGACGGGCTTTTTTCTGGAGAAGACCTGCAGAATTGTGCCGGTGGACAGGCCCCGGGCAGTGCAGACCCAGGAGAATCAGCCACCGCCCACGTCTCAGATTACAGCTGTGAACTGCGGGGAGGATCGGCCTGTGGAACAGTGGGTGACGGCTGCCAATTGAGGTGCTTTTGGCGGCGGGATAAGAGTTTTCTTTTTATATGAATTACGTTTGGACGAATTATTTATGACGTTAGCAACGACGATGACGACAAGCTGGGGCAAGATTTGGACGATTGCGCGCAATGTGTTTTTGGAGGTGGTGCGCGATCGCATTCTGTATGTGGTGGGCGTGTTTGGCATCGTTATGGTGATGGCGATTACGCTGCTGCCGGAGGTGGCGGCAGGCACAGAAGATAAGCTGATTTTGGATACGGGCCTTGCTGCGATTAATATTCTCTCTTTGTTTGTGGTGGTGTTTATCGGGACGGGGCTAATCAACAAAGAGATTGAGAAGAAGACGGTGCTGGTACTAATTGCGAAGCCAGTGAGCCGGGCTGAATTTATTTTGGGTAAGCATTTGGGCCTGAGCCTGGTGATGGCGGTGCTGATCGGCTCGCTGACGGTGCTGATGCTGGGACTGCTTTCGCTGAGCGGGGTGCCCTACGAGCTGCCGCTGATGGTGCTGGCGACTTTCTTTATGTTTTTGGAGATGGTGCTGCTGATTGCGGTGGCGATGATGTTTGGGGTGGTGACAAGCACGATCCTGGCGACGCTGATGACGCTGGCGATTTTTGCGGTGGGGCACGAGACGAGAAATATTCTGGCGCTGGATAAGATTGCGGAGAGTGAGAGCTTTCGCCGGGTGGCGGAGGGGCTGTTTTTGGTGCTGCCTGACTTGGAGCGACTGAACTTAAAGAATGAGATTGCCAATGGGTTTGTGGCGCCGCCGAGTGGGGGTGGCCTGGTGGAGAATGCGGTGTATGGGCTGATCTACACGGCGCTGCTGCTGACGATTACGGTGAGCGTGTTTGAGCGGCGGCAGTTCTGAGGATTGGGGCTGGGGTGGTTTCGATACGATAGGGTTTAGAGAACGGCTGTAATTGAGTCTTGATGATGGTACAAGCACCTGTCGAGAAGCTGAGCTTGAAATCGTTTCTGGCGTTGCCAGAGGCAAAGCCTGCGAGTGAATACATTGATGGTGAAGTTGTTCAAAAGCCGATGCTAAAACTCAAGCACAGTAGGCTTCAATTGAGACTAGCGTTAGCTATTAATGAATCGCTAGAACCCCTGGAAGTGGCTTCTGCTTTTCCTGAGTTGAGATGTACATTTGCTGGACGTTCTATCCTGCCTGATATCAGTGTTTTGACTTGGGAGCGCATTACTTTTGATGCTGAGGGTACAATCACCAATGACTTCGAGGGCTATCCAGACTGGGCAATTGAGATTCTTTCTCCAGGGCAAGGCTACACCAAAGTTTGGAACAAAGTTTTGCATGCGCTAAACCACGGTACTCGGATGGGGTGGTTGGTTGATCCAGACGAGCGTTCGATTTTGACCTGTGCGGCGGGCGAACAGCCTCGGCTGTTTAATGAGGCTGAGCGGTTGGCGGTTCCGGCGTTTGCTGATGCTGTTGAGCTAACGCAAGGTGAAGTGTTTGGGTGGTTGGCGCTAGGTCGCGGTTCGGCTGGATGAAGGGATGGCCCGCTTGAAGGCTTGACGGACTCCTCTGAAAGCTTGCTTGGCCCTTCTGAATTTGTGAATCGTTCTCAATGAAAGGACCACTGCCCTGAAGGAAGGGTTTTAGTTGATTGTCTGTGGGCTAAGAATACTTTCTAGAGCCATTCGTTGTTCGGTTTGATGGGTTTTGGTTTGCTATATTTGGCGTATGATTTGTGAGTTTGGAGCTTTTGAGCTGCTGTGACGTTCACCCGTACTCGCTACAAAACCTACGCTGAATATTTGAACGCAGACCTGAACCCGGAAGGAAACTTTCGGCTGCTGAGTAGCGGAGAGATTGTTGAATTGCCACCTGAAGATGAAAGGAATATTTCAATCGCTGATGAATTGGCGTTTACGCTGAAACAGCTTGTTTCTTCCAAACGCCTGGTTAAGATCTCTGCGACTGAGTTACAGGTTCATCCTGTTGGTGATACGCGTGTCAACCGCAAGCCAGATATTGTGGTTCTTCGGCCAGCTCATATCGAGCTGATGGGTGAATTGAACAAAAGCACCATACTCTTTGGTATGCCTGCGCCAGTCTTTGTCGCAGAAGTTGTGAGTCCGGGCGGGCCAACCAGTGAGAACTATCGCCGAGACTACGATTGGAAGCGGGTTCAATACGAACGCTGGAACATCCCGGAGTATTGGATTATTGACCGACATCGGGCGCAGGTGACAGTGCTGATTTTGAAGGATGGACAATACGTCGAAACGGTCTATCGGGATAAGCAGAAAATTCTGTCTCAAGTTTTTCCCTCCCTTGATTACCGTGTTGAACAACTTCTGGCCGGAGAAAATTGAGAGCAGGGGGTCGTTTCTTAGCCTGTAGAGGTATCCGATGCTAGCTCTGTTTGAGAAGCGCTAGAGTGGAGGCTGTGGGATTCGCTGTATTTTTTGTCTTTTGATATGTCTGAGAAACTGTTGCGGCTGAGAGCGATTTTCCAGGAGATGGACCGGACGCTCATTGCCTATTCGGGGGGAATTGATAGCACGCTGGTGGCGAAGGTGGCATGGGATATGCTGGGCGACCGGGCGCTGGCGGTAACGGCGAATTCGCCTTCGCTGATGCCGGAGGACTTTGAGGATGCGAAGGCGCAGGCGGCGCAGATGGGAATTGCGCACCAGGTGGTGGAAACCCATGAGATGGAGAATGAGGACTATACGTCTAACCCGGTGAATCGCTGTTACTTTTGCAAGAGCGAGCTGCACGATACGCTGCGGCCGCTGGCGAATGAGCTGGGCTATGAATACGTGGTAGACGGGCTCAATGCAGATGACTTGCAGGACTACCGGCCAGGGATAAAGGCAGCGAAGGAACGGGGGGTGCGATCGCCGCTGGCAGAAGTGGGGATTACCAAGCTGGAGGTGCGAGAAATCTCTAAGCAGCTGGGGCTGCCCTGGTGGGATAAGCCGTCGCAGCCCTGCTTGAGTTCGCGGTTTCCCTATGGGGAGCTGATTACCACGGAGAAGCTTCACCGGGTGGGCCGGGCTGAACGGTACATGCGTGAGCTGGGCTACCGGAATTTGCGGGTGCGCTCGGATGGGGAGACGGCGCGGATTGAGCTGATGCCGGAGGCGATCGCAGGGTTTGTGGCGAAGACGGATTTGCCTGAGCTAGTGGCGGCTTTTCAGGGGTTTGGCTTTAGCTATGTGACGCTGGATTTGGAGGGATATAAGAGCGGCAAGCTCAATCGTTTGGTGG